>NZ_JBMOUH010000010.1:0-229291 GCF_049319745.1 Plantibacter sp. Mn2098 | reverse complement strand
AGTGATTACTTTACGTGGATCCCGCATACCCCGCAAATCCCGCACGCAGCCCGGGCGTGTCGCCCGGAAACACGCGGATCCGCGGTTCAGTCGGCTCCGACGCCCAGTACCGCGGGCTTCGTGGAATGCGCCGACTGTTGGGCGGCGACTGCCATCGGCGCCCCTCCCCAGGCCGCGAACCCGTACTCGTCGCCGGGAGCGCTCACTCGCCAGAGCCGTTTCCCTGTCTGCGCGTCGTAGGCGACGAGTCGATCGTCCAGGGTGAGGAAGAGCGTGCTGTCGCTGAATCCGATGAGGCTTCCATCGGCGGCAGAGGAGGTGTACTGCTTCCGCCCGGAGTCCGCATCGATCCCGGTGTATCCGTTGTCCCCGTCGGAGAGCATGATCATCCCGCCAACCGTGTATGCGCCTGTCCACGTGCTCGTCACATCGCTGCGCCACTCGATCGATCCGTTCGACGGGTCGAGACGGCGAACGTCTCCCCCGGACTGATCGGCCACAACGAGCAGCCCAGATGCGTCGATCACCACGGGCAGCGCCTGCTTGACCGTCCAGGTCGTTTCGCCGGTGCGGGCATCGATGCCGTGAGCCGTCCTCTCGTTGCCGGAATAGTCGATCGCGATGAGCTGGGTGCCGACCTCCTGGTAGTACCAGTCGAGATCGCCCTTCCAGTCCACGGCCTTCCCGGTCGAGAGCGCATACACCGTGCCGTCGTAGAACAGCTTGTCTCCGGCGACGACCGGGCGTTCGGCCGGGGATCCCGTCACTTCCCAGAGCGGTCGCTCGAGATCGGTGGACGAATAGCGTCCGACCGTCCCGACGCCATCACGCGTCGAAGTGATGAGGAGGTCGCCGCCGAGGGCCGGCGCGAAACTCGCCGGCGCTGCGAAATCGGGGAACCCGAGACCTTCCACACTCGAGTGCGCCGTCGAACTCGAGACGACGCGACCGTTGCTTCTCGCGAGGGACACCATCACATCGCCCTGGCTGACGACGATGTCGACCGAGTTCGGCGGAGAGACGACGACCGGGGTGTCATACGGGGCGAAGTCCGCCGAGAGTTCCGTCACCTGACGGGTCCAGAGTTCATGTCCGGTGACCGTGTCGACGAGCCCGATGACGGTCTCCCCCGCGGGGTGGGCGGACGCAGTGTCCGTCGCACCGCTCGGACGATCAGCCGACCACACGAAGAGCGCCGACTCCTCGCCGGCGGTGTACCCGTTGACGTAGACGCTCGAACCGCGCGGGACCTCGTCCACCAGCGGGTTGTCGAGCTGCCATCCACCAACCGTCGGCTTGGCCGACAGGTCACGGAGGAGCACAACGCCCTCGACGCGGGTGAAGCTGAGCGAACTCACCACGAGCATGATCGCGACGATTGCGGCGATGACCGCGAGCGCGATCCCACCGGCGATGAGCCAGAAGGTGCGCCTGGAGCGGGGGGCCTTCGCCTTCGGCAGCGAATCGGGGTGCCACTGGAGGGACGGACCGTTCGCGTGAACGGCCGCGATGGCGCCAGTGACGATCGTCTGCGTCGGCTCGACCGGTGCGGTCGGCACGGTCGGCGGAGCAGGAGCGGATACCGGCGTCTGGACACCGGACGGTTCGATGACCGGCACGGCATCCGATTGCGGCACGGGCGCCGCGGCTGCTGTCGGTTCAGACTCGGCTGGTGTCGGTTCAGACTCAGCAGCTACAGGTTCGACCTCGACAGCCGCCGGTTCGGACTCTACTGCTCCCGGTTCGGGAGTGACGACGTCGGACGCGGTTGGCTCCGCCGGCACCTCGGCCGGGGCGACCATCGATCCGCAGCTCGGGCAGACGCCCGCGCGCGCATCGGTGATCTCAGTGCCGCAGACCGCACACAACTGCATCTGGAGCGACCTCCCCTGTGCCGACTCGTCCGGAATCAGCTCGCCGGTTCCGCTTCGGCGGCGAGCACACCGGCCAGCGATCGTTTGCCCCTGCGGAGCACCGCGATGCCGCCGTCGAGGAAGCGACCGTCGAGCACGGCGTCCGCATCCTCGATCTTGACGTTGTTGACCGAGACCCCGCCCTGGGCGATCGCGCGCCTGGCGTCGCTGAGGCTGCCGGTGAGTCCGGTGTCGACGAGCGTCTGGACGACGGTCGTCCCGGCGCCGGCACTTGTGTGCGGGAGTTCCAGAATCGCCTGCCGCAGTGTCTTCTGATCGAGCGATGCGAGATCGCCCTGCCCGAAGAGCGCCTGGGACGCCGCGACGACCGCGTCGGTCGCATCATCGCCGTGGACGAGCGACGTCACCGCGTATGCCAGCGTGCGCTGGGCCTCGCGCTTGAACGGTTCGGTCGCCGTGGCCTCGGCCAGGCGCTCGATCTCCGCGCGATCGAAGAAGGTGAAGATCTTGAGGCGCTCGACGACGTCGGCGTCATCGGTGTTGAGCCAGAACTGGTAGAACGCGTAGGGGCTCGTCATCTCAGGATCGAGCCAGATGGCGTTGCCCTCGCTCTTGCCGAACTTCGTGCCGTCCGAGTTGGTGATGAGCGGCGTGCCGATGGCGTGCGCGCTCCCCCGCTCCACCCGGTGGATGAGGTCCGTTCCGCTTGTGAGGTTGCCCCACTGGTCGCTGCCACCGGTCTGCAACACGCATCCGTAGGTCCGGTAGAGCTCGAGGTAGTCGAGTCCCTGGAGGATCTGGTAGCTGAACTCGGTGTAGCTGATGCCGGCGTCGGAGTTCAGACGCGCGCTGACGGCGTCCTTCTTCAGCATCGTGCCGACCCGGTAGTGCTTGCCGATCTCACGCAGGAAGTCGATGGCGGACAGCGGGGCCGTCCAGTCGAGGTTGTTGACCATCCGAGCGGCGTTCTCGCCCTCGAAGCTCAGGAAGCGCTGCACCTGGGCGCTCAGGTAGCCGACCCACTCCGCAACGGTGTCCTTGGTGTTCAGCGTGCGCTCCGCGCTCGGGCGCGGGTCGCCGATGAGACCCGTCGAGCCGCCGACGAGGCCGAGCGGCTTGTGTCCGGCGAGCTGCAGCCGGCGCAGGAGCAGGATCTGCACCAGGTTGCCGAGGTGCAGGCTCGGTGCGGTGGGGTCGAACCCGCAGTAGTACGTGATGGGCGGACCGGCCAGGAGCTCCTTCAGCTCCGCTGCATCGGTGGACACGTGCACGAGGCCGCGCCAGACGAGTTCTTCCCAGACGTCTTCGAAGGCTGGATCGTTGTGCTGGGCGGAAAGAGCGAGGTTCGACACGGTTGCAACAGTACCAGCGCGTCCACTGGGCGACCGGCCCACACTCTCGGCAACTTGTCCTTCTGGCGACAAGACGTTGGAGTTGTCGAAATTTATGCAAGTTTGAAGAGTTGCAGAAATTACTGCACGTTTCGCGCGGTTGGCGTAGGGTGAGGGAGAACCGCACGCAAGGAGCACTGTGTTCGTCATCATCGCCGACCAGGTCGCCAGCCGCACGACCGAGGATCTCGCCGGGCAAGCGCTCGCCGCCATCCACGAACGGCACGCAGACCAGCTCGCCCTCCCGGCCGATCGCACCGCCGGCGACGAGATCCAGGTCATCACCGCCGACGCCGCCACCGCGATCGCCCTCGCCCTCGAACTCACCCGCGACGGCGCCTGGAGCGTCGGCCTCGGCCAGGGAGCGATCCGCACCCCGCTCCCGGCAGAGACCAGGGTCGCGACCGGACCGGCGTTCTATGCGGCACGCGACGCCGTCGAACGAGCCAAGAAGGCACCAACACGATTCGCCTTCACCGCCTCGTCCGAAACACCCGCGGAGCCCGTGGAACCCGGGAACCATCAGGACCACCGGGCGACAGCCCAGTCGGGCGAGGACATCGAGGCTTTCCTCGTCCTCATCCTCATGCTGCGCCAGCGACGGACCGCAGGAGGTTGGCAGGTCGCGGATCTGCTCGCCGAAGGCACCACCCAGACGGAGATCGCCGAACAGCTCGGGCTGAGTGAGAGCTCGGTCAGCCGGAGGGTCAGCGCTGCGGGAGTCCGGGCGGAACAGTCCGCGTCGGAGGCCGCTGTCAGACTGCTGGAACAGCTGGACGAGAGAACGGGAGCAGGACCTCGATGAACATCTTCCCCGCGGCTGCGAGCGCCGACTTCTGGATGAGCGCCATCGGCTTCACCGGAAGCGCCATGCTGTTCTCCGTGCTCAGCTGGGTGAGCCGGGCGCGGGTGTTCGTCGCGCTGACGGCCGGCATGACCCTCGCGAGCATCGTCCTCCTCCTCGGGTCGAACGCCCCGGCGGCCGGAGGGAGCATCACCGTGCTCGGATTCCTGGCGCTCGTCGTCGCCGTCGTCGGCGGCGGACCAGCGGCGTCGACCGTGCTCGCCCTCGCGAGTCGCGGCAGCGTCGACGGGCAGCACGGCGGCATCATCGTGCAGAGCAAGGAGGTGCTCCGCGGCGGCACCACGATCGGTGTACTGGAACGCATCGCCGTTGTGGCCGCACTGTTCGCGGGGTACCCGGAAGCCATCGCGGTCCTCGTCGCCATCAAGGGCGTCGGGCGGTTCACCGAACTCGATTCGGCCGAAGCGCGCGAGCGGTTCATCATCGGCAGCCTCGCCAGCCTGCTGTGGGCATGCGGCGCAGCCGCCATCGTGCTGCTCGCCCGCGCCTGAGTCCCAGCCGAACGTCCACGCGCTGATCCGTCTCCGTGGGATCGGCGTCAGGATCAGTCGTCCGACTTCGGGTGCCGCTTGTACGGTGAGACGCTCCGCTCGCCCGGCAACCAGAACCGCCACGGGAACGCGACGCCGCCGCCCGGGCCGCTCACGCCGGTACGCGGCCCGCTGGCGAACGGAAGAGGTTCAGACGGAAGCGTGATCGCGAACGGCTCGGCTTCGAGATCTGCACCGGTTTGGCCGAGTGAGACACCGAGTGCGACGACCAGCCGCGCCGGGCCGCGCGCGAGGTCACGGTCCACAGCCCGAGGACCACGCCGCAGACGGGCGAGATCGATGCCGTCCACGACCTCGCCGGCGCGCAACAGCACCGCAGACGCCTCACCCTTCGGCGAACACACGACGTTCATGCACGTGTGCATGCCGTAGGTGAAATAGCAGTAGAGATGGCCGGGCGGACCGAACATCGGCACCGTCCGAGGCGTCTCACCGCGGTGGGCGTGCGAGCCGGGGTCCTCCCCCGTGCCCAGGTAGGCCTCGACCTCGGTGATCCGGACCGCGACGACGCCTTCCTCCGTACGATGCTCGACGATCGCCCCGAGGAGGCGCGGTCCGACGTCGACGGCCGATCCGGCCGTCAACCTGCGCAACGCTCCCCTGGACGTCATCGTGTCACCGAACTGGACGGCAGAGCGTCCTGATCAGAGGCCGAGGGCGAGGTTCAGCTCACCGACGCGCGTCACCATCGTGCGCAGCTGGTCCGCGACGCGCTCGGGCGCCGTCCCGCCTGCGCCGAGGCGGCTGCCGATCGAGCCGTCGACCGTGAGCACACTGCGAACGGCCGGCGTGAGGTGCTCGGAGACCGAGGCCAACGCCGCATCGTCCGGCTCGTGCAGGTCGAGCCCGCGCTCCTCGCAGTACCGCACGAGCGAACCGCTGATCTCGTGCGCGTCGCGGAACGCAACGCCCTGCTTGACGAGCCACTCGGCAACATCGGTCGCGAGCGAGAAGCCCTGCGGTGCGAGCGAGCGCATCCGGTCGGTGTCGAACGAGAGCGTCGCGACCATGCCGGTGAACGCCGGCAACAGCACCTCGAGCGTCTCGACCGAGTCGAAGACCGGCTCCTTGTCCTCCTGCAGGTCGCGGTTGTACGCGAGCGGGAGGCCCTTGAGCGTCGCGAGGAGGCCGGACAGGTTGCCGATCAGACGCCCGGACTTCCCGCGGGCGAGTTCGGCGATGTCCGGGTTCTTCTTCTGAGGCATGATGCTCGAACCCGTCGAGTACCCGTCGTGCAGCGTCACGAAGCCGAACTCCCGCGTGTTCCACAGGACGATCTCCTCGGCGAACCGGGAGAGGTTGATGCCGATGAGCGAGGTGATGAATGCGAATTCGGCGACGACGTCGCGGCTCGCGGTCGCGTCGATCGAGTTCTCGGTCGGACGGTCGAGGCCGAGCTCCGAAGCGACGAGCACCGGGTCGAGGCCGAGCGAGCTGCCGGCGAGTGCACCGGAGCCGTAGGGAGAAGCGCTCGCGCGGGCCAGCCAGTCGCGCAGACGCTCCAGATCCCGCGTGAGCGGCCAGGCGTGCGCGAGCAGGTGGTGCGCGAGGAGCACCGGCTGCGCGTGCTGCAGGTGCGTGCGCCCGGGCATCACCGCGGTCGGGTGGGCTTCCGCCTGCGAGACGATCGCATCGATGAGGTCCACGACCTGCCGCGCGATGGCCCGGCCGTTGTCGATCAGGTACAGACGGACGAGCGTCGCGATCTGGTCGTTGCGGCTCCGACCGGCGCGCAGCTTGCCGCCCAGTTCCTTGCCGGCGCGCTCGACGAGCCCGCGTTCGAGCGCCGAGTGCACATCCTCGTCGTCCTCCGCTGCGACGAACGCGCCGCTTGCGACGTCGGCGTCGAGGACGTCGAGCGCGCGCAGCATCCCGGCGAGCTCCGCGTCGTCCAGGTACCCGGCAGAGGCGAGCGCCTTGGCGTGCGCACGGGAGCCGGCGATGTCGTATCCGGCAAGCACCCAGTCGAACTGCGTCGACTTGCTCAGCCGCGCGAGCTCCGGGGACGGCCCGGTCGTGAACCGGCCGCCCCAGAGGGCGCCGGATTCTCCGGCTCGGTTCTGCTGCGCCGCTGGATTCTGGTCAGACGCTGGATTGTGGTCGGCCACTGGATTCTCCTGATCTGGAAACGATGGTGGGTGCACGTCGTCCGCACACCGGGTTTGCTGCGGGTGGTCAGGCCGCGTTCTGCTCGAGCAGCCAGACGAGGAGCGCCTTCTGCGCGTGCAGCCGGTTCTCCGCCTCGTCCCAGATGATGCTCTGCGGGCCGTCGATGACCTCGGCCTCGACCTCGAACCCGCGGTCGGCAGGGAGGCAGTGCATAAACACCGCGTCGTCCTTCGCGAGGCTCATCAGGGCACGGTCGACCCGGTAGGAGCCGAAGGTCGCGACGCGTGCAGCCTTCTCGTCCTCCTTGCCCATCGAGACCCAGGTGTCGGTGATCATCACGTCGGAGCCGGCAGCTGCTTCCGCAGGGTCCGTTGTGATCGTGACGGAGCCGCCCGTCTCCGCAGCGATCGCGATCGCATCGGTGACGACGTGCTGCGCCGGCGAGAAGTCGGCCGGAGCAGCGATCCGCACGTGCATGCCGGCCGTCACGCCTGCGAGGAGGTAGGAGTGGCCCATGTTGCTCGCGCCATCACCGAAGAACGACAGCGTCAGGCCGGCGAGCTCGCCCTTGTGCTCACGGATCGTGAGCAGATCGGCGAGGAGCTGGCAGGGGTGGAAGTCGTCGGACAGCGCGTTCACCACGGGAACGGTCGTACCGGCCGAGATCTCTTCGAGCCCAGACTGCGCGTACGTGCGCCACACGATCGCGGCGACCTGGCGTTCGAGCACGCGCGCGGTGTCGGCCGCGGTCTCCTTGCCGCCGAGCTGGCTGCTCGCGGTCGAGATGATGAGCGGCGAACCGCCCAGGTCCGCGATGCCGACGGCGAACGAGACGCGCGTCCTGGTCGAGGACTTGTCGAAGATGACGGCGACGGTCTGCGGACCGGCGAGCGGCTTCCGGGAGAAGCGGTCTCGCTTGAGCTCTGCGGCGAGATCGAGGATCTGCGCCTGCTCGGCCGGGCTGAGGTCGTCGTCGCGGAGGAAGTGGCGGGTCATGTCGTTGCTGTCCGTTCGTCGGAGATGTCTGTCGTGGTGGTGTGCCGTCAGGCGTCGACTGCTGCGAGAGCCGCTCGGAAGAGTCCGGTGAACTCCTCGATCTCGGCGTCGCCGATGATGAGCGGCGGCGCGATGCGGAGGCTCGTCGCGTTCGGGGCGTTGATGATGAGCCCGTGCGCGAGCGCCGCTGCGGAGATCTCAGCCGCGATGGGCTTGCTCAGGGCCACGCCGATGAGCAGGCCCTGACCGCGGACGCCCTCGATGAGATCGGTGTCGAGCGAACGCAGGAAGTCGCTGATCTCTGCGCCGCGCTTCGTGGCGTTCTCCAGGAGCCCGGCACGCTCGATCTCTTCGAGCACCGCGTTCGCGGTCGCCGTCGCGAGCGGATTGCCGCCGAAGGTGCTGCCGTGCTGCCCGGGCCCGAACAACTCCGAAGCGTCACCGAAGGTGATGAGCGCACCGATCGGCATGCCGCCGCCGATGCCCTTCGCCACCGTGATCGCGTCCGGAACGATCCCCGCGTGCTGGAAGCCGAACCACTCGCCGGTGCGGCCGGCACCGGTCTGGATCTCATCGATGATGAGCAGCACACCGTGCTCCTCGGTCAGCTCGCGCGCACGCTGCAGGTAGCCCTCTGGAAGGTCGAGCACCCCGGCCTCGCCCTTGATCGGCTCGACGAAGAACGCAGCGACGGTGGCGTCGATCGTCCGCTCCAACGCTTCGATCGTGGTCTCGATGTGCTCCACACCACCGGGGAGGGGGTGGAACGCCTCCTGCAGCGCTGGCTTGCCTGTGAGGGCGAGCGCCCCCATCGTGCGGCCGTGGAAGGAGTTCTCCAGCGTGATGATGCGCGTGCGCGTTCCATCTCCGCGGTTCAGACGTGCGAGTTTCATCGCCGCCTCGTTCGCCTCTGCTCCGGAGTTCGCGAAGTACACCCGTCCGCCTTCGCCGGCACCGGCGAGTCGCTTGAGGCGCTCGGCCAGTTCCAGCTGTGGCGGGCTTGAGAAGTAGTTCGACACGTGCGCGATCGTGCCGGCCTGCCTCGTGATCGCGCCGACGAACGCCGGGTGGGCGTGGCCGAGCGAGTTGACCGCGATGCCGGCGAGGAAGTCGAGGTATCGGTTCCCGTCGGCGTCCCAGACGTGGCAGCCCTCGCCGCGCGTCAGCATCGCGAGCGGGGTGTTGAAGGTGCGCATCATGTCGCGTTCGACACGAGTCCGCCAGTCAGTCATGCGGGTGATCCTTCCGGGACGACCTCGGTGCCAGAGCCGTTCTGAGTGAACACCTCGAGCAGGATGGAGTGTGGGACGCGACCGTCGATGATCGCCGCCTTCGCGACACCGCCGTCGACCGCGTCGAGGCACGCGCTCATCTTCGGGATCATGCCCGATTCGAGCGAGGGCAGCAGCTCGCGCAGTTCCGTGGTGGTGATCTGCGACACGAGCGAGTCCTGGTTCGGCCAGTCGCTGTAGAGTCCGGCGACATCGGTCAGGATGACGAGCTTCGCGGCGCCGAGCGCAACGGCGAGCGCAGCGGCAGCCGCATCGGCATTGACGTTGAGCGACTGCCCCGGGTGGTCGAGGTCGGGCGCGATGGAGGAGACGACCGGGATGTTGCCGGCGTCGATGTATGCCTGAACGGAGCTCGGGTCGACGGAGACCACGTCGCCGACGAGCCCGATGTCCACCGGTTCACCGTCGACGAGTGCGGCGCGACGGACGGCGCCGAACAGGCCGGCGTCCTCACCGGAGATGCCTGCTGCGAGCGGGCCGTGCTCGTTGATCCGCCCGACCAGCTCAGGGTTGACCTGACCGGTGAGCACCATCCGCACGACGTTCATCGCCTCAGGAGTCGTCACCCGGTATCCGCCGCGGAACTCGCTGTGGATGTCGAGTCGTTCGAGCATCGCCGAGATCTGCGGACCGCCGCCGTGGACGACCACGGGGCGCAGTCCCGCGTAGCGCAGGTAGACCATGTCCTCGGCGAACGCCTCGGCGAGCTCCGGGCTCACCATCGCGTTGCCGCCGAACTTCACCACGATGATCTGGTCGTGGAACGCTTTCAACCACGGCAACGATTCGATGAGGGTCTCCGCCTTGGTGGCGGCCTCCTCAGGGGAATTCTCGCGATACTCCGTCATGATCAGCTCGAGTACGCGCTGTTCTCATGCACGTAGTCGTGCGTGAGGTCGTTCGTCCAGATGGTCGCCCGCTCGGCTCCGGCGTGCAGATCGATCAGGATGTGGACGGCTCGCGGCTGCAGATCGACGAGCTCGCGCGGCTGGTCCGGCTCCCCGGCGGTGCAGACCTGCACACCGTTAATCGCGACGTCGATGCCGTACGGTTCGAACTCCGCCGAGGTCGTCCCGACCGCCGCGAGCACCCGGCCCCAGTTGGGGTCGTTGCCGAAGATCGCGGCCTTGAAGAGGTTGCTGCGCGAGACGGCGCGGGCGACGTCGACGGCATCCTGCTCCGAGACGGCGTTGACGACCTCGATGGCGATGTCGTGCGATGCGCCCTCCGCGTCCGCCTGCAACTGCAGCGTGAGGTCCTGGCAGACCTCGGTGAGCGCCGCTGCGAACTCGTCGACGCTCGGTTCGACGCCACTCGCGCCGGAGCCGAGCAGGGCGACTGTGTCGTTGGTCGACATACATCCGTCCGAGTCCAGGCGGTCGAAGGTGACCCTGGTCGCCCGGCGGAGCGCCGCATCGAGCTCGGCGGAGGTGAGGACGGCGTCGGTCGTGATGACGACGAGCATCGTGGCGAGCCCAGGTGCGAGCATTCCGGCGCCCTTGGCCATGCCGCCGACGGTCCAGCCGGCCGCCGAACGATGCGTCGCCTGCTTCGGCTTCGTGTCGGTCGTCATGATGGCCCGCGCCGCCGCGAGTCCGGCCGCTTCGCTCGAACCGTCTTCCCCGACCGAGCGGGTAGCGTCCCAGACGCCTGCCTTGAGCTTGTCGAGGTCGAGCTGGTCGCCGATGAGCCCCGTCGAACAGACGAGCACGTCGCCGGCCGAGATGTCGAGGCGTTCTGCGACGGACTCCGCCGTCTCGTGCGTCGTCTGGAAGCCGATCGCGCCAGTGTAGCAGTTCGCGCCACCCGAGTTCAGGACGATCGCCGAGACGATCCCGTCGGCCATGACCTGCTCACTCCACAGGACGGGGTTGGCCTTGCACCGGTTGCTCGTGAAGACCGTCGCAGCATTCTGCAACGGACCGACGTTCTGCACCACCGCGAGGTCGAGACCGCCGGACTGTTTGAGCCCGCACTCGACGCCTGCCGCAACGAATCCTGCTGCTGCTGTCACACTCACGGTGCCACTCCATTCACACTCAGTCCGGTCGTCTCGGGCAGCCCGAGCGCGATGTTCGCAGATTGGATCGCCGCTCCGGCGGTCCCCTTGACGAGATTGTCGACGGCCGTCACAACGACGACCCGTCCCGCCGCCTCGTCGACGGCGATGCCCATGAGTGCGGTGTTCGCGCCGAGCACGTCCGCGGTCCGCGGGAAACTGCCGGCCGGCAGGAGCTGCACGAACGGTTCGTCACCGTATGCGTCCTCCCAGGCCGCGCGGATCTGCTCCGGCGTCGTGCCGGGGACGATGCGCGCAGTGGACGTCGCGAGGATGCCACGCGACATCGGCACGATGACCGGCGTGAACGACAGCGTCACCCGATCCGCGCCGGCCGCCCGCAGGCCCTGGGCGATCTCGGGGATGTGCCGATGCGAACCGCCGACGGCGTACGGGTTCGCCGAACCGAGGATCTCACTCGCGAGCAGGTTGACCTTGAGGCTCTTGCCTGCGCCGGACGGGCCGACCGCCAGGACCGTGACGATGTCGAGCGGTTCGATGACACCAGCTGCGATCCCGGGTGCGAGTGAGAGCGCGACCGTGCTCGCGTTGCATCCGGGGGCGGCGATCCGCTTCGACGTGGCGATCGCATCGCGTCCCCGTCCGGCACCCGTCTGCAGCTCCGGGACCCCGTAGGTCCAGGCGCCGTAGTAGTCGCCGCCGTAGAACGCGGCCCAATCGGCTTCATCAGTCAACCGGTGGTCCGCGCCGCAGTCGATCACGAGCGTTTCGGGCGGGAGCGCATCGGTGTACTCGCCGGACATGCCGTGCGGCAGCGCGAAGAAGACGACGTCGTGTCCCGCGAGCACGTCAGGCGTCGTCGGGCTGAGCGTCAGGTGACGGAGGGACCGCAGGTGCGGTTGGACGGCGATGAGGGGCTGACCGGCGTTGGCGTTCGCGGTCACCGTCCGCACCTCGAAGTCGGGGTGCTCGGCGAGCAGCCGCAGCAGCTCGCCTCCCGCGTAGCCGGATGCTCCGGCCACAGCTACAGAGAAAGACATGGCTCTACCTTATTGAGTGGACGACGATGGTGGATCCGGCGACTCCCGTTGTGATCCCGACGTGTCCTGCACGTGTCGGGGTTCGGGGTCGCCTATCGTCGCTCTGCGGTAGCGCGCGAAGCGCGGGCCTGGACGTCACGGCGGAGGGCGCGGAGCTGAAGCGCCCGCGAAGAACCCTGAACCTGGAAACGTGCCATGGCGTGATCGTACTACGCCGGAGGCTGCGCGGGCGAATCGCGAACGACCCCGGCACGATGGGCGATGATCGCCGCCTGCACCCGCGATGCGACCCCGAGCTTCGCGAGCACCCGCGAGACGTGCGTCCGCGCGGTCGCCTCCGACAGGACGAGCGACTTCGCGACGTCCGCGTTGCTGAGACCGTCACCGACGAGCGCGAGCACCTCGCGCTCCCGCGGCGTGAGGTCGTCGAGCCCGGGGAAGCGTGCGGTCTGCGCTGCAAGCGGCTCCCGCGCCGCTGGCTGGTGTGCGCTCGGCGCAGCGGTCAGACGGTCGATCACCCGCCTGGTGACCTCGGGCGCCAGGACGGCCTCGCCGTCGTGCACCCGTCTGATGGCATCGACGAGCGCGCCGGACGACACCGTCTTCAACAGGAACGCGCTTGCACCGGCGGCGAGCGCTTCATCGACGTACTGATCGATCGCGAACGTCGTGAGCACGATGACCCGCGGAGGGTCGTCACCGGAGACGATGGCCGATGTGGCCTCGACGCCCGTCATCCGCGGCATCTGCACGTCCATCAGCACAACGTCAGGACGAAGCACCTCCGCGAGTTCGACGGCCTCGACCCCGTTGCCTGCCTCGCCGACGATCTCGATGTCGTCGGCGTCGTCGAGGAGCACCCGGAGCCCGGCGCGGACGGCGGAGTGGTCGTCGGCGAGGAGCAGTCTGATGGTCATGCGGCGGCCTCCGCCCGGTCGTGGGTGAGTGGGATGTCGGCGTGGACGACCCAGCGCCCGTCGTCGAGACCGGCGCGGAGCGCACCCCCGGCGAGGCGAGCGCGCTCGGCGAGGCCGATGAGGCCGACACCGCCGGAGAACCCGGTCGGACGGTTCCGCCTGGTTTGGGCGACCGGATTGGCGACGGTGACCCGCAGCATCGTGCGGTCGATGTGGATGGCGACGTCGACCGTGGCGCCCGGTGCGTGCTTCGCGACGTTCGTGAGCGATTCGGACAGCACCCGGTACGCGACGAGCGACGACTCCGCCGAGAGTTCGGACAACGATCCCTGCTCCGGCACGTCGAGGCGGACGGTGAGGCCGTTCGCCCGCGCGACTGCGACCGTACGGTCGAGATCATGCAATGATCCCGGTGCACTCCGCTCCGTCCTGAGCACGTCGATCATCACCCGCATGTCGGCGAGCGCATCGATGCTGCTCTGCCTGATCGCCTCCATGCTCCTGCGCATCCGCTCACCGTCGACCGGGGCGCGTTCGAGTGAAGCGCTCGACTGCATCGCGATGGCCGAGAGATGACCGGCGATGACATCGTGCAGTTCCCGGCTGATGCCGAGCCGCTCCTGGAGCACGGCGTCGTAGCGCAGCGCGTCGGCGGCGCGCTCGATGGCGTCGGCCCTCGTCCGCTCGCGTTCTGCCTCGAGGCGCGGCGCCCGCACGGCCCTCCCCCACCAGACGAAGGTGCCGTAGAGCAGCGGCATCGTCGCAAGCGCGACACCGAACGCCCCGTTCCACCGCACGGAGAACAGGATGCTCATGGCGACGCCGATGACCGCGAACGCGACCCCGGCCACGTCGATCCACCTCGACGGTGAATACAGCGCAGCTGCGTAGAACAGGTCGCCCAGGAAGATGAGCGCTGCCAGGCTCGAGCTGCCCGTTGCGAACCCTTCCACGATGGCGAGGGCGAACCCTGCGATGAGCATCATCTCCGGTTGCCGCTCCCGGAACAGGTGGATGACGACGAAGGCCGCCAGAACGCTCAAGCCCACCCAGATCGGCACGGCCTGATGCGCACCGACCCACTGGATCCGCAGCTGCCCGACGACACCGATGAGCGAGATCAACGCGCAGACGACCGTCACCAGATGAGCACGATTCCGGGTGAGGAAACCGCGGACGCGCGTCAAGAAGGCCATGCCTCCATCCAAGCAGCGTGCGACGCCTGGCGCGAGCGACGAACGGACGACCCGGTCTACGCACTTCTGCGTAGAGGCCGTCCCTGGGTCCTGCGCCGAAATCGGCCGCACTGCTGATGTGCGGCGCACGCCGCCAGCGGAGGATCGGATCATGGACGCATTCACGGAACTGTTCGGCACGAGCCCACTCATCTGGGCGATCCTCGGGGCGGAGGCAGCGTTCTGGATCCTGCTCTTCGGCGGGCTTGCGGTACGGTACCTGCTGCGGCAGCGGCGGCTGAGCACGATCATGCTCATCGGTGTCCCCGTTGTGGACCTCGTCCTCATCGCGCTCACGGCGATCGATCTCGCCGGCGGCCAGGAACCGAACTTCAGCCATGTGCTCGCCGCACTGTATCTGGGCTTCACGATCGCGTTCGGCCACGCGCTGATCACCAAGACCGACCGATGGTTCGCACATCGTTTCGCGGGCGGCCCCGCGCCAGTGAAGAAGCCGAAGTCCGGGCCCGTGTACGTCAGGAACGCCTGGGCGGAGTGGCGACGCCTCGTGCTCGCCTGGGCGATCGCGATGGCCGGCATCGCCATCATGAAAGCGGTCTCGGGGTGGAGCTTCCCGACCTCGCTCGACGAGGCGAACAGCGATCCGATGTGGAGCATCGCGTCCCGTCTGACGCTCGTCGTCGGCGTCTGGCTCGTCGCAGGCCCGCTCTACGCGACGTTCTTCAAAGCGACACCTGTTGACACCACCCACGGGGTATCGGTCGATGCCGCTTCGAAAAAGTAGCCGATCGTGGGGCGCGCTATCTCATATCTGAGATAGAGTGCGGATATGGCAGATACAGCATCGGTCGATCGAGTCGACACCGCAGCACCCCTCCGTCAGGTCGGAGCGCTCATCAGAGGCGCCCGGCAGGGCCGCAAGTTCACGCAGGCGCAGCTCGCAGAGCGGGTCGGCACGAGTCAGAGCGCGATCAACCGGATCGAGCAGGGCAGCCAGAACATCAGCATCGACCTCCTCAGCCGCATCAGCGCCGCCCTGGACTCCGAGATCGTGTCGTTCGGCGAGCAGAAGAAGAACTCGCACCTCCGTGTGCAGGGTGGCAAGCAGCTGCACGGCACGATCGCCGTCCGGTCCAGCAAGAACGCCTCCGTCGCCCTGCTGTGCGCCGCGCTGATGAACCGCGGGCGCACAACACTCCACGGCATCGCCCGCATCGTCGAGGTCGACCGCATCATCGATGTGCTGCGCAGCATGGGCGTCGCCGTCACCTGGTCGGCGGACGGCAACGATGTCGAGATCATCGTCCCGGAGCAGCTCACCCTGGATGCGATCGACGAGGAGGCCGGCCGCCGCACGCGCAGCGTCCTGATGTTCCTCGGTCCGCTCCTCGGACGCTACGACTCCTTCGCCCTGCCCTACGCCGGCGGCTGCGACCTCGGCACCCGCACCGTCGAGCCGCACCTCATCGCGCTCCGTCCCTTCGGCCTCGCCATCGAGGCCACCTCCGGCTGGTACCAGGCGACGGTCTCCCCCGACGTCCCCACCGAGATCAGCGTTGTGCTCACCGAACGCGGTGACACCGTGACCGAGAACGCGATCATGGCCGCCGCCGTGCGCGACGGCGTGACCGTCATCCGCAACGCGAGCCCCAACTACATGGTCCAGGACCTCTGCTTCTACCTCGAGCTCCTCGGCATCACGATCGAGGGCATCGGATCGACGACCCTGCGCATCACGGGCCGATCCGAGATCAACGAGGACGTCGACTACTGGCCGAGCGAGGACCCGGTGGAGGCGATGAGCCTGCTCACGGCCGGCATCGTCACCGGGTCGGAGATCACCGTGACGCGCGTGCCGATCGAGTTCATGGAGATCGAGCTGGCAACGCTCGGCGAGATGGGACTGCGGTACACGCGGACGGCCGAGTACCCGGCGGCGAACGGCCGGACGAGGCTCGTGGACGTGACGGTGCACCCGTCCGCGTTGCACGCCCCCATCGACAAGATCCACCCGATGCCGTTCCCCGGCCTCAACATCGACAACCTGCCGTTCTTCGCCGTGATCGCGGCGTGCGCGGAGGGCGATACCCTCATCCACGACTGGGTCTACGAGGGGCGCGCCATCCACCTCACGGATCTGACGCGGCTCGGGGCGAACGTTCGCCTGCGGGACCCGCACCGCATCGACGTGTCCGGCCCGACGCACTGGTCCGGCGCCGAGGTCAGCTGCCCGCCTGCCCTGCGTCCGGCTGTCGTCATCCTGCTCGCGATGCTCGCGGCGAAGGGCACGAGCGTGCTCCGCAACGTCGACATCATCGCCCGCGGCTACGAGCAGTTGCAGGAGCGGCTGATCTCGCTCGGCGCCTCGATCGAGACGTTCCGGGACTGACCCGATCAGGTCGTTCGCAATTCAGGACACGGCCGGCGCGTCGCCCGCGACACGCCGTTGCCGGTCGGCGACACGCCGCGGTGCTCCTGAGTTGAACGCCCAACGCCTGCGGCACGACGAGAACGGCCCCGAGCATCTGCTCGGGGCCGTTCTTCGTGTGCTGCGACGACTCGCCGCGTGCAGCGCGGACGCGCGTGCGCGATCAGTCGCGGAGCACCGCTCCGAAGCGCTCCGCTGCGACTGCGGCGCCGGCGAGCTTCGCGTCGCTCGCCTCCGCGGCCGTCAGCGTGCGGTCCGATGCACGGAAGCGGAGTGCGAAGGTGAGGCTCTTCTCGCCGTCCGCGACGCCCTGACCCCGGTAGTCGTCGACGAGCTGGATGTGCTCGAGCAGCTCACCGGCGCCCTCGCGAACAGCCGCGAGGACGTCTGCAGCAGCGACGTCCGCCGGGACGACGATCGACAGATCCTGCGTGGCAGCCGGGAACGTGCCGATCGTGCCGGCCTCGATCGGACGGTCGCCCAGTTCGATGAGTCTGGCAAGGTCGAGCTCCGCAACGGCGACGACGCGCGGCAGGTGGGCTTCCTCGGCGATGGCCGGGTGCAGCTCGCCTGCGTAACCGACATGCTGGCCGTCGACCAGCAGCTCGGCGGTCCGGCCGGGGTGGAATGCCTGGTGGCTCCCCTGACGCACCTCGATCTCGACACCGACCGCACGCGCGATGGCGTGGGCCGCGTCGAGCGCGTCCGCGATGCCGACGGCGACCGCCACCTGACCCGGCTGCTTCGGTGTGCTGTTGCCGATCGCGAGCACCGCGACGTGGTGCGGCTGCGGCGGGATCCCGTCGTGCAGCTCGCTCAACTGCGCTGCGCTCGGAAGCGCCGCGCCGGCAGGAAGGTCTTCCTGGCCGTACGCGCCGTGGCGCGACGGGCGGAAGACCAGCCCGATCTCGGAAATGAGCAGGTCCGTGAGACCGCGGGAGAGGTTACGATGCGCGACCTCGATGAGTCCGGGCAGCAACGACGTCCGCAGGAACGGCGACCTGGCGTCGAGCGGGTTCGCGAGCTTGATCGCCGGAACCTCTCGAGCATCGGCTGCGCCGTAGCGGTTGTTCGCCTCCGCCGTGACGAACGGGTACGAGAGCACCTCGGTCGCTCCTGCGTAGGCGAGCGCGTCCGCGGCTCCGCGCCGCAGTCGCTGCGAACGCGTCAGTCCACGGCCGGGGGGCGCGACGGGCAGCACGGAAGGGATGCGGTCGTAGCCGAGGATGCGGGCGACCTCCTCTGCGAGGTCGGACTTGTCGGTGATGTCGGGACGCCAGGTCGGCGGCGTGACGAGCAGTCCCTCCGCGGACTCTTCGATGACTCCCCCGACCTCCGCGAGCGCAGAGCGGGACTCCTCCGCCCCGAACTCGACGCCGACGAGCCCCGTGACGTACCCGTTCGGCAGCAGGATCGGTTCGCGATCAGGAGCCGCCGTGTAGACGGAGCCGACACGGTCCGGCGTGCCGCCGGCGAGGTCGACGAGCAACTGGGCGACACGGCCGGCCGCCGCGACGGCGACCTGCGGGTCCACACCGCGCTCGAAGCGCTTGGACGCCTCACTCGGCAGCTTGTGCCGGCGAGCGGTGCGCGCGATGGAGACGGAATCGAAGTTCGCAGCCTCGATGAGGACGTTGCGGGTGTCCGCTCCGATCTCCGTCGTCTGCCCGCCCATCACACCGGCGAGGCCGATGGGACCAGATCCGTCCGTGATGAGGAGGTCCTCACCGTGGAGCGTGCGCTCCTGCTCGTCGAGTGTGACGATCGTCTCGCCGTGCACTGCGCGGCGCACCGTGATGCCACCGGTCAGCTTGTCGAGGTCGTAGCCGTGGATCGGCTGTCCGAGTTCGAGCATCACGTAGTTGGTGATGTCGACGATGAGCGAGATGGAGCGGATGCCGGCGAGTTTGAGACGCGCGACCATCCACGGCGGGGTGGGCCGCGTCGGGTCGACGTCGCGGACGACGCGCGTCACGAAGACCGACGAGCCGACGCGTCCACGGATGGGCGTCTGGTCGTCGATCGTGACGGAGAAGCCCTCCAGTGCGCCGGTGAACGCGTCCGGGACCGATGATGCGGGGTCGCGGAACGGCGCCCCCGTCGCGTGCGAGTACTCACGGGCGACGCCGCGGATCGAGAAGGCGTAGCCGCGGTCCGGTGTGACGTTCAGCTCGACGGCGGTGTCGTCGAGACCGAGCAGCGCGATGGCGTCGGTGCCGACGGGCGCGTCGACGCCGATGGTCGACAGCCGCAGGATGCCGTCGTGGTCGTCGCCGAGGCCGAGTTCGCGCGATGACGCGATCATGCCGTCGGAGACGTGCCCGTAGGTCTTGCGTGCGGCAATGGGGAACGGTCCGGGCAGGACGGCGCCCGGGAGCGTCACAACGACCTTGTCGCCGGGGAAGAAGTTGCCGGCGCCGCAGACGATGCCGCGGACGGCGTCCTCCGCATCGCCCTCGGCGACGCGCACCTGGCACCACCGGATGGTCTTGCCGTTGGACTGCGGTTCCTCGACGAATTCGAGGACCTCGCCCACCACGATCGGACCGGTCAGCTCGAAGCCGTGCAGGTCCTCCTCTTCCAGTCCGACGCGGACGAGCGCCGCGTGGACGTCCTCCGGAGTGGTTCCCGGAGCGAGGTCGACGTATTCGCCGAGCCAGCTGAGTGGAACACGCACGATCAGACCACCATTCCGAATTGCTGGGAGAAGCGGACGTCGCCCTCCACCATCTCCCTCATGTCCTGCACGCCGTCGCGCAGCATCAGGCCGCGCTCGACTCCCATGCCGAAGGCGAATCCGGAGTAGACCTCCGGGTCGATGCCGGCGGAACGCAGGACGTTCGGGTGGATCATGCCGCAGCCGCCCCATTCGATCCAGCGCGGGCCGTCCTTGAAGGTCGGGTGCCAGAAGTCGAGCTCAGCGCTCGGCTCCGTGAACGGGAAGTAGCTCGGGCGCAGGCGCACCTCGGCGTCGTCGCCGAAGACCGACTTCACGAAGTGGTCGAGGGTGCCGCGCAGGTGCGCCATGGTGAGGCCCTTGTCGACCGCGAGTCCCTCGAACTGCATGAACACGGGGGTGTGCGTCGCGTCGAGCTCGTCGGTGCGGTACACCCGTCCGGGTGCGAGGACGTACACGGGCAGCTCGCGCTCGAGCAGCGAACGAACCTGCACGGGCGAGGTGTGGGTGCGCAGCACGAGGTGCGACTCAGGCGGTTCGACGAAGAAGGTGTCCTGCATGGCGCGGGCCGGGTGGTCCGCGTCGAAGTTGAGCGCGTCGAAGTTGAACCACTCGCTCTCCACCTCAGGGCCCTCCGCGATCTCCCAGCCCATGCCGACGAAGATGTCGGACACGCGGTCCTGGAGGAGCGTCAGCGGGTGGCGCGCACCGGGTTGGTGCCGCGACGGCACGGCTGTGACGTCGATGGTCTCGGCTGCGAGGCGTGCCTCGGTCTCCGCTGCGACGAGTTCGAGCTCGCGCGCGGCGATCGCCTGGGAAACCCGGCCACGAGCCTGGCCGACGAGCTTGCCGAGTGCGGCTTTCTGGTCGTTGGGCGCGCTGCGGAGGGAGCCGTTGAGCGTTGCGAGGGTGGACGATTCTCCGGCGTGGGCCGCACGGGCGGCTTTCAGCTCGGTCGAGTCGGTGGCGGCGGCGACCGCGGCGAGCGCCGCATCGACCGCGGCGTTCACCGCTTCTGGAGTGATTTGGGATGCGTCAGACACGAAAACCAAGTCTACCCAGCTGGGCGAGCGGCCGTGCCGGGCCGCGGAGGGCTGTGCACAACTCGGCACCACCCTCCACAGCCCGCGGCACCCCGACTCACTGCTGGGCGATCACCTGCGTGTCCGTGATCTCCCGCGTGGTGTCGAGACGCGCGCCCCGCACCCTCGACGAACGCCTCGTCCGGACCTCCACCCATTTCGCGATGCCGGAGAGGATGAGGCACAGCACGATGTAGATCGAACCCATCACGATGATCGACGGGATGATCGGATTGCCGTAGGTCGCCTGCGAACCGTACTGCTTGGCCAGGTACAGCAGCTCCTGATAGGTGATGAGGAAACCGAGCGCCGTGTCCTTCAACGTCACGACGAGCTGAGCGATGATGACCGGCATCATCGCGCGGATCGCTTGCGGGAACAGGATCATGCGCATCACACCGGTCTTCCGGAGCCCGATCGCATACCCGGCCTCTTTCTGCCCGCGTGGCAAGGATTCGATGCCGGCGCGGAAGATCTCGGAGAAGACCGCCGCGTTGTACAGCGTGAGGCCGACGACCACCGCCATGAACGGCGTCACCTTGACCCCGAGCGGAGGAAGCCCGTAGTACATCAGCATCATCAGGATGAGGACGGGAACGGCTCGGAAGAACTCGATGATGATCGTGAAGGGGACGCTGACGACCCTGTGGTCGGACAGCCGACCGATCGCGAGGATGAGCCCGAGCGCCAGGCTGAGGACCGCGGCGACCGCGAACGCGGATAGCGTCGCACCCGTGGCCTGCAGAATCTGCTCCCACACGCGAGGGAAGGTGAACAGCTTCCACTTCGCTGCGCTGAACTGCCCGGTTTCGATGAATCGGTAGATGATGAAGGCGAAGATCGCGGCGACGACGACAACGGTCGCGACGCCGAACCACCGGTACCGGACGACCGCCTTCGGCCCCGGTGTGTCGAACAGGACGGAGCTCATCGCGCCACCTTCCATTTCTTCTCGAACGCCCGTTGGGCAAGCGAGAGCAGCGAGACGAGCGCGACGAAGATCAGCGCGACCCAGAGGAGACCGATCAGCAGCGGCTCGCCTCGTTCTGAGAGCGACGCTCGGATCGCGCCTGCTTCGATCACCCCGAAGCCGGCGGCGACGGTCGTGTTTTTGAGCAACGCGATCAGCACGCTGAAGAGCGGCGGCAACACCGCTCTGAACGCCTGCGGCAGCACCACGAGCGTCATCGTCTGCCCGAACGGGAGCCCGATCGCCCTCGCAGCTTCAGCCTGACCGAGCGGAACTGTGTTCACGCCGGAACGCAACACCTCCGCGACGTAGGTCGCAGTATAGAAACTGAGGCCGGTAATGGCCACGGCCGTGTAACTGATCGCGGGCAGGTCGAGCTTCGGATACCCGAACGCGAAGAAGAAGAGGATGAGCGTCAACGGGGTGTTGCGCACCGTATTGACGTACACCGTGCCGAAGACGCGCATCGCCGGCACGGGAGAGACGCGCATCGCACCGACGATGGTGCCGAGGACGAGCGCGAAGAAGCCGGAGACGACAAACAAGAGCAGTGTGACCTTGAAGCCGTCGAAGAAGAGGTCGAGGTTGTCGAGGAGGACGTTCATTGGCGGTGGCGCCTTTCCGGAAAGATCGCCCGATGTGATTTCCCGGGCGGGATCGACGGGACAACTCCCCCGGGCGGCCGCGGGTCACCGCGTCCGCCCGGGGTGCTGCCTAGTAGTCGTCGACCTTCGGCTGGCCCACCTTCGTGCCGGATGCACCGAGCGTGGCATCGTAGATCTTCGTCCAGGTCGCACCACCGTCGGTGAACATCTGGTTGACGAAGTGCCGCAGCGCGTCGTCGCCCTTCGGCAGGCCCACCCCGTAGAGCTCGGTCGTGAACGGCTTCCCGACCACCTTGAGGCCGGAGTCCGGAAGCGACGCGTAGCCGAGCAGGATCGCCTGATCGGTGGTGACGGCATCGACCTTGTTGTCGTGCAACGCATCGACGCACTGCGAATACGTGTCGAACGGTACCGTCTTCGTGTCGGGGAAGTTGTCGTTGATGTTCTGCAGCGGCGTAGAACCGGTCACGGAACACACCGTCTTCCCCGCGAGGTCCGCCTCGCTCGCGATGTCCGTGTTGTCCTTCGCGACGAGCAAGCCCTGCCCGGTCTCGAAGTATGGTCCGGCGAAGTCGATCTGCGTCTTGCGCTTGTCGGTGATCGAGTACGTGCCGACGTACAGGTCGATGTCGCCGTTGACGAGCGCTGATTCACGGTTCGCGCTGGGAATCGCCGTGAAGTCGATCTTGTCGGCTGGGACGCCGAGCGATGCCGCGATCCAGGTGGCGATCTGAATGTCGAATCCTGTCCGCTCCCCCGTCGCCGCGTCGAGGTAACCGAGTCCCGGTTGGTCCTCCTTGACGCCGATGCGGACTTTGCCTGCCGACGAGATCTTGTCGAACGTCGGACTGCCTTCGATCGTGACGTCCTTGGCGACCTCGAACGCGGGCGTGCTGCCGCCCGCTGCGTCCGTCGAGCCAGGTTCGGCATCGCCGCTTGCACAGCCGGCGAGGGCGATGGCCGCTGCTGCGACTCCTGCCGTGATGAACATGAGCCTCTTGCGCATGTTTTCCTTCCTTCCTTGGTGCCCGTCGTTGGGCCTATCGGTTGGTGAGGTCTGCCCTGGAGCGATGGCTCCGGACAGTGGTCGTGCGTTTCGGGTGTTCGGGTATCGGGTGTCGAGTCGGTGTCGGGTCAGTGTCGGACCGGCGGTGCGCCCCTAATGAGTCAGCAGCTTGGACAGGAAGTCCTTCGCACGCTCGGTCTGCGGGTTGGTGAAGAACGACTCCGGGTCGCTGTCTTCGAGGATCTCGCCGTCCGCCATAAAGACCACGCGGTCGGCCGCCTTGCGGGCGAATCCCATCTCGTGGGTGACGACGATCATCGTCATCCCCTCGCCGGCAAGCTGCACCATCACGTCGAGGACCTCGTTGATCATCTCGGGGTCGAGGGCAGAAGTCGGTTCGTCGAAGAGCATGACCTTGGGCTTCATCGCGAGGGCGCGGGCGATCGCGACGCGCTGCTGCTGCCCGCCGGAGAGCTGCGCCGGCAGTTTGTCGGCCTGCTCACCGACGCCGACGCGTTCGAGGAGGAGCTTCGCAGCCGCATCGGCGTCGGAACGCTTCTGCTTGCGCACCTTGATGGGGCCGAGCGTGACGTTCTCGCGGATGGTCTTGTGCGCGAAGAGGTTGAAGGACTGGAAGACCATCCCGACATCCGCCCGGAGCTCAGCGAGCTGCTTGCCCTCTTCCGGGAGTCGCTTGCCATCGATCCGGATCTGCCCTGACGTGATCGTCTCGAGCCGGTTGATCGTGCGGCAGAGAGTCGACTTCCCCGAACCGGACGGGCCGATGACCACAACGACCTCGCCCTTGTTCACGGTGAGGTTGATGTGCTTCAACGCCTGGAAATCGCCGTAGTGCTTGTCGACGTCCTGCAGCACGACGAGCGGTTCGCCCTGGTCGGCGACGATCGGGTTGCTGGTTGTCTCGTACGGGTTGCGTTGGGCTGATGAATCGGACGGGCGGGAGTTCGGCACTGAATGCTCCATACGACCCACGCTAGGTGACGGGCGCGACCGAACCCAGGGTCAGCACGTGACGGTTACACGTTTGTGACCGAATACGCAACGCATGTTGCTCAGGAGTGCTGGGCGAATGCGCTCTCGAAGACGCACACGGAAGCCGCGGTCGCGAGGTTCATGCTCTCGGCGTGGCCGTAGATAGGAACCGTAAGCGCACGATCGACGACGAGGAGCTGCTCATCGGTCAGACCGCGCGCCTCATTCCCGAACAACCACGCGGTCGGCCGGGCAAGAACACCCTCCGAGCGGGCGGCGAGCAGGTCCTCGCCCTTGACGTCGGCAGCAATGACCTGGAGACCAGCTCCACGAGCGCGCTCCACGACGGAGGACAGCTCGGCATCCACCGCGACGGGCAGGTGGAACAACGAACCGGTCGTCGACCGGACCACCTTGGGGTTGTAGAGGTCGACCGTGCGGCCGCTCAACACAACGGCGTCGGCGCCGGCAGCGTCCGCGGCGCGGATGATCGTTCCCAGATTGCCCGGGTCCCGGACCTCCTCCAAGATCACCACGAGCTTGGGCTGACCGGCGAAGATGTCCTTCACCGAGGTCGGGAACTGGTGCGCGACCGCCACGAAACCCTGCGGCGTGACCGTGTCGGCCATCGACTCGAGCACCTGCTCGGTGACGAACTCGACCTCGATGCCCGCATCGGCGGCGGCCTGCGCGATGTCGCCGTAGCGCTCGAGCGCCGTCGGCGTCGCGAACAACTCGACCACGAGGTCCGGTCGGTACGTGAGTGCCTCTGAGACCGCTTGAGGTCCTTCGAGGAGGAATAGGCCGGTGTCCAGCCTCGCCGGGCGCTTGGCGAGCTTGGCGACGGCGCGGACGCGTGGGGAACGCGGATTGTCGAGCACGATCCCATCCTAGGCCGACACAGGCCGACCGGACGAACGCTCACGGCCGATTCCGCGACGGGTTCCGCACGCACGAACGGCCCGGCTCCACAGGGGAACCGGGCCGTTCGAACAGGCGTCGTCGGTGCTGCACTCAGCACCGGACGAGGTGCACGCAGACTAGGCTGCTGCGACCTTCGGAGCCGAGGTGTCGGCCGGCAGTGCTGCCTTGGCCGACTTCACGAGCGCTGCGAAGGTGGGGGCGTCGTTCACCGCGAGGTCGGCGAGGATACGACGGTCGACCTCGATGCCGGCAAGGCCGAGGCCCTGGATGAAGCGGTTGTACGTGAGGCCGTTGGCGCGCGATGCAGCGTTGATGCGCTGGATCCACAGGCGACGGAAGTCACCCTTGCGTGCGCGGCGGTCGCGGTACGAGTAGACGAGGGAGTGAGTGACCTGCTCCTTGGCCTTGCGGTACAGACGCGAACGCTGTCCGCGGTAGCCCGAGGCGCGCTCGAGGATGACGCGACGCTTCTTGTGAGCGTTGACCGCCCTTTTGACTCTTGCCATGTTCTGTGTGTTCCTTCGGTGTAGCGGTCTTAGCGACCGAGCAGCTTCTTCATGACCTTCGCGTCAGCCGGAGCCAACACCTGGTCCTGGTTCAGACGACGGGTGCGACGGCTGGACTTGCTCTCCAGGTTGTGTCGCATACCGGCCTGCTGCTTCATCAGCTTGCCGCTGCCGGTGACCTTGAATCGCTTCTTGGCCCCGGAGTGGGTCTTCTGCTTCGGCATTGGATTCCTCGTTTCTTATCGGTTCTCGTCGGCAGATGACTCTGCCTCAGCGACCTCGGGTACTTCCGACTCCTGAGCCGGTCGCGCCTTCGATGCCGCACGGTGTGCGTTGGCCTCGGCCTTGGCTTCCGCTTTGTTCTTCAGCGGGCCGATGACCATGACCATGTTGCGTCCGTCGACGGTCGGGGTGGATTCGATGGTTCCGAATTCCGACACGTCTTCGGCAAACTTCTGGAGCAGTCGCACGCCCTGCTCTGGACGGGACTGTTCGCGACCACGGAACTGGATCATGGCTTTCACCTTGTCACCAGTCTTCAGGAAGCCCTCAGCGCGCTTGCGCTTGGTCTCGTAGTCGTGCTGATCGATCTTGAGACGGAAACGAACCTCTTTGAGGATCGTGTTCGCCTGGTTGCGCCTGGCCTCTTTCGCCTTCTGCGCAGCCTCGTACTTGAACTTGCCGTAGTCCATGATCTTCGCGACGGGCGGCTTGGAGTTGGGTGCGACTTCGACGAGGTCGAGGTCCGCTTCCTGCGCGAGGCGAAGGGCGACCTCGATTTTGACGACGCCGACCTGTTCTCCGCCTGGGCCGACAAGACGGACCTCCGGGACGCGGATACGGTCATTGGTACGGGGATCGCTGATGCGGAACTCCTCTACTGGGTGGGTTGCCACACGTCCGAATGGATATCCGTTCGTGACGAAAGTGGATCAACACACACCCGTACCCCCGAATGAAATTCGGTGAGTACACACACCCTGTCTACCAGTTGTGAAACACGTCTGGCGGGGTGTGACAACCCGGTAACCTTGTCTAGCGGTCAAGCGCGGGTGGGAGAATCTCCTCTTTCGTACCGAGACCAAAGTCCCGGAGCACCGCACAAGACTACCAGAGGATTGACGTGAACGACAGCACTTCCCCCTACGACCACGAAGAAGACGCATCTTCCCAGGCGACTCGCGACATCGCGGAGGTGCCGGCGGTCGAGGTCATCACCACGGCGGCCGTCCACCTCATGAGCGCCGCGGCGGTCAAGTGCGGGCTCGCCGACGATCCGGAGTCGCAGATCGACCTCGATGAGGCGCGAAAGCTCATCAACGCCCTCGCCGGCCTCATCACGGCCGGAGCGCCGGAGATCTCCGACATGCACGCGCGTTCGCTGCGCGACGGGCTGCGGTCGCTCCAGCTCGCATTCCGCGAGGCGTCCATCATCCAGGACCCGATCGGCAAGGGCCCTGGCGAGAAGTGGACGGGCCCCGTCACCTGATCCACCGCATCGCTGGCTGACCGTCGACTGACCGTCGCCTGACCGCTGTCGTTGCAGCGGACGCTCAGGCGGCGGAGAGCTTCACCGCGAGCGAGTCGACGCGGGTCGCGATGACCTCGTCGGCCGCCCAGCGCTGCGCGAGACGGGCGAGGACCGCGTCGAGTTCGCCCTGGGTGAGTCCGGCGAGCAGCCGCAGACGGACGACCAGTTCCGATGCCGCGAGGCGCGCATCGGGATCGCCCGCTGCGAGGGTCACACCCACGACCGCGAGTTCCGTGCCGATCGACCGCTCGAACGCCTCGAGCACCGCCGGGTCCTCGTAGCTCGGCGTCCACGGCAACGACTGGGCGATCGCCCACAGCGCCGGGCGCCGCACCGCGAACTCCGTCGGCCCCGTCGCATCGAGCACAACGACGTCCGTGTGCTCGCTCGCTGCTGCGAGCGCGACTCGGATGCCGTCGGCCGGGATCGGCCTGGCCGTCGAATTCCACGCCGACATCGCCGCCACCGAGCTGAAGACCGGCATCACGGTTCGGCCGTCGGGGCCGTCGACCGTCACAATCGACAGTTCCTGCGTCTTGTCGACGAGCTGACCGTGCTCGTTCTCCCCGGCCTCGCCGAGATGCGCGACGAGCGGGATGAGCAGACGCGACTCCCGCAGGGCGTCGACGACCTCGGACTCACCAACTTCACGGGCCCGGAAACGCCGGATGGCCTCGATCAGCCGCTCCGGCGCACTGCCGTCGTCGTTCGACGGCGGAGCACTGTGGAAGCTCCGACCCGCCCACGGCTGGCCGGCGGAGTCCGCGTGGTTCCCGCTCACGCCCGACTCGTCGGAGTGGGTGTGAGAGCGGGAGTGACCGTGCTGATCCTCCGAATCAGGACGATGCGACATCCAACGCCTCTGCGAGCGTGAATGCGCCCGCGTAGAGCGCCTTGCCGATGATGGCGCCTTCGAGTCCCTGCGGTACGAGTTCGCGCAGCGCGACGAGGTCGTCGAGGCTCGAGATTCCGCCGGAAGCGACCACCGGACGGTGCGTGCGCTCCATGACCTGCTTGAGCAGTTCGACGTTCGGACCCTGGAGGGTGCCGTCCTTCGTGACGTCGGTCACGACGTAGCGGGAGCAACCGGCCTGCTCCAGACGGTCGAGGACCGTCCACAGGTCGCCGGCGTCCTGCGTCCAGCCGCGTGCCGCGAGTGTGGTGCCGCGCACGTCGAGACCGACGGCGATCGCTTCGCCGTACTGGCCGATCACGTTGGCGGCCCACTCCGGGTTCTCCAGCGCCGCCGTCCCGAGGTTGATGCGCTTCGCACCAGACTCGAGCGCTTGCTCGAGCGAGGCGTCGTCGCGGATGCCGCCGGAGAGTTCGATGTTGACGCCACGCGTCTGCTTGATGACCTTCTTCAGGAGCGCACGGTTGTTGCCACGGCCGAACGCTGCGTCGAGGTCCACGAGGTGGATCCACTCCGCGCCCTGGTCCGCCCAGTCCATCGCGGCGTCGACGGGGTCGCCGTAGTTGGTCTCGGATCCGGCCTCACCCTGGGTCAGGCGGACAGCCTTTCCTCCGGCGATGTCGACGGCGGGCAGCAGGACGAGTCCTGGGGTCGTGTTGAACTCGCTCATGGCTCACTGTCTCTCTCGGAAGCTGCCGGATACTCGCACCGGCACAAGCACAAGATCCTAGTCCTCTAGAGGGTTCCGAGCCAGTTGGAGAGGAGACGGATGCCGGCCTCGCCGGACTTCTCCGGGTGGAACTGCGTGGCGGACAGCGGCCCGTTCTCCACCGCGGCGAGGAAGGGGGTGCCGTGCGTCGCCCAGGTCAGCCGCGGCTTCGGGAACGGCGGCATCACATCGAGCGTCCACTCCTGCGCACCGTAGGAGTGCACGAAGTAGAAGCGTTCGTCGCCGATGCCGTCGAAGAGGATCGACTCCGGATCGGTCTCGACCGTGTTCCAGCCCATGTGCGGGAGCACCGGCGCATCGAGCTGGGTGACCGTTCCCGGCCACTCGCCGAGTCCCTCGGAGTCGACGCCGCGCTCGACGCCGCGCTCGAAGAGCACCTGCATGCCGACGCAGATCCCGAGGACCGGGCGTCCGCCGGCCAAGCGGCGGTCGATGAGTTCGTCGCCGCGCGAGGCCCGCAGTGCGTCGATGACCGCACTGAACGCGCCGACGCCTGGCACAACGAGGCCGTCCGCCTCCTGCGCAGCGCGACGGTCGCCGGTCAGCTCGACGTCCGCTCCGGCCAGCTCAAGCGCCTTGACGGCCGAGTGGACGTTCCCGGAACCGTAGTCGAGGACGACGACCCGTGGACGCGCCGAGGTCACAGTGCACCCTTTGTGGAGGGGATGCCGGTCACCAGCGGATCGAGGGCCTTCGCCTGACGGAATGCGCGCGCGAACGCCTTGAGTTCGGCCTCGGCGATGTGGTGGGGGTCACGTCCGGACAACACGCGGACGTGGACGGTGAGCGCCGCGTTGTAGGCGATCGCCTCGAAGACGTGCCGCACCATCGATCCGGTGAAGTGGCCGCCGATGAGGTGGAATTCGAAACCGGCCGGCTCCCCTTCGTGCACGAGGTACGGTCGGCCGGAGATGTCGACGACGGCCTGCACGAGCGCCTCGTCGAGCGGCACGAGGGCGTCGCCGTACCGGGAGATCCCCGACTTGTCGCCGAGCGCCTGGCGGATGGCCTGGCCGAGCACGATGCCGACGTCCTCGACCGTGTGGTGGACGTCGATCTCCACGTCGCCGCGCGCACGAACCGTCAGATCGGTGAGCGAGTGCTTCGCGAACGCCGTGAGCAGGTGGTCGAAGAACGGGACGGAGGTGTCGATGGAGCTCGCTCCGGTGCCGTCGAGATTCAGTTCCAGCTCGATGCTGGACTCGCTCGTCTCGCGCTGCAGACGGGCGGTGCGCTGCGGGTTCGTCATGCGGTCAGTCTATCGGCGGCGCACACCGCGGCGCCGTCCTGATCGGTTGGTGCGTCACAGAGGAAGGGGAAGGATGCGGATGCGCCTATCGTTGAAGGCGAGGTGACCATGACCACGACCATCCCCAACACCGCATCCCCCCTCGCTCTCTCCGAGATCGAGGCGATCAGGACGCTGTTCCCCATCCTCTCGACCACCGTGAACGGACACGGACTCGTCTACCTGGATTCCGGCGCGACCTCGCAACGACCGGAATCGGTCATTCAGGCCGAGTCCGACTACGCCAGGCGCGCCAATTCCGCCGTGCACCGCGGCGCCCACACGCTCGCGGCGGAAGCCACCGACCTGTTCGAGCAGGCGAGGGAACGTGTGGCGGCGTTCATCGGCGCCGACGAACGCGAAATCGTCTGGACCTCAGGCGCCACCGGCGCCCTTAACCTCCTGGCGTACTCGATCGGCAACGCGAGCGCCGGGCTCGGCGGCGCCGAGGCCGACAGGTTCCGCCTGCAGGCCGGCGACGAGATCGTCGTCACGGAAGCCGAACACCACGCCAACCTCATCCCGTGGCAGCAGCTCGCCGCTCGCACGGGAGCGACGCTCAGATTCATCCCGGTGGACGACGACGGCATCCTCGATCTGGATGCGGCGTCCGCCGTCATCGGCGACCGCACCAGAATCGTCGCGTTCGCGCACGTCTCCAACGTGACCGGAGCGATCGCACCCGTCGATGCGCTCCGCACCCTCGCGCATCGCGTCGGCGCCCTCGTGGTGCTCGATGCCTGCCAGTCCGTCCCCCACCTCCCCATCGATGTCGCAGCACTCGACGTCGACTTCCTGGTCTTCTCGGGCCACAAGATGCTCGGGCCGAACGGCATCGGTGTGCTCTACGGCCGCCGTGAGCTCCTCGACGCCCTGCCGCCGTTCTTGACCGGCGGCTCGATGATCGAAACGGTCACGATGGAGGACGCGACGTTCCTGCCATCTCCGCAACGCTTCGAGGCCGGCACCCAGCCCGTCTCGCAGGCGATCGCTCTTGCAGCAGCCGTCGACGTGCTCACGGGCGTCGGCATGGATCGCATCCACGCCACCGAAGCCGCCTACGGCGCCAGACTCGCCTCCGGACTCGTCGCCATCCCCGGCGTACGGCTCGTCGGGCCCCGCCCCGGAACCGAACGCGTCGGACTCGCGAGCTTCGACCTCGCGGGCGTCCACGCGCACGACGTCGGCCAATTCCTCGACGACCAGGGCATCGCCGTGCGCGTCGGTCACCACTGCGCCCAGCCGCTCCACCGCAGGCTGGGACTCACGGCGACGACCAGGGCGAGCGCCTACCTGTACACGACGGACGCCGAGATCGACGCGTTCCTCGACGCGACGAGCAGGGTCGCAGCGTTCTTCGGAGCCGAACGATGAGCGGCGGCCTGGAGAGCCTGTACCAGCAGATCATCCTCGACCACGCGAAGGAACGGCACGGCTACGGCCTGCACGACGGCGCGGCGGCGGAGTCCCACCAGATCAACCCGACCTGCGGAGACGAGGTGACGCTGCAACTGCACTTCAGCGAGGACGGCGAGCACCTGAGCTCGATCGCATGGGAGGGCCACGGCTGCTCCATCTCGCAGGCGTCGACATCGTGCCTGTCGGACCTCGGGCCGGGGCTCACCGTCGCGGAGCTCTCGGCACTCGCGGACGAGTTCCGCGAGGTCATCCGGTCCCGCGGCAAGCTCGAATTCGACGAGGAGCGCTTCGGTGACGCAGCGGCGCTCAGCGGCGTCTCCAAGTACATCGCCCGGGTGAAGTGCGCGATGCTCCCCTGGGTCGCCGCCGAGGAAGCAGTTCTCCGCCTGACCGCGTAGCCCGTTCACAACTCAGGAGCGCCCCGGCGCGTCGACCCGCACTCATCGCGAGCGCTGGGTGACACACCGGGGCGCTCCTGAATTTCGAACAGGGGTGCAGCGCTGAGTCCGCGCCGCGCACGTGACTCAGCGCGGCGTGATCTCGGCCAGCGCCTCGAGGAATGCCGTCGTCTCCGACTCGGTTCCGGCCGTCACGCGCAGGTGGTTCGGGATGCCCACATCGCGGATCAGGATGCCACGAGCGAACAGCGCCTCGAAGATGCCGTTCGGGTCGTCCACACCACCGAACAGCACGAAGTTCGAGCCACTGCGGTGCGGTGCGTAACCGAGTGAGGCGAGTTCGGTCACCAGGCGGTCGCGCTGTCCACGGATGTCGTCGACCATCGCGAGCATCTCATCAGCGTGGCGGAGCGCCGCGGTCGCAGCCGCCTGGGTGAGGGCGCTCAGGTGGTACGGCAGCCGGACGAGACGCAACGCATCGACGACAGCCGGATCCGCGGCGAGGTAGCCGAGGCGAACACCGGCGAAGGCGAACGCCTTGCTCATGGTGCGCGAGACGATGAGACGCGGACGTCCCTCCAGCAACGTGAGCGCGCTCGCCTCGCCATCGGGTGCGAACTCCGCATACGCCTCGTCCACCACGACGATGCCCGTCGACGCCTCGTAAACGGCTTCGATCGTCGCGAGTGGGAGCGGTGTGCCCGTCGGGTTGTTCGGTGAGCACAGGAACACGAGGTCCGGGTTCGCGTCGCGAACCTGCCGAGCCGCAGTTTCCGGGGACAGCTCGAAGTCGTCGTCACGCGTTCCGGGGATCCAGGAAGTTCCGACGCCAGCTGCCAACAGCGGGTACATCGAGTACGTCGGCACAAAACCGAGGAGCGAACGCCCAGGTCCGCCGAACGCCTGCAGGATGTGCTGCAGGACCTCGTTCGATCCGTTGCCGGCCCAGATCTGATCGGCTGTGACGCCGTGCCCGAGGTACCGTGCGAGGGACTCGCGGAGTTCCGTGAACTCGCGGTCAGGATAGCGGTTCACCGTGAGCACGGCCGCGGCGAGTGACGCCACGATGTCGTGGGCGACGTCCTCGGGGATGGGGTGGGTGTTCTCGTTGACGTTCAGCGCAACGGGCACATGTGCCTGCGGAGCGCCGTAGGGAATTTTCCCTCTGAGGTCGTCGCGGATGGGGAGGTCGTCGAGAGCGGTCACCCGACAATCGTACCGACCGCCGGGGATGCAGGCTGCGCCTAGTCCGTGTACTTGATCGGGATGGCCAGACGCTGGCCCGGCTCTACGCCGGACGACGTCAGCTGGTTGAGGTTGATGATGTCCGCGACGACGTCACGCGGGTCCGCCGTGGGGGCGATGGACTTGGCGAGCTGCCAGAGCGACTCCCCCGCGTCGACCGTCACGTAGGTGAAGGACGCGCCCTGGCCAGCCGCTCCGATGTCCGGACCGGACGCGATGGCGTTGCCGGCCGAGATGGACAGGACGGCGATGGCTGCCACGACGGGCAGCGCAGCGAGGGTGGTGAAGACGACGCGACCGCGGCGCGTGAGGCGCAGTCGCGTGCGTGGTGCCGTGGTGGTGCGTGGAGCCGTGTTCGAACCGGTCGGGATACCGATGAGTGCTGCAGTCATGACTACCTCCAAGTGCTCGCCTGCAGGAACCATGGGGTTCCTGACGAGAATTCGTATCCGGTGTTCGGCCAGGAACACCGGATACGAAGCTGTGTTCCGAATATATATTCGATTGTTCGAATCTTCAACCCTGTTTTCGTACCTTGTTGCACACGAATGTGCGACACGCTCGAACGAATGTTTGTCTGAGGCACGCCGGGCGGATACAGTTTCGAGTGTTGGAGTGAGTACACCAGCACCCACTGACACTGGTCCGGGCAGGAGCGACAATGGCAGCGAACGGTAGGAGCGACGGGGCTCACGAGCGAACGGGCACGCGGCGGCGGAAGAGCCTCAGCGAGAAGCAGCTCGCCATCCTCGACGTGATCCAGCGCGCCGTCGCCTCACAGGGCTACCCGCCGAGCATGCGCGAGATCGGCGATGCCGTCGGCCTCGCATCCCTCTCGAGCGTCACACACCAGCTCAACCAGCTGGAGCTGTCCGGCTACCTGCGCCGCGACCCCAACCGTCCGCGCGCCCTCGAGATCCTCATCGACCTGCCGAGCGCGACGGAGGGCACCCCCTCCGAGAACGCCCCGTCCGTCGGCGACGCCGCCATGGTGCCGCTCGTCGGCCGGATCGCCGCCGGCATCCCGATCACGGCGGAGCAGCAGGTCGAGGAGATCTTCCCGCTCCCCCGTCAGCTCGTCGGCAAGGGCGACCTCTTTATGTTGAAGGTCGTCGGGGAGTCGATGATCGACGCCGCCATCTGCGACGGCGACTGGGTGGTCGTGCGTGAGCAGAAGACGGCGGAGAACGGCGACATCGTCGCGGCCATGCTCGACGAGGAGGCCACGGTGAAGGTGTTCCGCCAGCGCGACGGCCACACCTGGCTCCTCCCCCGCAACTCGGCGTTCGAACCCATCCTCGGCGACCACGCCGACGTCCTCGGCAAGGTCGTAGCGGTGCTGCGTAGCGTCTGATCGGACCGGCGCACGCCGCGGCCGACGCCGCCTACACGGCAGAACGACAGAAGGACCGGATCGAGAATCGATCCGGTCCTTTCCTGTCGATAGATCGGGGTCAGTCGGCGGCGGAGTGCGATGCTCCGGCGACGGCGAGCGGCTCCGCAGCGGCGTGTACGGCACGGGCCGCCGACGCCTCCATCGCGAAGGGTTCGAGGATCGCGGCGATCTCGTCGTTCACAAACGCGTGCACGATGGTGCCGTGCTCGTCATAGCTCGTCTCGACGACCTTGCCACGCTCGTGGAGCACCGTCACGAGGTCTCCGCGGTTGTATGGGACCAGCACGTGCAGCTCTCGGCTGGGCGACGGCAGGACCTCCTCGATCCGCTCCATCAGCTCATCGATACCGACACCCGTGCGTGCCGAGACGAACACGGCGTCCGGTTCGAGACCACGCAGGACGAGCAACTGGCCGTCATCCACCAGGTCGGATTTGTTGAACACGACGATCTCGCGGATGTGCCTCGCACCGACCTCGCCGATGACATCGCGAACCGTCGCGATCTGGCCGGCCGGATCCGGGTGCGACGCGTCCACCACGTGCACGATGACGTCGCTGTCCGCGACCTCCTCGAGCGTGGAACGGAACGCTTCGACGAGCTGGTGCGGGAGATTCCGAACGAACCCGACTGTGTCCGCGAGCGTGTACTCACGGCCGTCAGAGGTGACGTTGCGGCGCACGGTCGCGTCGAGGGTCGCGAAGAGCGAGTTCTCGACCAGCACACCGGCCTTCGTGATGCGGTTCAGCAGACTGGACTTGCCGGCGTTGGTGTACCCGGCGATCGCGACCGACGGAACGGTGTTCCTGCGACGGTTCGCACGCTTGGCCTCACGTGCCGGCTTCATCGCGACGATCTGCTTGCGCAGCTTCGCCATGCGCGTGTGGATGCGACGACGGTCGAGTTCGATCTTCGTCTCACCAGGACCACGCGAGCCCATACCGGCGCCGGCGCCACCGACCTGGCCGCCGGCCTGACGGCTCATCGACTCACCCCAGCCGCGGAGGCGAGGGAGCAGGTACTCGAGCTGGGCGAGTTCGACCTGTGCCTTACCCTCCCGGCTCTTCGCGTGCTGGCTGAAGATGTCGAGGATGACTGCCGTGCGGTCGATGACCTTGACGCCGACGACATCCTCCAGGGCGCGTCGCTGGCTGGGCGCGAGTTCCGTGTCCGCGATGACGGTGTCGGCGCCGAGCGCCTTCACGACGTCGCGGAGCTCGATGGCCTTGCCCCGACCGAGATAGGTGGACGGGTCCGGATGCGGACGGCGCTGCAACAGTCCGTCGAGGACCACGGCGCCGGCGGTCTCAGCGAGGGCTGCGAGTTCGCGGAGCGAGTTCTCGGCGTCGACGAGCGAGCCCTGCTGGTACACGCCGATGATGACGACGTTCTCCAGCCGCAACTGGCGGTACTCGACCTCGGTGACGTCCTCGAGTTCCGTAGACAATCCAGCGACGCGCCGCAGCGCCTGCCGATCCTCTCGATCGAACTGCTCGCCGTCGTCCGCCGTGCCACCCGCGGTGTGCTCCGACTGCAATGCTGCAGCAGAACTCCCGAACAACGAGTAGCCCGACGACTTCACAGCGGCGCTCGACAGGACCCGCTCGACGACATCGTCGGTGGTCGGCTGGATCGAATCGTCGTCTGGCTTCGTCATCGCGTTAACCCTACTTCCTTACTCTCCGGTACGTTTCATCTATGGCACAAGAGCACTATTTCACTCCTGAACCCGGCAGCGAGTTGAAGCTCCGCCCCATCAGCGTCACCCTCGCTGGGGTTCGACGGGAACTGCATTCCGCAAACGGCATCTTCAGCCCCGATCACGTCGACACCGGCACGCAAGTCTTGCTGGCCAATGTTCCGACCCCGCCGCCGGCGGGCGATCTGCTCGACATCGGCTGCGGGTGGGGGCCCATCGCGCTCTCCCTGGCGCTCGCCTCTCCCGACGCGACCGTGTGGGCTGTCGACGTCAACGAGCGTGCTCTCGAGATCACCCGGTTGAACGCCGAACGCCTCGGCCTCACCAATGTCAACGCGGTGCTCCCCCAGGATGTTCCCGCCGACGTACGCTTCGCGACCATCTGGTCGAACCCGCCCATCCGCATCGGCAAGGTCGCCCTGCACGAGCTGCTCCTGCAGTGGGTGCCGCGGCTCGCCGCCGACGCCGATGCCTGGCTCGTTGTGCAACGGAACCTCGGCTCGGACTCGCTCCACCGCTGGCTGCAGGAAGAACTCCCGGCAGACTTCACCGTCACCCGCGACGCCATCGGCAAGGGCTTCCGCGTCCTCAAGGCGAGCAGGGGCGCTGCAGAGTAGATCGCAGGCGCACCGGTTGCGGCGGAGAGGCGTTCGTCAGGCGAGCGTGATCGAACCCGAGTAGACAAGGGTGGCCGGACCGGACAGCGAGACATGTTCGCCGTCCTCCGCGGGGAACATGCGCACACCGAGCGTGCCGCCCGCGACCACGACGCGCCAGTCGTTCGGCGCCGCAGGGCCCGCCCAGTAGCGGAAGGCGAGCGCCGCAGCGGCCGTGCCGGTGCCGCAGCTGAGGGTCTCTCCGCTGCCGCGCTCGTGGACGCGCATCCGGATTCTCGCGATGCCGTCGGAGACCAGCGGATCGCCGGGCACAACGAGTTCGACGTTGGCCCCGTGCTCTGGTGCAGGGTCGAGCACCGGGACGTAGGTGAGGTCTGCGCGATCGAGTTCAGCGTCATCGGGAAGCGCCACGACGACGTGCGGGTTGCCGACGTCGATGCCGATGCCCGGACGGGCGACGGTCAGTTCCTTCACCCGGACGAGGGTCTCCCGCTCGTCGAGCTTCCAGCGGCCGAGATCGACCGTGTACCCGACCGCCGCCGTCTGCACGTCGCGCACCCCGGCACGGGTGCCGATCGCGATGGTCTCGCCGCGGGCGAGTGTGACGAGTCCGCGCTCGATCAGGTAGTGGACGTACACGCGGATGCCGTTGCCGCACATCTCCGCGATGGAGCCGTCCGCGTTGTGGTAATCCATGAACCACTCCGCGTCGGCGTCCTCGGCCAACGCGGCTGCCCCTGCGTCGAGGTTCTTGGACCGGACGGCGCGGATGACACCGTCGGCGCCGATGCCGAAGTGGCGGTCGCACAGAGCCGCGATCTGGTCGGCAGAGAGCGGCTGCTCGCCGTCCGGGTCGGTGTACAGCACGAAATCGTTTCCGGTGCCGTGGCCCTTGGTGAAGTGCAGAGTGAACGCCATCGCACCAGTCTATGGTGGTCAGCCGGGCAGCCCTGCGGCGCCGGCTGCGATGTCCACACGATCCGAATCCGCGGAGTCGATCCAGGTGACATCCGGATACCGTTTGAACCAGCTCACCTGGCGCCTCGCGTACCGTCTCGTCAACCGCTGGGTCTCGGCGATCGCCTCCGCCTCGCTCAACTCCCCGAGGATCTGAGCCGATGCCTGCGCGTACCCGATGGCGCGTTTCGCGGTTACCCCGTCGTCGAGGCCCTGCTTGAGCAGCTGCTCGGTCTCGGCCACGATGCCGTCGGCCCACATCCGTCCGACCCGCGCGTCGAGACGTTCCACCAGATCCGGCCGCGGTGCGCTCAAGCCGATGATGCTCACCGGCAGCCACGGAACAGGCGTCTCTGGCAGCATCGCCCCGTGGCCGGCTTCAGCGAGTTCGTAAACCTCCATCGCGCGGACGACGCGACGTCCGTTCGCGCGATCGACCCGCTCGGCCGTTGCGGGGTCTGCGACCCGGAGCCGCGCGAACATCGCAGCGACACCGTCGCGTTCGAGCTCGTGCTCGAGACGGTCTCTGATGGTCTGGTCCCGCGCGGGGAATCGGAAGTCGTAGACGACGCTCGACACGTAGAGGCCGGAGCCGCCGACGAGGATCGGCGTCGCCCCCCGCTCGATGATCTCCTCGACCGTTCGACGCGCACGCGGCTGATACCAGGCGACCGTGGCCTCTTCCGTCACGTCGAGCACGTCGAACAGGTGGTGGGGAACTCCCCGGCGGTCGGCGAGGGGCAGCTTGGCCGTCCCGATGTCCATCCCCCGGTAGAGCTGCATGGCGTCGACGTTGACGATCTCCGCACGTCCACCACCGGAGGCGATGCGCTCGGCGAGGTCGAGCGAGAGCTCGGACTTCCCCGTGCCGGTCGCACCGACCACGGCGATGAGTGTCACCGACGTTCGCCGTCCGTCGGGTCGTAGATCGGCATCGTTCCAACACCGGGCACCGTGAGCGACGGGGCGCCGATCCGCAGCCCGGGCAGGCCGAGGGAGACCCGGCCTGGCTCGTTCGACGCTCCGCCGGGCGACGGCACACCACAGGATTCAGCCTCGGCCCGGTCCCAGGCGTCGCCGGCCCGGGTGCGACGGATGTCGAGCACTGTTCCCGCCGGGGCGTCGGCGATCAGGTGGAACGATGCGGCTTCCGTGATGACGACCGTCACGACGTCGCCGGGACGAGGCGTCTCGGATCCGGCCGGCACGTCGAAGTGCACCAGGCGCGAGTCCTCCGCCCGGCCGCTCAGCCGGTGCGTCTGTGCGTTCTTCTTGCCCTCGCCGACCGTGACGAGCAGTTGCACCGTCCGGCCTACCTGCTTCTGGTTCTCTTCGTAGCTGATCCGGTCCTGCAACGCCATCAGCCGGTTGTAGCGTTCCTGCACGATCGCTTTTGGCACTTGCTCGTCCATCGTCGCCGCCGGCGTGCCTGGACGGATGGAGTACTGGAACGTGAAGGCGGTAGCGAACCGTGCGGCTTCCACAACGCGCAGCGTCTCCTGGAAGTCCTCCTCGGTCTCGCCTGGGAAACCGACGATGATGTCGGTGGAGATGGCCGCGTACGGGATCTTCTCCCGCACCTTGTCGAGGATGCCGAGGAATCGCTCAGACCGGTAGGAGCGCCGCATCGCCTTCAGGATGCGGTCGGATCCGGACTGCAGCGGCATGTGCAGCTGCGGCATCACGTTGGGCGTCTCCGCCATCGCATCGATGACGTCGTCGGTGAACGCCGCAGGGTGCGGGCTCGTGAAGCGGATGCGTTCGAGGCCGTCGATCTCACCCGCGGCACGCAGGAGCTTGCCGAAGGCCTGGCGGTCGCCGAACTCGACGCCGTAGGAGTTCACGTTCTGTCCGAGGAGCGTCACCTCGATGGCGCCGTCCTCGACGAGCGCGCGGACTTCGGCGAGGATCTCCCCCGGCCGGCGGTCCTTCTCTTTTCCGCGGAGTGCCGGCACGATGCAGAACGTGCAGGTGTTGTTGCAGCCGACGGAGATCGACACCCAACCGCTGTAGCTCGAGTCCCGCTTGGTGGGGAGCGTCGACGGGAAGGTGTCGAGGGATTCGAGGATCTCGATCTGGGCCTCGGCGTTGTGGCGCGCACGTTCCAGCAGGCTCGGCAGCGATCCCATGTTGTGGGTGCCGAAGACGACGTCGACCCAGGGGGCCTTCTGGAGGATGACCTCCTTGTCCTTCTGGGCGAGGCAGCCGCCGACGGCGATCTGCATGCCGTCGTGGTGCTTCTTCACGTTGGCGAGGTGCCCGAGGTTGCCGTAGAGCTTGTTGTCAGCGTTCTCACGCACCGCACAGGTGTTGATGACAACGATGTCGGCTTCCGCGCCGTCGGCCGGGACGTACCCTGCCGCTTCGAGCGAGCCGCTCAGACGCTCGGAGTCGTGCACGTTCATCTGGCAGCCGTAGGTGCGGACCTCGTACGTCCTGACGCGTCCGGCATCGTCGATGGCTGCGTTCGATGGGACGATGACCGTTGGCGTGGACGTGATGCTGCTCATCCCGCAAGTTTACGGGAGCCACCGCTCATCGCTGATTGGAGGAGCGTCAGCGGAAGGAGACGCCGGAGCGCTTCGACCCTGAGAGCGCCTGGCGGCAGGCTTCACGAACCGTGGATGAACCGTATCCGCGACGAACGAGGTACGCCGTGAGTCGACGCTCCGCCGTGGCCGTGTCGTAGCTGCTCAGCTGCCCTGCGCGCTTGTGGGCGACGACGAGGGCCCTGGCGAGCTCATCGTCATCGTCGATGACGTCGAGGGCGTTCTGGATTATGGACTGGTCGATGTGCTTCGCGGACAGCTCGCGAGAGATGATCGAGCGCGACTGTCCCTTCCGGTTGTGCAGGGACTCGACGAGTTGCTCGGCGAGGGCCGCGTCGTCGACGTATCCCTTCCGGCGGAGTTCCGAGAGCAGATACTCGATCTCGTCGTCGTCCGCCTCACTGGCGCGCAGGGCCTGTGCAACCTCCCACTCGGAGAGCGGCTTGCGGGCGAGCTTCTTGATGATGAGCCGGTCGAATTCAGCCAGCCGTGCCTCCGGATCCAGCGGCTCTGGCTCGTCGTCGGATTCCGGAGCGTCGTCCACTCGGGCGTCGCGGAACCGAGCATGTGCGTCCGACTCGATCGAGGTCCGATTCGACGACGTACGGTTCGACGATGAACGAGTCGTGCCGGCGCGTGGGGCGACAACGGCCGACTCCGACGCCGGTGGTTCGGCCGCGAAGTAGTCCGCGGCGAAGTTGAAGGACGGCGCTGAGGGTTCGTCGGCGAGATCTGGACGGGGTTCACTCGCCCAGCCCTCGGCATCGACCGACGGCAGCGCCGGAACCGCGCGCAGCTTCACCGGGCCCGTCGGGATGCGACCGATCGGCCGCCGTTCTGCATCGACCGGCGCGGTGCTTGGCGCGACACCGGGGAAGAAGCTCACCGTGGCGTCAGGCGTCGCATCGTCATCTGCTGATGGGAACTTGACGACCATGATGTTCTTCTCCTCCGCGGTGCTTCCTTCGTGCTGCCGATGCTGCAAACCGTGTCTGCGGCCGCTCACGATGCTTACGCGCTGCGCTTGGCCGGAGCCTTGGCCTCGGCTGCATCGGCCGGGACGACCGGAGTCGCTGCAGCCAGCGCTGCTGCTTCTGCAGCCGCAGCGGCACTTGCGGCGGCTCCTGCAGCGCCGATGCCGAGCTTGCCGAGGATCCGGTCCTCGATCGCGAGGGCGATGTCGGGGTTCTTCAGCAGGAAGTTGCGGGCGTTCTCCTTGCCCTGACCGAGCTGGTCTCCTTCGTAGGTGTACCAGGCGCCGGACTTCTTCACGATCGCGTGCTCGACACCGAAGTCGATCAGGCTGCCTTCGCGAGAGATGCCGACACCGTAGAGGATGTCGAACTCCGCCTGCTTGAACGGCGGAGCCATCTTGTTCTTGACGACCTTGACACGCGTGCGGTTACCGACGGCATCCGTGCCGTCCTTGAGCGTCTCGATACGACGGATGTCGAGGCGGACCGAAGCGTAGAACTTGAGCGCCTTACCACCGGCGGTGGTCTCCGGGCTGCCGAAGAACACACCGATCTTCTCGCGCAGCTGGTTGATGAAGATCATGGTGGTGTTCGTCTGGCTGAGACCACCCGTGAGCTTGCGGAGCGCCTGCGACATCAGGCGGGCCTGCAAGCCGACGTGCGAGTCGCCCATCTCACCCTCGATTTCAGCACGGGGCACAAGCGCGGCAACGGAGTCGATGACGATGAGGTCGATGGAGCCGGAGCGCACGAGCATGTCCGCGATCTCGAGCGCCTGCTCACCCGTGTCCGGCTGGGACACGAGCAGGGCATCGATGTCGACGCCGAGCTTCTTGGCGTACTCGGGGTCGAGCGCGTGCTCAGCATCGATGAAGGCTGCGATGCCGCCGGCCTTCTGCGCGTTGGCGATGGCGTGCAGGGTGAGCGTGGTCTTACCGGAGGACTCAGGACCGTAGATCTCCACGATGCGGCCGCGCGGGAGTCCGCCGATGCCGAGTGCGACGTCGAGTGCGATGGAACCGGTCGGGACAACCTCGACGGGTGCGCGCTCGTCGCTGCCGAGGCGCATCACCGAGCCTTTGCCGAACTGACGATCGATCTGGGCGAGCGCGGTCTCGAGGGACTTCTCGCGTTCTGCTGGACTTGGCATGTCGTTCTGCTCTCTGCTCGGTGTTGGTGTGCCTATAGGCTGTCGCCGCCTGCCGTGCTGATGCACCGGGCGATGACAAGGCGTCGGTCTTCCGTGTTGGTTTCGACGGTACGCCGCACCACCGACATCAGACGGCGGGACGGACAATCTGTGGAGAAACCACCAACGAACGACCTCTGTGGAGGAGCGTAACACCGATAGAACGGATGTTCGACACCCGGCGCGCGGCGTGTCGAAGGCGCGTTCGGGCCAGGCGGAGGTCAGCGCCCCGGCTGCACCCGGCCGACGCCGTGCCAACGGGACTCCGGGACATCCGTGGCGCGGCAGAGTGCCACCCACACGTCCCGCGCCGGCACGCCGGCCTTCAGCGCCTGCTCGGCCGTACGTCCGCCGACGTCGCCGAGCACCAGGTCGCTCGTCAGCACGGCCCCGTAGGCCGCGCCATACTCGTCGTCGACCGCCGTGCGGAACTCACTGAGCTTCATACAACCACCGTAGCGCGGCATCGGCGAAGGCCATCCCGCACATGCAGAACGCCCCGCCGCACGATGTGCGACAGGGCGTTCTGGAAGTCTGCAACGTCAGTGGATGACGAGTTCTGCATCCACTTCGCTGACCAGCTCGTCCGGAACGGTGTCCGGAATGGTGGGCGAAAGCCCTTCGATCACCGCGAGGCGATCTCCGACTTCGCGCATGATGACCGAGATGGGCGTGTCGAGGGCGTCTGCCACTGAGGCCAGAATTTCGCTCGACGCCTCCTTCTGCCCACGTTCGACCTCGCTCAAGTATCCGAGTGCAACACTCGCCTTGCTCGCGACCTGGCGGAGCGTGCGGCCCTTCTGCAACCGGAAGTCCCTGAGCACGTCGCCAATCTCTTGACGGACTAGAACCACGTGACCCTCCCTCTGTGCCAGATCATTTCTCACGTCTCGTTCGTGGATGGATAACACTACATCCAACCATTGCAGAAACTCTAACGAGAATCACTGGACTTTTCTTGTGAATCACTGTTCTGTAACGCGCCGGAAACCGATTCTATTCCTGAGCGTTCGCCGTGACGTGTCTCAGCCGAGTTCGTCCACGAGCGCGGCGATGGCCGCGGCGACGGTGTCGCGACGGATGCGATCCCGGTCGCCGTCGAGCTGGAGCGAGAGCACCCGTCCCCCGGCCTTCGACACGATGCCGACGTAGACGGTCCCGACTTCGCGGCCGTCCTGCTGGTCCGGGCCGGCGACACCCGTCGTCGCGATGCCGACGTCGGCCGCAAGTCCGTCGACCGCAACCGCTCGGCGGACGCCGTCAGCCATCTGCAGGGCGACGTCGGGGTGGACGGCGCCGTGCAGGGCCAGGAGCCCCGCGTCGACGTCGAGGAGCGAGTGCTTGAGCGGTGTGGCGTAGGCGACGATCCCGCCGCGGACCGCGGCGGATGCGCCGGGGACGCTGATGAGTTCTGCCGCGAGGAGTCCGCCCGTGAGCGACTCGGCCACGCCGATCGTCAGTCCCTCCGAGATCAGCACCGCGATCGCGTCCGCCGCCGTCGCCGGCTCTTGGCTCGCTGCTGCCGGAGTGCTCTCTGCGCTCACGCGGTCCTCACTTCGTCGCTGCGCCGCGGTCGGCCTTGGCTCCGCGGACCGCAGTGATCACGTAGTCGATGCCGCTCGCGACCGTGAGGATGAGGGCAGCCGCCATTGCGATGCCGTTCACCCAGAACACCCAGTCGCCGAACACGCGGTCGAACGGCAGCAGCGCGAGCGAGATCGCGACGGCCTGCACGACCGTCTTGAGCTTGCCCATCCAGGCTGCGGCGACGACGTGGTCTGAGACGACGATGAAGCGGTGGACCGTGATGCCGACCTCACGCACGAGGATGACGATCGTGACCCACCATGGGAGCTCGCCCAGGATGGAGAGTGCGACGAGCGCCCCTCCGGTGAGGACCTTGTCCGCGATGGGATCGAGGAGCTTGCCGAGGTCGGTGACGATGCCGCGGCTCCGCGCGATGTGTCCGTCGATGCCGTCGGTCGCGATGGCGACGATGAACACCACGGCCGACCACCAGCGCAGCGCGCCGTCTGCTCCACCGTCAGCGAGGACCATCCAGATGAAGATCGGCGCCATGATGATGCGCACGACCGTGATGGCGTTCGGAACGTTCCAGTTCGACGACCGGGCGTGTGCCGAGGCATCCCCCGACGCCGAGGCTCCTGATGTCGTCATGACTACTCCCTGCCGGTGAGACCCCAGGCGTCTTCGTCCGAACCGCCCTCGACCTCAGGATAGTCGGCGAACTGCGCCGCCACGGGGTCGTCGCCGTAGCGGTCGTCCGGTGTGGAGGCCTCAGGCGAGTGCTGGACGCCTTCCGCGAGCATCCCGCCTCCCGCAGCGGCGATGGACGAAGCAGCGGGCGCAGCGGCCTGGTGCTGCTGCGACGCCTGGTCGTCCTCTCCGCGGAGTCGTGCGAGCACCCCGGGGAGCTGCTCGGCCGTGACGAGCACGTCGCGCGCCTTCGACCCCTCGGACGGGCCGACGATCTCACGCGATTCCAGCAGGTCCATCAGACGCCCGGCCTTCGCGAATCCGACCCGCAGCTTGCGCTGCAGCATCGACGTGGAACCGAACTGGGTGGAGACGATGAGCTCCGCTGCCGCGAGCAGCAGTTCGAGGTCGTCACCGATGTCGGCGTCGATCTCCTTGCGCTCGGCGACGGCCTGCACGTCCTTGCGGTACTCGGGACGGGCCTGGTTCGTGACGTGCTCGACGACCTTCTGGATCTCGCTCTCGCCGACCCAGGCGCCCTGGACCCGGACGGACTTCGAGGCGCCCATCGGGAGGAAGAGTGCGTCGCCCTGTCCGATGAGCTTGTCGGCGCCCGGCTGGTCGAGGATGACGCGAGAGTCGGTGACGCTCGTCACCGCGAAGGCGAGACGCGACGGCACGTTGGCCTTGATGAGTCCGGTGACAACGTCGACCGACGGACGCTGCGTCGCGAGGACGAGGTGGATGCCGGAGGCGCGTGCGAGCTGCGTGATGCGGACGATCGAGTCTTCGACGTCGCGCGGGGCGACCATCATGAGGTCGGCGAGCTCATCGACCACCACGAGCAGGTACGGGTACGGCTTGAGCACACGTTCGCTGCCTGACGGCAGCACGATCTCGTCGTTCACAACGGCCTTGTTGAAGTCGTCGATGTGACGGAAGCCGAAGCTCGCGAGGTCGTCGTACCGCATGTCCATCTCCTTCACGACCCACTGCAGCGCTTCCGCCGCCTTCTTGGGGTTCGTGATGATGGGGGTGATGAGGTGGGGCACACCGGCGTAGGGCGCCAGTTCGACGCGCTTCGGGTCGATGAGGACCATCCGCACGTCTGCGGGCTTCGCGCGCATGAGGAGCGAGGTGATCATGGAGTTCACGAAGCTCGACTTGCCGGAGCCGGTGGAGCCGGCGACGAGGAGGTGGGGCATCTTGGCGAGGTTCGCGACGACGTATCCGCCGCCGACGTCCTTGCCGACGCCGATCGTCATGGGGTGTGTGCTGTTCGTGGCCGCGGACGAGCGCAGGACGTCGCCGAGGGTCACGATCTCGCGGTCCGTGTTGGGGATCTCGATGCCGATGGCGCTCTTGCCGGGGATGGGCGAGAGGATGCGGACCTCGTTGGACGCGACGGCGTAGGAGAGGTTCTTACTGAGCGCTGTGACGCGCTCGACCTTCACACCTGGGCCGAGCTCGATCTCGTACTGCGTGACTGTCGGGCCGCGGGAGAACCCGGTGACCTTCGCATCGACGCCGAACTGGTCGAGCACACTCGTGATGGCCGCGACGGCCTCGTCGTTGGCCGCGCTGTGCGTCTTGGCCGGGGCGCCGGCTGCGAGCGAACTCGCCGACGGAAGCCGGTACGGCGACTGCGGCTGCACCTGGCTGAGCGGGCGGGCGCTGAAGTCGATCTGGTCTGGCGCCGCCTGCAGGAGGGGATCGAGCGGGTCGAGCTCCGGAATGACTTCGGTGGCGCCGGGTGTGCTGTCGTCGTGGAGCCCGGTCTGCGGACGGATCTCTCCAGTGTTGAAGCGCTTGACCGCGTTCTCGGCCGCCTCGAGGTCGCCCATGAGCTCGGTGCTGAAGTCCTGCTTGTCGAATGCGACGGTCGCCGATTCGATCGGGCTGTCGAAGCCGCCGGTCGGTCCCGCGAAGCCGAGGACATCGGTCGCCCCGTCCGCGATGACCGGACCCTCGAAGTCCGGATCGACCTCTCGCTGACTGGAATTGCGTCGCCACCACGGCAGCGCGGCCGGCTCTCCGTCCGTGTCGTCCTCGTCGTCGAAGAGGTCGTCCATCGACTTGGTCTTGGTGTCGCGGGCCGACTCACGGGCTGCCGCGCGGTCTTCTTCGCTCGTGACCTCCGCGCCGAACATCCAGGCGTAGAACTCGCGCATCCGCGCACCGATCTTGTTCGGCGGGGTCTTGGTGACGATGAAGAGGCTCAGCAGGACGATGAGCGAGATGACGACCGTGGCGCCTATGGGCGTGATGAGGAACGCGAGCGGCTCCCCCAGCACCCAGCCGAGCAGGCCGCCGGCCTTCGCGAGCGCTGGCAGGCCGTCGCTCGGGTCGGGGCGTCCGCCGTGCACATGACACAGTGCGGAGACGCTGATGAGCAGCAGCCCGAGCCCGATGCTGATGCGCCCGTTGTCATCGACAGAAGCCGGATGCCGGAACAACCAGATGGCGAACACGAGCATGATGACGGGCAGCACGAAGGCCACACGGCCGAAGAGGCCGCCGAAGGACCAGGCGTCGAAGTTCTGCGCGATGGGGTTGGTTGCACCGAACCACTCGACGACCGCGCCGACGATGGCCAGCAGGAACAGCAGGAAGGGGAAGCCGTCGCGGCGATCCTCCTTGGCGATGCGCTCTGGACCGAGCGCGCGGACGACGCCGCCGACGCCGTGGGCGAGCCCCAGCCAGATGGCCGTGAACACGCCGGTCTCCCGCTCATCCGCTTGGAACGCCACGGTCTTCTGCTGCGCTGTCGAACCCGCTTTGGTGCCTGTCTTCGTGCCAGGCTTCGTTCCGGCTTTGGCAGTCGACGCGCGCGACGATGTGCCGCTCCGCGGTGACGTGCTGCGAGAACGGCTGGTCGTCGATTTGGTGCTTCCGGCCATGGGTTCACGGTACCCGCCGCCACCGACGTAGCCCCGGAAGCTCGCGGGGTGTTCGCCATCCCGATTCAGCACCCTGCCGTCCGCCACCGGCCGCGGCATAACCGCGCTCCGGTCAGCGGAGGTTGCGGACCATGGTGTCGCGGACGCCCGCGGCCTGCAGCGTCGTGAAGCCCTCGGTGCGATACAGCGACACCGCGTGGTTCCCGCGCTCGACGCTCAGCGCGATCCGCTGGTGTCCGGCCGCCCTCGCCTGGACGACCACTGCGCGCAACAGTGCACGCCCGACCCCTTGGGCCCGCCACAAGGGGCTCACGCCGAGGACGAGTTCCGGAACGCCGGCCGCGACGAACCCGAAGCCGGGATCGTCCGCTGAGAAGAGACGGAACCAGCATGCGCCGATGGGCGATCCGTCCCGATCGATCGCCACGGACCCGGCGTCCCCCGGGCGTCGCCAGCCTCGTATGTACTGACGATGCCTCGGGTCGGCGAGGACCTCGACCCTGGGCCGCAGCGCGGACGCGTTCCAGTTCGCCGCCTCCACCACCATGTCGGTGAGGATGCGGACGTCGGGGGCCGCGGCATCGCGGATCGAGTAGACCGCCATGACCGGATGCTACGGCAGCCGTGTTTCGGCCACGTTTCCGGCCCGTCCTGGTCTCGCAGGACGGGCCGAATCGTTATCCGCGGCCCCGGTCGTGGCTGGTCGTCCGCGTCTAGTAGCGGATGGCGTCGATGACCTTCACCCGCACGGCGACGAGCGCAGGCAACAGCCCGGCGATCGCTCCGACGGCCGTCGCACACACCAACCCCAGGATGGCCGCGTCGATGGGGAACGGCGGGAAGTCGGTCACGATGCCCTGCCCGATCCACTGCTCGACGAGCGGATTCTTGACCACGGCGACCGCGAGCATCACCCCGACGATCCCGGCGAGGAACGTCGCGACGACACTCTCCATCATGACCGAGAAGAACACGCGTGGAGCCGTGGCGCCGAAGCTCCGTCTGATGCCGATCTCGCGCACCCGCTGCCGCACGGTCACGAGCGACAGGTTGACGAGGCCGAGCGCGCCGAGCAGCAGGATGAGTCCTGCGATGGCGCCGACCACGATCTTGAGCGACGCGAGCGGATCCTCACCGAACGCGCCGAAGTCGCCCCGGTACACCGAGACGTTCGCGTCGGAGCCCAACGTCGCCTTGAGGTCCGATTGGATGCGCTGGGTGAACGCCTCGGCATCCGCCGCCGGTATCCAGAACTCGAACGACGGCGCACCGCCGCCGCCCATCCCCATCTGCATCTCGGGCGACTGACCGCCGGTGGAGGTCTTCGCAAGCGATGCTGCGGCCTCCGGCAACAGATACATCGACGGCGTCGTGTCCCACTGCGAGGTCGTCGCGACGCCGATGACGACGGCCGTCAGCGGTTTGTCGCCCCACAGCTGGATGGTCGGGTGGGATTCGATCGGCGGCGACCCCAGACGCTCCCAGACGACACGGTTCACCACAACAGCAGGGGCGAGCCGTTCCGCATCGTCCGCGGTGAACCAGGTGCCCTCCGCCACGCGAACACGGTGCATCGTGCCGTAGGCGGGGTCGACGACCGTGCCCAAGACGGGGACCGTGCCGTCCACGAACTGCGCGGAGACCTGCGTCTGTTCGCTGCGCGAGATGTACTCGATGCTGTACCGCTCGGCCAGTTCCCGAACAGCGGAGTCGATCTTCGCCGGGTCGAGCGCCGTCTGTCCGGCTTGTGAGACCTGCACGGAGAGTGTGGCCGCCCGCCCGCCAGAGCGGTCGTTCGCCTCCGTGAACGCCTGACCAGAGACGGCGGTGAGTCCGACGATGCTCGTGAGCGCGCACACTGCCACCGCGACGCCGATGAGCGAGAGGATGACGCGCCCTCGGTGGATCCGGAGCTCCTGCGACGCCTCCACGATGGCGCCGACGATGTTGCTGAGGAATCTAGACATCGCGAACCTCGCCCGTGATCGTCGTGTCGCCCGTCGATGCCGCATCCGCACGCGCGGCGTCTCCGGCGGGGGAAGCCCCGCCGACCGGGACGAGGTCCGCATACTGATCGTCGTCGAGCGAGGTCAGCACACCGTGGTCCAAGCGGTAGTGGGTGTTGGACAGTGCCGCGATCGCCGCATCGTGGGTGATGGTGACGAGGGCCGCGCCGGACTGGGTGGCGACGTCATCGAGGAGCGCCATCACGCTGGCCCCCGTCTCGACGTCGAGCGCTCCGGTCGGCTCGTCGGCGAGGATGAGGTGCGGTGTGCGCACGAGCGCACGGGCGATCGCGACCCGCTGCTGCTCGCCGCCCGAGAGCTTGGACGGCATGGCATCGGCTCGATCGCCGAGACCGACGCGTTCGAGCATCTCCCTGGCGATCGAGGTGCGTCGCCAGAACGACCGTCCGGACGCATACAGCAGCGGTGTGGTCACGTTCTCCAGCGCAGTCCGACCGGGCAGCAGATTGAACTGCTGGAACACGAAGCCGATGCGAGAGCCGCGCAGGCGGTCGCGTGCCCCAGAGCCGAGCCGTTCCGCCGGTGAGCCGTCGAACGAGAGCCGCCCTGACGTCGGACGGTCGAGGAGCCCGAGGATGTTCAACAGGGTCGACTTGCCGGAGCCGGAGCGACCGACGATGGACACCCGGTCTCCACGCTCGACCTCCAGGTTGACGCCGTCGAGGATCGTGAGCGGTGGCGCGTCCGGGATCTTCACCACTCGTGTGACCTCGGACAGGCTGAGCAGGCTCATCCCTGGCCCGGGCAGTAGAAGCTGCCGTCCGGGGATGCCTCGCACCCTTCTGGCACGTTGGGAGCCGCGCCGGGCACGAACTGGAGGATCTGGTCTCCCTCGGCCACGCCATCGACGATCTGGACCTGCTGGCCGTCGTTCAGTCCGAGGGTGACCGCGCGTTCCTCGTTCGTGCCGTCCTCCTTGACGAACCAGACCTTGCCGGTGCCGGCCGAACCCTTGACCGCGGTGGTCGGGACGACGAGCACGTTCTCCGCGGTGCCGCCGGCGAGTTCGATGGACGCGCTGAGGCCGGCGAAGACGCGCACGTCTCCCGGGACGGCGCACTTCACCGTGGATCCGCTGCCGGAACCGCCACCGGCGCCGGGGTTCGAACCGGGGTCTTGCGCGATGGAGTCGTCACCGGTGGATGTCTGCGCCGAAACGATCGACACGCCCGTGCAGGTGAACGGCGCCGGACCGCCGTTGATCGTGACGGTCGCCTCGGACGGCACGGTCAGGAGGCGGTACTGCTTGTCCGCGCTGAGCGCCCCGCTGACCGAGAACGTGGAGGGCGCCACCTGCGCAACGACGTCGCCGATCTGCACCGCCTGGTTGTGGATGTACTTCACGTTGGAGACGATGCCGGCAACTGGGGCGAGCACCCGGACGAACACCGTTCCGCCCGTCTCCGTCGTGGTCTTGACGTCGAGGATGGGGTCGCCCTGGTCGACGGCCGTGCCCTTCGGTGCGAAGACGTCGTCGACCGTGCCTGCCGCCGTGGACTTCGCGGCCTGAGCGGGATCCGCCGCGACCGAGGCGTCGACCTTGACGGTGTTCACGACCGTCCCGAGCCCGACCGGGATCTGCGGCTCGACGAGACTGCCCGTCGGCACCGCCGGAGTCGTCTCCGTTGTGGCGTCCGGGAAGAACGCCACTTTCACGAGGGCGACCGCGATGGCCGCGAACAACAACAGTCTCAGGACTGGGAACACCCAGGTGCGGACGACGCCCACGCGGAACCTCCGGAATCCACCGCCGTCGGACGACGGCTGGTCATAGGAGCCTCCAAGGTAGCAAGGAAGAACCACCAAAAACGTCATCCCAGAGAATGAAACACGAAGAGCACAATTCCGGAACTTCTGTGGCCGATGTGACGCATGTGACTGAAATCGGTCTCATGCGCCACCGGTTGTCACAACAGTTCCGGAATTGTGCTCCGGGCGTGGTGCGGTGCTGCGCTGTCGCCTTGCCCGACGTGTGCCGGACCCGACGGATGCTACGCCTCGATGACGAGCGGCACGATCATCGGGCGGCGACGGTGCGAGGTGTTCACCCATCGGCCGACCGTCCGACGGACGACCTGAGAGAGCGCGTGCGTGTCCCGCACGCCGTTCTCGGCTGCCTCCGCGAGCGCCTTCGCGACCTTCGGCTTGATGTCGTTGAAGACGCTGTCGTCTTCTGCGAAGCCCTTCGCGTGGATCTCGGGCCCGGAGATGATGTGGCCCGTCTGCGAGTCGACGACGACGACAATCGAGATGAAGCCTTCCTCGGCCAGGATGCGGCGGTCCTTGAGGTCCGCGTCCGTGATCTCGCCGACGGTCGAACCGTCAACGTAGACGAGGCCGACGTCGAGCTGCCCGACGACCTTGGCGACGCCGTCGCGAAGGTCGATCACGATGCCGTCCTCACCGATGATCGTGCGCTCGGCCGGGACACCCGTCTGGATGGCGAGCTTCGCGTTGGCCGTGAGGTGACGGTATTCGCCGTGCACGGGCAGCACGTTCTTCGGCTTCAGGATGTTGTAGCAGTACAGGAGTTCTCCGGCGGCTGCGTGCCCGGAGACGTGCACCTTCGCGTTGCCCTTGTGGACGACGTTGGCGCCCAGCTTGGTCAAGCCGTCGATGACGCGGTAGACCGCGTTCTCGTTGCCCGGGATGAGGCTCGACGCCAGGATGACCGTGTCGCCAGGACCAGGCTCGATCGCGTGGTCGAGGTTCGCCATCCGGCTGAGGACGGCCATCGGCTCACCCTGTGAACCCGTCGACATGTAGACGATGCGGTCCTCCGGGAGGTCTTTCGCCTTCTTGTAGTCGATCAGGAGGCCCTCCGGGACGCGGAGGTAGCCGAGATCGGCCGCGATGCCCATGTTGCGCACCATCGAGCGGCCGAGGAATGCGACGCGGCGACCGTGCGCGTGAGCGGCATCGAGCACCTGCTGCACACGGTGCACGTGGCTCGAGAAGCTCGCGACGATGACGCGACGGGTGGAACCGGCGATGACCTGGTCGAGCACCGGGCCGATCGCGCTCTCCTGCGGCGTGAAGCCCGGGACGTCGGCGTTGGTGGAGTCGACGAGGAACAGGTCGACGCCCTCCTCGCCCAGGCGAGCGAACGCACGGAGGTCGGTCAGACGGCCGTCGAGCGGCAGCTGGTCCATCTTGAAGTCGCCCGTGGCGAGGACCGTTCCGGCCTCCGTCTTGATGGCGACGGCGAGAGCGTCCGGGATGGAGTGGTTGACGGCCACGAACTCGAGGTCGAACGGGCCGAGCTGCTCGTGCTGACCCTCCTTGACGGTGAGCGTGTACGGCGCGATGCGGTGTTCCTTGAGCTTCGCCTCGATGAGCGCGAGCGTCAGACCGGAGCCGATCAGCGGGATGTCCTGCCGCAGCTTCAGCAGGTACGGGACGGCGCCGATGTGGTCTTCGTGGCCGTGCGTGAGCACAACGCCGACGACGTCCTCGAGCCGGTTCCGGATGGGACCGAAGTCGGGCAGGATCAGGTCGACGCCCGGCTGGTGCTCCTCGGGGAACAACACCCCGCAGTCGACGATCAGGATCTTGCCGTTGATTTCGAAGCAGGTCATGTTCCTGCCGATCTCACCCAGCCCGCCGATCGGGATGACGCGGAGCGTCCCCGGTTCGAGGACTGGTGGATCGATGACGGTATTGGGCATGGATGCCCCCCTCTTATTGTGTGCGCAGTCGTGCGCGTGTTTAGCGCGTGGTGCCGGCGACCTTCGGCAATGCGCCGCCGGCGGCAGCGTTGCGGTCGGGGCGGAAGTTGCTGAAATCGACGCCGGGGATGTTCTTGACGAGGTCGATCTCGTCTTCGATCTGTGCGGCTTCCCACTCTTCCGGTCCGACGAGCGGGAGACGGACGCGGGGGCTGCCGATGCGGCCGAGGCCGTGGAGGATGTACTTCGCTGCGACCGTGCCTGGCACGTGCGTCATCACGGCGCGCACGAGCGGTTCGAGCTGCTGGTGGGCTGCGGTGGCAGCGTGCAGGTCGCCGCTGTTGACGGCATCGATCATGTGGCGGTACGGGGTGGGGGCGATGTTCGCCGTCACGCCGATGAGGCCGGTGCCGCCGATGGCGAGCGTCGGCAGCGCGTTGGCGTCGTCGCCGGCGAAGTACATGAGGTCGGTCTGGTTGAGGACGCGGCTGACCTGGCTGAGGTCGCCCTTGGCGTCCTTGACGGCGAGGATGTTGGGGTGCTTCGCGGCGCGCAGGAGCGTCTCGTAGGTGATCGGGATGCCCGTGCGGCCCGGGATGTCATAGAGGATGACCGGGAGATCCGTCGAGTCCGCGATCATCCGGAAGTGGGTGAGCACACCGGCCTGCGTCGGCTTGTTGTAGTACGGCGTGACGATCATGTTGCCGTCGGCGCCCGCCTGCTCGCTCTTCTTCGCGAGCTCGATGGCGTGAGCGGTCTCGTTGGAGCCGCCACCCGTGATGATCTTGGCGCGGCTGCCTGCGACGGCCTTGCCGATCTCGACGAGCTTGATCTTCTCCGGGTCGGTGAGCGTTGAGGTCTCACCGGTGGTGCCCGTGACGACGATGCCGTCCGCGCCTGCCGAGACGACGTCGTCGATGTGCTTCTCGACGCCCTTCCAATCGACTTCACCGTCAGCGGTGAACGGCGTCACCAGGGCGACGAGGACTTGACCGAAGGGGTTCTCTGCACGCGACACTCCCCTAGGTTAGCGGGTTTCGCACGGCGGAGGCGACGCCGGGATGAGACGTCATGTTGCGTCATAGAGGCTGCGTTCTGCGCATCCGAACCTATGCTGAGCGCACCATGTCAGCCCTTGCAGCAGCAGTCGTCGTCCTCGCGCTCGTCGCGGTCGCGACCGTGCTCGGGCTGTGGTGGCGCTCCAGGAACGGACGGGCGGCACGCCGGGTCGCCGAGCGGCGGGTCACGTCCGAGGAGCTCGGCACGATCGAGGCATTCGGAGATGCCGCGACGATCGTGCAGTTCAGCACGGAGTTCTGCGCGAAGTGCCCTGGCACGCGCCGTCTGCTCGGCGAGGTGGCCGGCGAACGACGCGGCGTCGCCGTGATCGATGTCGACCTCACCCACCGGGCAGCGCTCGCGGACGCGTTCTCGGTCCTCCAGACGCCCACCATCCTCCTCCTCGACGCCAACGGGATCATCCGGTCCCGCATCGGCGGGGCTCCCACCCGAGACGTCGTCGCCCGCGAGCTGCAGGGCGTCTTCGCAGCCGCCTGAACGAGGCACAGTCCCCGCACCTGCCTCCCCACACAGCACCTCGACGAAGCGATCCACCAGCACACACCGACAGGACCCGACCATGTCAGCATCGAACGAACAGCCCCGCCAGACCGGCATCGACCCGCGCAGTCCCCGCTTCGGCGCCTCGATCACCGCGGTCCTCCTCCTCGTGGCCGTCTTCCTCGGACTCACCGGGCTGAGCGCCGCCCGCAGCGATGGCGGGTGGAGCATCGAGACGTCGTCGATCGGTGCCCGCCTGACCGACCCGGCATTCATCCTGCTCGCCGTCATCGCGGCGCTCTTCGCGTGGGGCGCGTTCGCGGGCATCAAGCGCCACCCGTACGGCGCGCTCTTCCGCCGCTTCATCCGGCCGCGCCTGGCGCCGCCGACGGAGCTCGAGGCGCCCGAGCCGCCGACCTTCGCGCAGGGCGTCGGGCTCTTCGTCCTGCTCGTCGGTCTCGTGCTGCACGCGCTCGGGGTGCCGCTCGCCCTCGTGATCGCCGCGGCAGCCGCGTTCATCGCCGCATTCCTCAACAGCGTGTTCGCCTACTGCCTTGGCTGCCAGCTGTATCTGCTGCTGGTGCGTGCACGCATCATCGGCGGCTCCCGCACAACGGCGGTCGGCGGCGGCACCGCCTGAGCTCCGCGCGGTTAGGCTGAACGGAGCGGTCCGTTCTCGCACCGCCGGCACCGGCATCGCCGGTCGATGAAGGTGATGGAGGGCAGCGATGTCGGAAACGCACGTGGTGATCGGTGGAGCGTCCGGACTCATCGGCTCGGCGCTGGCGCGGAGCCTCGAAGCGGCAGGAACCCGGGTCACCCGGCTCGTGCGACGCACTCCGGCTGGCCAAGGTGAGGTCGAGTGGGACCCGCTGCACGACCGGCTCGATCCGGCGGCGGTCAGCGGCGCAGACGCGGTGGTGAACCTGTCCGGAGCATCGCTCGGCCGCCTCCCCTGGACCGCCGCATACCGCTCCGAGATCCTCTGGTCGAGGCTCAGCTCCACCCGGACGCTCGTCGGTGCGATGCACCGCGCCGACGAGGCGCCGAAGGCCTTCCTCAGCGGCTCGGCGGTCGGTTTCTACGGCGACCGGCCCGGCCAGACCCTCACCGAGGAGTCCAGCATCGGCTCAGGGTTCCTCGTCGATGTCGTGTCCGCCTGGGAGGACGAGGCGAACGCTGCGCCGGACGAGACCCGAACGGTCACGATGCGCAACGGCATCGTCGTCGCCCTGAACGGGGTGCTCAAGCCGCTCGTCCCGCTCACGAAGGCCGGTGTCGCAGGGCCACTCGGGTCGGGGCGGCAGCACTGGCCGTGGATCTCCCTCACCGACGAGGTCGCCGCCATCGAGCACCTCATCGGCTCGCAACTGCGCGGACCGGTGAATCTCTGCGGGCCGGCCCCGGCCACCGCCGACGACATCATGTTCGAGCTCGCGAAGCGGTTGAACCGTCCCTACCTCCTGCGTGTGCCGAAGTTCGCCCTGCGGGCGGCTCTCGGCACGGCGGCCGACGGCCTCCTGTTGAGCGATCAGCTCGTCGTCCCGGAGAAGCTCCTCGCCGACGGCTTCACGTTCACGACGTCGACGGCGGAGGACGCCGTCGTGGAGGCACTCGCCGCAGCCTGACGCGCCGCGAATGGACTATGCGGACACGGCCGGAAGCACACTTCCCGCCCGATGGAGTCTGCCCGGACGTCCGGGATCGAGACTCCGGGTCAGTCCCGCTTCGCGAGCTTGATCGCCTCGCGGATCGCTCCTCTGGCTCGCCTGCGGTCCCCGGCGCCGTCGTAGACGAGACCGAGGCGGTACCACGCGCGCCAGTCCTCCGGAGCGGCTTCAGCGGCATCGCGGTACTTCGGGAACAACTCGTCTGCCGCATCACGTGACGGCCTGCCGCTCGGCGTCAGCTCGACCTCCTCCTCAGGCAGGCCGCCCTCCGCATCCAGCCGCGAGCCGAGGCGCTCGGCCTGGACGCCGAACTGGATCTCCCGCCAGAGCGCCCAGGCGCCGATGATCGGCAGGACGATGAGTGCGACACCCATCACGACCGCGACGGGAACGCCGGTGCCCATCAGGATGAACGCGCGCTGCCCGACGAGGACGAGGTAGAGGACCAGGAGGACGGCGATGATGCCAACGCCGATGCGTGCCCTCACAGCGTGGTCGCGGCTGCCGCCTGGCCGGACACGTCCTCAGGCTTCGCGGCCGGGCGCGGGGCGCCAGGGGTCGTGATGCCGAGATCGATCAGACGGTCGAGGCCGACGATGACGCCTTCGGCGGTGCGAGCCGCATCGAGGGCCAGACGGATGCCGTGGTCGTAGGAGGCCGGGGAGATCGTGTCGTGGGTGATCGTGACGACCTCGTCCGTGCCGCCGAACACGACCTGCTGTCGTGCGACGACGCCCTGCAGACGCAGGCTGTGTATGGGGATGCTCGCCACCTGCTGCCCGCGTGCCCGCTGATCGATGTGCGGCGCGGAGACCGGACCGCGATCGCCCCTGGCCCTCGTGATGAGCTCAGCCGTGCGCACGGCGGTGCCAGAGGGCGAGTCGACCTTCGTGTCGCGGTGCGCCTCGATGATCTCGATCGAGTCGAAGAACCTGGCTGCGACGGTCGACAGGCTCGTGGCGAGCACGGAGCCGAGCGAGAAGTTGGGGATGATGACGACGCCCTGCCCCGGCAGCTCCGCGAGGCGGCGTTCGAGCGATGCGATGCGGTCGGCCGACCAGCCGCTCGTCCCGACGAGGACGTTGATGCCGTGCGACACGGCGTGGTCGACGATGTGCTGGCTGACGCCCGGCACCGTCACGTCGACGACGAGGTCGGCGCCGTCGAGCTCGCTCAGATCGCTCTTCGAGCCGAGGGATGCGACGAGTTCGTACCCGTCGAGGGACTCGATGATGCCGGTGAAGAGCCGTCCCATCTTGCCGCTCGCTCCGGCGAGGGCCACACGTGTCGTCATGTCTCCAGCCTACTTGCCGCGTCGTAGGCTGAATCCATGTTGCAGTTCGTTCAAGTGCCCGTCGACGTCGAACCCGCGGTCACCCTCCTGTCGGAATACTTCACCTCGCGAGAGCTCGGATTTGTGAGCGACCACGGGGCGTACAAGATCACACACCCGGATCCGGCGGCGTTCACACCGCCGGCCGGTGTATTCGTGGTGCTGGAGGAGGATGGCGCGCCGCTCGGCTGCGGTGGCATCCGCCGGATCCAGGATGCGCCGGACGGTGCCGTGCAGTTCGAGATCAAGCACCTGTTCCTGCGTCCGGAGACGCGGGGGCGGGGCCTCGGACGATCGTTGCTGGCCGAGTTGGAGCGTCTCGCGGTCGGTTTCGGCGCCACGAGGTTCGTCCTCGACACCAACGCCTCGCTCACCGCGGCCGGTGGCCTGTACCGGTCGAGCGGGTATCTCGACGTCCCCGCTTACAACGACAACCCCAACGCGACGAACTGGTATGCGAAGGACGTCGCCTCGGCCTGAGCTAGACGGTGTGGGGCTCCGGCAGACCGGTGCGCAGCTCCACCGGGAGGTGCGCGAGGTCGTTGTGGGTGATGAGGCTCCACGGCCGGCCGGCGCGCTGATGCAGGACCGTCAGTCCGCAGTTGGCCTGATTGATGCTCAGCCAGCGCCAGTCCGGCGCCTGCAGCGCCTCGCGCACGAGCCAGCCGATCACGAAGTTGTGGGTGATGAGCATCTCGTGGTGGTCGCCGCGTTTCGGCGAGAGGAACTCGGCGGCCGCATCGGCCATCTGCGCTTCGCCCGCCTCGATCTCGGCGTCCGTGATGGACCCGAAGAACGGGTCGAACGCCGACGGCGTCTCCTCCGCGCGTCCGCTCGGGACGCAGTCGAACAGCAACGAGGACGGCTCGGACTGCACCGACGGCATCCGCTCACCGATGATCTCGGCCGTCTCTGCTGCACGTTGCAGCGGCGAATGCCAGGCCGCCGTCATCGGCACTCCGCCGAGACGCTCCGCGAGCAGTTGCGCCTGACGGCGTCCTCTTGCGGAGAGTGGACCGTCCGGCAGGCCGTGCTCGGCGTGCTGCTGCTCGCCGTGACGGACGAGGTACAGGTAGTGGGACATGTCAACGCACTCCGGAGAGGATCGGAGCGAAGGCTGATTCGTCGACGGCTCCGACCGCCGACACCGTGAGTGGTTGCGCCGCGAGGTCCCTGGCGAGCGCCTGGACGTCATCGCGGCCGACGAGCCGCAGACGGCGGATCGTCTCGTCGAAGTCCCCGAACTCGCCAAGCGTGATCTCCGCCCGTCCGAGGCGGCTCATCCGCGTCTCCGATTCCTCGAGCGCGAGGGCCGATGCTCCGCTCAACTGCCCGAACGCGCGCTCCAGCTCCGCTTCGGTCACCCCACCGTCGGCGAGTCGGTGCAGCTCCGCCACCATCAACTCCGAGACGGCAGGAGCCTTCGTCGGCGCGCACGCGGCGGACAACCCGAACACACCGGCGTCGGAGTAGCTGCCGGCGAACGAGTAGACGGAGTACGCGAGGCCGCGCTTCTCCCTGACCTCCTGGAAGAGGCGGCTCGACATCCCGCCGCCGAGAATCGAGTTGAGGACGCTCATCGTGTAGCGGCGCTCGTCCCCGGCGATGATGCCCTGCCCGCCGATGAGGACGTGGACCTGCTCGATCGGACGGTGCACGACGGTGAGGCTCTTGCCTGGCACGATGGGGGCTTCGACGAGGGTGCGGCGCTCAACGGGGTCGGCGATCGCATCCATCGGCCACCCGGCCGCCGCGAGCGCCGCCGACACCCGCGCGACGAACGCGTCGTGGTCGACGGCGCCGGCGGCCGTGACGACGAGGTCGCTCGCACGATAGTTGGCGCGGTAGTGGTCCATGACGGATGAGCGGGTGACGTCGATGATCGACTGCGGATGCCCGCCGATCGGACGTCCGAGCGGGTGGTCGCCCAGGACGCCCTCGAAGAAGCGCTCGTTGGCGACGTCGCCCGGATCGTCGTCCATCATGGACAGCTCTTCGAGGATGACGCCGCGCTCGTTCTCGAACTCGACCGGGTCGATGAGCGAGGACGTGAGCATGTCGGTGATGACGTCGACCGCCATGGGGAGGTCCTGATCGCGGACCTTCGCGTAGTAGCAGGTGTGCTCTTTGGCGGTGAGGACGTTGTGCTCACCGCCGACGGCGTCGAACGCGATCGCGATGTCAAGGGCAGTGCGTGACGTGGTTCCCTTGAACAGCAGGTGTTCGAGGAAGTGCGTCGACCCGAAGGTGGCGGGTGACGTGGCCGTCGCCGGCAGTTCGTCCCTGGAGCCGACGGCGACCCAGAATCCGACCGTCGCACTGCGGCTGCCCGGCATGTGTTCGGACAGGATGCGGACACCGTTGGGCAGGACCGTGCGACGCACGAGGGCGTCTCCGGATGCGGTGAACGTCATCTCAGGCTGGCTGAGCGGAAAGTCGACGGCGGCGTTCATCCGGTCCAGCCTACGGCAGTCCGTCAGCGAGCGGGGCGGCGAGTGTGTGTTATGACGGTTGTCCCACCGTGCGAACCCACCGGGCGACTCGGCTGATCAGCCCGAGAATCGGTACCGGAATACACACGTGATCCACAACGCGGATCAGCGTGTTGGATCCGCCCGCGACTCACCGCAGCCGATCCGAGATCCGGTCGAGTTCGAGGATCTGGCCCCGGCTGAGGCGCAGCGCGGCAGCCGCGACGAGCGCATCGACGTGCTCCGGACGCGACGCCGCTGCGATGGGCGCCGCGACGCCAGGCCTCGTGAGCGTCCAGGCGAGCGCGACCGACGCCAGACTGCAGTGGTTCTCCCCCGCGATCTCGTCGAGCACGTGCAACAGGCGCAACCCCCTGCGGTGCAGATGCGACGCGACCCTGGCGCCCCTGGCGGTCTGATCGAGGTCAGCGCGACTGCGGTAGCGGCCGGTGAGGAACCCGCCCGCGAGTGTGAAGTAGGGCAGCACACCGATGTTCTGCGCCGTGGTCACGAGCGACAGCCCGCCCTCGTACGCCTCGCGGTGCATCAGGCTGTAGTGGGTCTGCAGCGCGACGAATTTCGTGTAGCCGCTCGCCGAGAGGATCCGTGCTTCGATGAGCCGTTCTGCTGAGAAGTTGGATGCGCCAAGGTAGCGGACCTTCCCGGTCTCGATGAGCCAGTCGACGGTGCCGAGGCTGTCGGCGAGCGGCACGCTCGGGTCGTCCTCGTGGAAGGACAGCAGGTCGATGTGGTCGGTGCCGAGACGCTCGAGTGCCGCCTCCACGGCGCGCACGATGCTCACCGGGCCGAGACCGGCGAAGTCAGGGTGACGGCCGACCTTCGTCGCCACGATCATCTCGTCGCGGTTCTTGCGCTTGCGCATCCAGTTGCCGATGAGGATCTCGCTTCGACCGCCGGCATAGCTGTCAGCGGTGTCGACCATGTTGCCGCCGTAGTCGTGGAAGCCATCGAGGATGTCGACGGTGGTGTCGGGGTCGACGGTCCAACCGAACACGCTGCCGCCGAGGACCACGGGGAAGACGTCGAGGTCGGAGTCGCCGATCGTGCGGCGGAGCCCGGTGCCGAGGCCAGGTCCCTGCACCGGGATGGGCTCTGAAGGGTGCGGGATGGCGTGCTCGGGCACCGACTCCTGGACGAACCGCTCACGCGACGCGTGCGGCCCTGGCCGGTTGACGGTGTAGGACGGCGCCCGGTCGGCGCTCTGCGCCCTGACCGGCGTGAATGAGGTGTTCGCTGCGGCGTTCGCGGAAGCCGTCACCTGATCATCGGTCGAGGCATCTGCACTCGTGTCCCTCGAGACGTCGCCTGGCACCGGATCGATGGGGGCTGCGACCGTCGTCGCCTTGCCGCGGCCGGACAGGAGTCCGCCGGCAGTGCGCCAGAGGTGTGCCATCCGAGGCCCCTCTCCCAGCGTCACGCTCGCTGCAGTCGTGCGCCGGACCGCCCCCGCGCTCATCTCAAGGCTAGAACAGCTCCGACGTTTCGGTGCGGACACACACTGTCCGGCTGCAACTGATTCGTAACGATTTGACAACCGGATTGGTCGATGATCCGGGCTGAGCGGCCGCTCGGCGTCTAGGAGGCGTACCTGGCGACGAAGTTCGACAGCACCTTCGCGGGCCACTCCACCTGTGCTGCCCGCGCGTTCGCGACGAGACCAGGCATCTCCTCCGCGGTGAAGTAGCCGTGCCCCTGGTACACGCGGATGCGTTCCAGGATGCCGTCGACAGTGAGTTCCGGATGGAACTGCGTCGCGTAGACGTGCTCGCCGACGCGAAACATCTGCACGGGACAGGTGGCGGAGGACGCGAGCAGCACGGCGTGCTCCGGGAGGGTCGTGACCGCTTCCTTGTGTCCGACGAACGCGTCGAAGCGCTCGGGCAGACCGGCGAGCAGCGGGTCCGCGGCCCCCGCATCGGTGAGGGTCACCGTGACGGGTCCGATCGGTTCCGTGAACGTGCGATCGATGAGCGCACCCTCGTGCGTGCCGAGCGTTCCGACGCCGTAGCAGGCGCCGAAGAAGGGGAAGTCCCTCGGCACGACGATGTCGAGGAGCGCCGCCAGTTCGGTTTCGACCCGCACCTGCACGGCGGACTTCGCATCGGCCGGGTCGCTCGAATTGAACGGGCTGCCGCCGACGATGATCCCGGAGACGGCATCGAGATCGATGGGCGGCATGGGCGAGGCTTCGAGTCGGATGCGCAGCAGCTCGTGTTCCCGGAGGCCGGCCGCATCGAGCATCGCGGCGTACTCGCCGTCCGCGGCGTCGTCCTCGGCGCGGGTCGCGAGCAGCAGGAACGGCTTCATGCGCCCATGCTAGTCCGCGGCGTCCGCGCGTCGACTCGCTGACAGCACCGAACATCGGAGCCGAACCTGAAGTGGCAAGCGCCCCTCCTGGGATAAACCTCCGAGACACTCGCCCGACGATTTCTCACGCAAGCATCATCTAAGGAGTCATCTCCCCAGACGGAACAACAAGAACAACACGAAAGGCCCCCACCCGGACGCTATCGCCCACCCAAGTAACTTCCCAGCCCTCACGTCAAGACGACGCGCCAACGCACGAACACCGAACCCTGTTGCTACGACAACCGGCATCGCCCACACAATGAGGAGGACCACCGCAAGAGCCAATCCAACCGACACTTCCTCAGGAGGACTGCCCCATCCCGCCTCACCCCACTCGACAAGAACGGTCAAAGCGAAGAAGCACACAGGGATGAGCAGGGCCCCTCCTGCGATACCGACGGAGGTGCCGATGATCGCCACTGTCAGGACCGGTCGGCGGAGCGCGCGGCTGAATGTACCGGACGCTGCGTCATACTTAGTCGCCTCGTGCAGCTGCATTCGCCTGTTCCAAGAGTACGTAGAGGTTGAAGTTGCGGTCCGTACGGTGCAGTTCAGAAGGGATCAACACCCTCAGGCTCCGCCCCTCATCCTGACTATAGGTAGAGACTCGCCCCGACGCAAATGTTTTATGGTTCTATAGTCAAGGTGTGATTCAGGTTCCGGCAATCCATCGACCGCAAGAAGGCACCCGCGCTGGAGCGGTGATGATGCGTAGGAGTGGAGTACGTGCTCCACAGCATTAAGCTCAGGGACCGCATCCGCTGATCGGGAGGTATGTCTTCGCGACCAACCGCTGCAACGAACGACACGATTTCAATGGCACCGCACTTCGGCATCGACCTCAGACCTGACAGGCGCACCTAGGTGCCTGACCTCGCGACGACCCGACGGGCGTGCACCAGGACGGGCTCGTCGATCATCCGGCCGTTGTGGCGGAAGACGCCCGGCTGCGCCCTGGCAGCGTCGAGGACCCCTACGGCCTCGGCGAGCGCCTCAGCACTCGGACGGTAGGCCGCGCGGATCGTCTGCACCTGGGACGGGTGGATGCACGCGCTCGCGGCGAACCCGCTCGCGCTCGCGTCCTCGGCCTCCGCCTGGAGCCCGGCGACATCGTCGATCGCGAGGTGGACCGCGTCGATCGCCGCGATGCCGTGCGCGCCCGCGGCGAGGAGGACGGTGCTCCGCGCGTGCGCGGCGATGTCGCGATAACGGCCATCGGCGAAGCGGCTGGAGGTGCCGCCGAGCGAGGCGACGAGGTCCTCGGCTCCCCACATCAGCGCAACGGCATCGGGGTGGGCTGCAAGGGCACCCGCGGTGAACACACCGGTCGCCGTCTCGCAGAGCGCGATGACCCGCACATCACGACCGGGGTCCCCCGCGTGCCCTCGAACACCGGTGAGGATCGCATCGATTTGCTCCGGACGCTCCGCTTTGGCGAGCATCACGAAGCGGTAGTCGCTCTGCGCCAGCATCCGGAGGTCGTCGTCGAAGGCCGATGTGTCGGCCGCGTTGATCCGCACGACCGTGCTGGCCGGGTCCAACGGGTGGTCGAGCACGGCATTGCGCGCCGCGTCCTTGGCATCCGGGCCGACCGCGTCTTCGAGGTCGAGGATGACCGCATCCGCTCGGTCGGCGGCCTTCCGGAACCGCTCAGGGCGATCAGCAGGACAGAACAACAATGACGGACCGAGATCGAATCGCGCTGCCTCGCCCAGCCATGATTCCGTCATCGTGCAGCTCCCGTCATCGTTGGGCCCCCTCCACCCACACCAGCGTGGCACGAGTCGCACGCACCACCACAACGCCGTCCTGATTCCGACCGACGTGTTCGAGGGTGACGATCCCCTGTCCCGGTCTGCTCGATGAACGACGAGCGCCTCGTACGACGGTCTCCGCATAGAGCGTGTCGCCGTGGTGCAGCGGATGCGGGAAGGCGACATCGGAGAAGCCCAGATTCGCGACGATCGTGCCCTCCGTGAGCTGCGCGACCGACAGGCCGACGACGGTCGAGAGCGTGAACATCGAGTTGACGAGCCGCTCGCCGAACGGCTGGGTCGCGGCCCACGCCGCATCGAGATGCAGGGACTGGCCGTTCATCGTGAGCGTGGAGAACAGCACGTTGTCCGCCTCGGTGACGGTCCGGCCGGGGCGGTGCCGGTAGGTCGCGCCCACCTCGAACTCGTCGAACCACAGCCCCCGCTGCTCGTGGACGGGACCCGCGCCCTCTGTGCCGTCGGTGCTCATCGTGTGCTCCTCTCCCGTCGCCGCCCCGCTACTGCGGGAACCCCAGCTCGCGAGCGATGACCATCAGCTGCACCTCGGTCGTGCCCTCGCCGATCTCGAGGATCTTCGAGTCGCGATAGTGCCTGGCGACGGCGTTCTCGTTGAGGAAACCGTAGCCGCCGAAGATCTGCGTCGCATCACGGGCGTTGTCCATCGCCGCCTCGCCGGCGACCATCTTCGCGATCGACGCCTCCATCTTGTACGGAGCCCCGCGGAGCATGCGCGACGCCGCGTCGTAGTAGGCGAGCCTGGCCGAGTGCACCCTGGCCTGCATCTTCGCGATCGTGAACGAGATCCACTGGTTGCTGCCGATCGTCCGCCCGAAGACCACCCGTTCCTTCGCATACCGGATCGCCTCCTCCAGGCAGCCTTGCGCGGCCCCGACGGCGAGCGCCGCGACCGCGATCCGTCCGCCGTCGAGCGCGGACAGGAAGTTCGCGAACCCCCGGCCGCGCTCGCCGAGGAGGTTCTCCTCCGGCACCCGCACGTCGTCGAAGACGAGCGGGTGGGTGTCGGAGGTGTGCCAGCCGACCTTGTCGTAGGGCGGGAGCGCCTCGAACCCCGGTGCCGGCACGGGGACGAGGATCGTGGAGAGCTCCTTCGCGATCGACCCGTCCTGTCTCGTCCGGGATCCGGTCACGGCCGTGACGGTGACGAGCTTCGTGATCTCGCTGCCGGAGTTGGTGATGAACTGCTTCGTCCCGTTGATGACCCATTGCCCGTCGACGAGCTCTGCGGTCGTCTCGGTTGCCCCGGCGTCACTCCCGGCTCTGGCCTCCGTGAGCCCGAACGCGGCGAGCGCGCGTCCGCTCGCGAGCTGCGGGATCCACTCCTGGCGCTGGGCGTCGGTGCCGTAGAGGAACACCGGCATCGCTCCCAGCCCGACCCCGGCTTCGAGCGTGACGCCGATGCTCTGATCGACCCGCCCGAGCTGCTCGACGGCGAGACAGAGCGCGAAGTAGTCCATCCCCTGCCCGCCGAGCTCTTTGGGGAACGGCAGCCCGAACAGACCGAGCTCGCCCATCTGGGCGATGATGTCGTACGGCAGCCGCCGTTCGGTGTCGTAGCGGTAGGCGGCCGGTGCGACGACACGGTCGGCGAAGTCCCGCACCGTGTCGACGATGCGCTGGTACTCCGGGGTCAGTTCGGTGTTCATGGGTGTACTCCCGTCGGTCGTGCGGTCGAGTGTGGGTCCGAGTCGGCTGGCGGGGTCTCCGTCGTCGGCGGGGTCTCCGTCGTTGGCGGGGTCTCCGTCGTTGGTGGAAGCGCTGGCGGAAGCGCTGGCGGAAGCGCTGACGGGTCCTCCGACGACGGCGCCGCGATGGTCGCAACGGACTGCCCCTGGCCGATGGCCGTCCCCGGCGAGACGTGCATCGTCACGGTCCCTCCGATGCCGGCGGTGAGACGGTGCTCCATCTTCATCGCCTCCACCGTGGCGATCGTGGCACCGGCATCGACCGTGTCGCCCGATGCGACGAGCACCGCGGTGACGGTTCCCGGCATGGGACTGCGCACCTCCGGACCGCCCGTCCCGTCTGCACCGTCCCCAAGGGCGCGCATCGCGTCGGCCGCCGCGACGCGCGACGCGAGCGTCAGATGGCCGACCACGTGGATGCGGCCGGCGAACGAGATCCACGCAGACCGGCCGTCGACCTCGACGGTCACGGGAGTCGTGCGGCCACGGTGATCGACGAGGTACCGCCCTGGGGAGCCCGGGACACGACGCAACACGACGCTGGGATCGGCGGCGTCGACATCGAACACCCGGTCGCCGATCGAGACCCGCACTTGCGCGCGGTGACGCCCGCCGGTCCGCCAGCCGCTCGGTGTGCCCCAGAGCGGACCGGGACCGTCGCTCCCCCGCTCCGGGGACGTGACCGGGTGGTCGCTGCGCAGAAACGCGATCGCCGCAACGCTTGCCACCAGCTCCTGCATGTCCGCATCCGTCGCATCGGTCGGCGTCCGGAGCACCCTCGCGATGAGCCCCGTATCGAGTCGCCCGGCCCGGACATCGCCGTCCGCGAGGAGCGAGCGCAGGAACCACAGGTTCGAGCGGACGCCGAACAGGACGGTGTCGGCGAGCGCCCGGTCCAACCGGGTGAGCGATTCGGCGCGGTCGGCGCCCAGGGTGATGATCTTGGCGAGCATGGGGTCGTAGTCGGTCCCGACGACGTCGCCCGTCGCGATCCCCGCGTCCACCCGGACGCCGTCGCCCGTCGGCATGTCGAACCGCAGCACCGGCCCAGCCTGCGGCAGGAAGCCTGCGCCGGGGTCCTCCGCGTACAGCCGGGCCTCCATGGCGTGCCCGCGCAGCAGGATGTCGTCCTGGACCAACGGCAGCCGCTCCCCCGCTGCGACCCGCAGTTGCCACTCGACGAGGTCGAGACCGGTGACGAGCTCCGTCACCGGATGCTCCACCTGCAGCCGTGTGTTCATCTCGAGGAACGCGAACTCGTCCGGCCGATCGCCTGAGACGAGGAACTCCACGGTCCCGACGCCGACGTATCCAACGCTCGCAGCGACATCGCAGGCCGCCGCCCCGAGCCGGCGCCGCAGGGCCTCGTCGACGATGGGCGACGGCGACTCCTCGATGACCTTCTGATGGCGCCGCTGCAGCGAGCACTCCCGCTCGCCGAGGTGCACAACGGCGCCGTGCCGGTCCGCGAGCACCTGGACCTCGATGTGCCGTGGGACCTCGACGAGCCGTTCGAGCAGCAGGGTCGGATCGCCGAACGCCGAGGCGGCGACGCGATGGGCCGAGGCGAGCGCCGCGGGGAGCTCCGCAGCGGCGGTCACCACCTGCATGCCCTTGCCGCCCCCGCCGCCGGCCGGCTTCACCATCAGCGGGAACCCGATGCGTTCCGCTGCGAGCGCGAGCGCTGCATCGTCGAGCGCAGGGTCTGCGACACCGTCGATGACCGGCACGCCGCGGGCCGCGACGTGCTCCTTGGCGCGGATCTTGTCGCCCATGACCGCCATCGCCGCAGCCTCCGGGCCGATGAAGACGATGCCCGCGGCTGCGCACGCGGTCGCGAGCGCCGGGTTCTCCGAGAGGAAGCCGTAGCCGGGGTGCACCGCGTCAGCCCCGACCGAGACGGCCGCGGCGACGATCGCGTCGACGTCGAGGTAGCTCGCGGTCGCCGGCGCCGGCCCGATCCGCACGGCGACGTCGGCGGCGAGGACGTGCTGCGCCGTGCGGTCGGCGTCGCTGTACACGGCGACCGCCGTCATCCCGAGGCGATGGAGGGTGCGGATGATGCGGCAGGCGATCTCACCCCGGTTGGCGACGAGGACCGTCGAGAACCCGGCGGGCACCTCTGGCGCGCCGGCAGCAGCAGCAGCGCCTGCAGCGGCAGCAGTCCCTGTGGTGTTCTGCGGTTCGCTCATGGTCCCTCCCTCACATCCGGAACAGGCCGAAGCCTGGCTCTGGCAACGGCGCCCTCGAGCACACTTCGAGCGCAAGCCCGAGCACATCCCTCGTGTCTGCCGGGTCGATGACGCCGTCGTCCCAGAGCCGCGCCGTGGAGTAGTACGGACTCCCTTGCTCCTCGTACCGGTCGACGATGGGGGCACGGAACGCGCGCTCCTCATCCGCAGGCCACTCCTCGCCCCGCGCCTCGATCTGGTCGCGCTTCACGGTCGCGAGCACACTCGCCGCCTGCTGGCCGCCCATCACCGAGACCCTGCTGCCCGGCCACATCCACAGGAACCGGGGATCGTACGCCCGCCCGCACATCGAGTAGTTGCCCGCCCCGAAGGACCCGCCGATCACGACCGTGAGCTTCGGCACCCTGGTCGTCGCGACCGCGGTGACCATCTTCGCGCCGTGCTTCGCGATCCCGCCGGCCTCGGCATCCGACCCCACCATAAAACCCGAGATGTTCTGCAGGAACAGCAGCGGGATGCCACGCTGATCCGCGAGCTCGATGAAGTGCGCGCCCTTCATCGCCGACTCGCTGAACAGGACGCCGTTGTTCGCGATGATGCCGACCGGATGTCCGTGCACGTGCGCGAATCCCGTCACGAGCGTCGTCCCGTAGTCGTGTTTGAACTCGTGGAACTCGCTCCCGTCCACCAGACGGCCGATCACCTCGCGTACGTCGTACGGCGACTGGACGTCCGTCGGGACGACACCGTAGAGCTCGTCCTCCGACATCACGGGTGCACGGCTCGGCACCACTTCCCAGGCGCGGGGCCGCGGTGCCGGGAGCGTCGAGACGATGTCGCGCACGATCTGGAGCGCGTGCTCGTCGTCCTCCGCGAGGTGGTCGGCGACGCCCGAGACACTCGTGTGGAGCGCGCCCCCGCCCAATTGCTCCGGTGTGACGACCTCACCGATCGCGGCCTTCACCAGCGGCGGTCCGCCGAGGAAGATCGTGCCCTGATCGCGGACGATGACCGTCTCGTCGCTCATCGCCGGGACGTACGCGCCGCCCGCCGTGCAGGATCCGAGCACCGCCGCGATCTGCGCGATCCCCGACGCAGACATCCGAGCCTGGTTGAAGAAGATCCGCCCGAAGTGATCGCGGTCGGGGAACACCTCGTCCTGCATCGGCAGGAATGCGCCGCCGGAGTCCACGAGGTAGACGCACGGCAGACGGTTGGCCGCTGCGACCTCCTGCGCGCGCAGGTGCTTCTTCACGGTCAGCGGGTAATAGGTGCCGCCCTTGGCGGTGGCGTCGTTCGAGACGACGAGGACGGGACGCCCGGCGACGAGTCCGATCCCGGCGATCACGCCCGCCGCTGGAACGGCGTCGTCGTACAGGCCGAGGGCGGCGAGCGGGGCGAGTTCGAGGAACGGACTCCCCTCATCGAGGAGCCGGTCCACACGATCCCTCGGCAGGAGTTTTCCGCGTGCGACGTGGCGGAGGCGGGAGGCTTCAGGCCCACCGGATGCGACGACCGCGAGGCGTTCGGCGAGCTCTGCGGCGAGCGCTCGTTGCGCGACGTCGTTTGCCTGGAATGCCGGGGACGACTGGTCGACTGCGGAGGTGAGGATCGGCATCGTGGGCTCCCGTCGTCGTCGACCGGCGGTGACGCTCAGATTTCAGTTAACGTTCACTCACCGAAACTTAGGTTAGTCTGCATTAACCGAACTGTCCAGACCGTGGGAGTCCGCATGCGAGCATCCGAGAACCGAGCACCGAGCACCTCAGGCGCGCAGACCGCCGAGCATGTCGGACGCCGCGAGGCGAAGGAGCAGCGCCGCGCAGCCCTCCTCACGGCGGCGGCGGCCCGGTTCGCCGAGCGCGGGTTCAACGGCGTCTCGATGGAGGACCTCGGCTCGGCGGTCGGGATGAGCGGCCCAGCGGTCTACCGGCACTTCGACGGCAAGCACGCCGTGCTGGCGGCACTGCTCGTCGACGTCAGCCAGAACCTCCTCGACGGGGGCGCGGCGGAGGTCGAGCGTGCGCCGGACGATGAGCTCGCCATCCGCTCGCTCGTGGAGTTCCACGTCGCCTTCGCCCTCGGCAACCGCGACGTGATCCGGGTCCAGGACCGAGACCTCGATTGCCTCACCGGTGAGGATCGACGCACGGTGCGGGCGCTGCAGCGTCAGTACGTCGAGCTGTGGGTGGATGTGCTCGCCGCGCTGTTCCCGTCGACGCCGGCGCCCGAGCTGCGGATCCGGGCGCACGCGACGTTCGGGCTCATCAACTCGACGCCGCACAGTGCTGCGCTCGGCGCGGTCCGAGAGGGCGAGAAAGCACCGGAAACGGACACCGTGCGCGAGATCCTCGAACGCATGGCGCTCGCGGCGCTCACCGCAGAGTCCCGCTGACCCGCCCCTCGCCCATCCCGGTCCCTGAGCCCGTCGAAGGGCCACAACCCACGACCCCGGCCTCTGAGCCTGTCGAAGGGCCCTGAACCATCACAACGGCTCAGGGATGCAACACCGAAAGCACATTCCCGGCCGGGTCCAGGAACCACGCGATGTCCGGACCGTTGCCACGCATGATCCCCTTCTCGTCGCCCGGGAACTCGTCCCCGTAGATCCTCGTATCGACCCCACGTGCGTTGAGTTCGTCGACGGCCGCGTCGATGTCGTCCACCTGGAGATTCAGGATCGTGAACGACGCGGGGGTGTGGTCGGGTTTCGAATAGACGAGCACGATTCCGCCGGCCGGCAGATGCAGGTTCAGGAACCCCATGTCGTTCTTCGTGACGGTGAGACCGAGCGTCTCGCCGTAGAACCGTTGCGCTGCATCGATGTCGTCAACGGAGAACCCGCTGAACACGTCTGCGTACTGGACCATGGGATCCTGCCTCTCGTCGGTGGCGACGGCGGCTGCGTCGCCGCCCGTCACTGCGACCCTGCCACGCCGCCGCGACGTCGTCCAGGGGTTGCCCTTCGACAAGCTCAGGGACCGAACACCCGGTCACTGAGCTTGTCGAAGTGCACCAGCCTCGAACTACCAGTCGTGGACGGTGCCGTCCGCCAGCCGGTTGTACGGCAGGTACGCCTGCTCGTACGGGTACTTGCCTGCCTCATCCACATCGAGCTCGACGCCGATCCCAGGCTGATCGCCCGGGTGCAGGTACCCGTCGGTCCATGTGAACGACTGTTGGAACACCTCGTTCGTGCGCTCGCCGTGCTGCATGTACTCCTGGATCCCGAAGTTGTGGATCGCGAGCCCGAGGTGCATCGCGGCCGCCATGCCGACCGGTGAGATGTCGGTCGGTCCGTGCATCCCCGACTTGATCTGGTACTGCGCAGCGTACTCGAGCACCTTCTTCAGGTGTGTGATGCCGCCCGTGTGGGTGACGGCGCTCCGCACGTAGTCGATGAGCTGCTCGCGGATGAGCTGCTGGTAGTCCCACACGGTGTTGAAGATCTCGCCGATCGCGAGCGGCGTCGTCGTGTGCTGTCGGACGAGTCGCAACGCCTCCTGATTCTCGGCGGGAGTGCAGTCCTCCAACCAGAACAGGTCATACGGTTCGAGGGACTTGCCGAGTTTCGCCGCCTGGATCGGCGTCATCCGGTGGTGGGCGTCGTGCAACAGCGGCAGCTCGGGTCCGAACTCGTTACGCACCGCTTCGAACACGGTCGGCACGTGCCGGAGGTACGCGCGCGTGTCCCAGTCCTCCTGGGCCGGCCTGGCTCCGCGCTGCGCCGGCTCGTGGTCGTAGCGGACGCCCTCGTTGCCTTCGAGCGTCGCGTTGGAGGCGATCCCGTAGATCGACTTCAAGCCTGGGACGCCCGTCTGGACGCGGATCGCCCGGTATCCCTGCTCCTGGTGGGAGCGGATGGAGTCGAAGAGTTCCTCGTTGGTTTTGCCTGAGGCGTGGCCGTAGGCGAGCAGTCCCGTCCGCGATGCCCCGCCGAGCAGCTGGTAGAGCGGCATCCCGGCAGCCTTCGCCTTGATGTCCCACAGTGCGACGTCGACGGCTGCGATCGCCGCCATCGTGACGGGTCCGCGCCGCCAGTACGCTCCGCGGTACAGGAACTGCCACATGTCCTCGATGCGGTGCGGGTCCGCGCCGATGAGGAGCGGCACGACGTGCTCGCGGAGGTACGCGACGACGGAGAGTTCCCGGCCGTTGAGCGTCGCGTCGCCGAGGCCGGTGATCCCTTCGTCCGTGGTGATCTTGAGGGTGACGAAGTTGCGGTTCGGGCTCGTGACGATGACGTCGGCTGCAACGATCTTCATGGGTTTCTCCGGGGTGTTCGCGGGTGGTTCTGGGGAGTTCTGGGTGGGAGGGCACTGTCGACCGTGCCGAACTGGATCACACGGTGTGCTGCACGGTGTGCTTCAGACGGTTCACGATGGGGTCGATCACACCTGGCAGGTCCGCGAGGTCCGGGGCGAGGAAGCGCACGGCGGCTGCCGCCCGGTCCTGGTCGTCGCCTCGGTCGAACCGGCCCAACGCCTCGATGAGCGGCGCGGCTCCCTGGTCTGTCACGTCCGTGCCGTCGAGGTGGGCGATCCAGTCGGCGATGACGCCGCAGTGGGCGTCGCCGGCCGGAAGCCCGGCATCGAGTCGAGCGCGGATCACGTCGATGATGCGGACACGCAGCTTCTGCGAACCGCCGCCGGCGATCTGGACGAGTCGATGCTCGATGCGCGCGTTCGTAAAACGGGTCCGCAGCGATGCGAGCGCCGCGTCGAGACCGCTCCGGTCGAGGTCGAGGACGTCGCCGACGTCGGACCACAGCGATTTGAGCGCCGCCAGGCAGTCGGCGTCCTCCATCGCTTCGGCGATCGTCCGGTGCCCGGCGAGCAGACCGCGGTAGGCGAGGAGCGAGTGCCCGGCGTTCAAGAGCCAGAGCTTGCGCCGCTCTGCCGGGGCGATGTCGTCGACGAACCTCGCCCCCACGGACTCCCAGGCGGGGCGACCGGCCGGGAAGTCCCCCGCGAGCACCCACTCGCTGAACGGTTCGCAGACGACGGGCACCGCATCGGGGATCCCGGTCAGGCGTTCGGCGGTCGCCGCGTCCGCGGGGGTCGTCGCCGGGGTGATCCGGTCGACCATGGTCGACACGAAGGAGGTGTTCGCGGTGATCCACTCGGCGAGGCCGGTGTCCACACGACCGGCGAGGTCGAGCACGACGTGGCGGATGAGTCCGCCGTTGTCGTCGAGATTGTCGCAACTGACCACCGCGATGGCCCCCGAGCCCGCAGCACGACGAGCGAGGAGCCCGTCGACGATGCGACCGGGGGCGGTCACCGCTGCTGCGCCTCCCCCGCCCGGACCGGAGTCTCCCCCCGGGGTCAGGTACACGAGATCCCTCTGCACGTCCGCATCGGACCAGTCGAGCCCCCCGTCGGCGCCGAGCCGATACCCGGCCTCGGTGACCGTCAGCGTCAACACCGCGACGCGCGCGTCGGCGAGCAGCCGGCGCCACGTCTCGCCGTCCGCACCATCGTGTGCCTCAACGATGCTCTCGATGCGGGTGGCGCCGTCGGTGTCGGCACCGCGCTCGATGAGCGTGTACACGTCGTCCTGCGCGTTGAGCGCGACGGCCGCGGCCGGTGACCGACCGGTGAAGGCGGCGATGCCCCATCGCTCCTCCCGCCGGTCGGTCAGTTCGTTGGCGAGGTGCGTGTACCAGGCCTGATGGGCGCGATGGAACGCGCCCAGCCCCAGGTGCACGATGCGCACGGGTGCGCGCGTCGCCGGATCAGACACGAGCGGCCTCCGCCCCGCTCCTGCTGGCAGCCGAAGCTCCGACGGCTTCCAGCTCGACGGCGAGCGCTGCGCGCAGGAAGGCGAGGTTGTCAGCGGTTCGTTCGGCGAGCGGGAGCGTCGTCGAGAAGTCCTCGACCGTGATCCACCCGTCGTAGCCGTGCGCGACGAGCGCACGCAGGTACGCGGAGACGTCGGCTTGGCCGGCCCGCAGCGTCGCCCAGTCCTCCTGCCACACGGTCGAACCGTCGAAACCGTCGGTTCCCGTCTCTCGCCATGCGACATTCTTGACGTGCACGTGGGCGAGGTACTCCCCCAGCATCTGGAAGCCGGCGAGGTGATCCTCGTGTCCTTCGATGAGGAGATTGCCGAGGTCGTGGATGACGCCGACGGCCGCCGGGTCGAGACCGTCGACGAGACGGATCGCGGCGGACGCCGAGGAGGTGATCGTCTTGTGGTGCAGCTCGACGAGCGCGCGGACGCCGTGGGCCGCGGCCCGCTCGGCGACCCACTCCAGGTCGGCGCGCGCCCCGGAGAAGAGCTCCCGGTAGTCGGTGCCACCGATGCCGCCGAGCGGGGGCATCGTGACCCGCACCTGGCGCGCGCCGAGCTCCGCTGTGGCGGCCAGCATCCGCTCGACGCCGGTGTGGTCGTCGCAACGCTGGTACCCGCCGATGCCGGAGTATTCGAGCCCTGCGTCGCGAGTGATCCTGGCGATCTCCGGCAGCGAGGCTTCGAGGCCGGTCATGGGCCAGGAGGAACGGTTGCCGGCCCAGAAGCCCGGCTGCTCGGCATCCGCCTGATCGGTGACACGCCATTCGATGCCGTCCCAGCCCTGCGCCGCGAGGGTCGTCGCCGCCTCCTGCGGCGTCCAGTCGGGCGTCGATGCGGTGAATACGGAGAACTTCATGCTGCGCCTCCCGTGGTGACGAGGAGTTCGCCGAGCGCTCCGGAGAGCACCTCCTCGACGAGGACCTGACGACCGAGGGTCGCCGAGAGGTAGATCGCACGGACGACGGCGAGCGAGAGGAACGCGTCGTCGACGGTCACGCCTGGCGCACGGCCGTCGGTGATCGCTGCGAGGACGTCGGCGTACTGCCGGGCATGGCCGACGATGAACCGGTTCGGGTCGCGATCGTTCCCGGCGACCTCGGTCGCCGGGACGAGTTCCGCCGCCCGGTTGACGACGCCGGCGCCGTCAGCGGCGCTTGTGGCGTCAGCGGTCGCGAACACGGCGAGCTGGTCGTCGTCGATCGTCGCCGAACCCCGGTCGCCGTGCACCTGCAGACGCACCGAGAGTCCCGGATACGCCGCGGTCGTCGCGTGGACGACGGCGAGCGCCCCCGAGGCGAAGCGGACCGTCGCGACCGCAACGTCCTCGATCTCGACCCGTTCGTGGGCGAGGAGCGCCGTCTGTGCGAAGACCTCGACGGGCTGACCGAGGAACCAGACCAGGAGGTCGACGGTGTGGACGCCCTGGTTCATCACGGCGCCACCGCCGTCGAGCTCCCATGTGCCCCGCCAGGTGCCGGAGTCGTAGTACTCCTGGCTCCGCCACCACGCGACCGATGCGACGGCGCTCGTGATGCGGCCGAAGTCGCCACGGTGCGCCGCATCGGCGACGACGACGGAGGCCGGATCGAAGCGGTGCTGGCTGATGACCGAGACGACGATGCCGCGTTCGGCCGCCCCTGCCGCGAGATCGCGGATGCGGCGGGCACGGGCCATCGTCACGTCGAGCGGCTTCTCGATGACAACGTGTTTGCCGGCCTCGATCGCCTCCTCCGCGAGTTGGACGTGCAGTCCGCTCGGTGTGCAGATGACGACGATGTCGACGAGCCGGTCGGCGAGGGCGTCCGCGAGGGAGGCGAACTCCCCCGGCCGTGCGGCGCCGATCGGTCCGGCGATCTCGTCGGCGAGCGCGAGGGCTGCCGCTGGGATCGCATCGACCACGGCCGTGATGGAGAGGCCTGGCAACGAGGCGATGGCTCTGGCGTGGTTGTAGCCGATGATGCCGCAGCCGACGATCGCGACGCCGAGCGGCTGGGCGGTCGGTTCTGAGCGCTGTTCTGACGTGGACTGTGCTGATTCGGTTCGTGCTGAATCGGTCATGCTGTGCGGACTCCGATGCGGTCGGTGATGGCGGCGAAGGCCCTGGCGGCGCGACCGAAGGCGGCCGGACCGGAGAACCCTCCGAGGGAGTTGACGTCGGTCAAGTGCGGTTCGAGGGAGGCGAAGCCCGTGTATCCGTCGGCGGCGAGCGCCTCGATCATCTCGGCGACCTCGCCGTCGCCCTCGCCTGCCGGTACGACGTCGCCGGTGGCTGCGATCGCATCCTTCACCTGGAGGTACTCGAGGTAGGGGCGGAGCATCGTGTACCCGTCCGTGAACGGCCGGGCGACGCCGACCTGGACGAAGTTCGCGCTGTCCCAGGCCACGCGGAGCGCCGGAGACGCGACCGACTCGATGATGTCGAGGACGCGTTCAGGCGTGTCGCCGTAGATGTCCTTCTCGTTCTCGTGGAGCAGGATGACGTTCTCCGCCTCGGCGAGGGCTGCGAGGGCGCGCATCCGGACGATGACGTCGTCACGGACGTCAGCGGGAGCGAGCGATTCCTCGCGGTAGAAGGAGAAGATCCGGATGTAGCCGGTGCCGAGCCGGTGGGCTGCGCGGATCGCGCGTCCGAGACGCTCGACCTCGTGCTCGACCGGCAGTGAGACGTCGACCTTGCCGATGGGCGATGCGATGGCTGACACCCCCATCCCCCGTTCGTCGAGGATGCCCGCGAGGCGGTCGAGATCGGCGTCGTCGAGGTCGACGATGTTCGTGCCCCACGCGCTCCGCACCTCGATGTGGTTGGCGCCGAGCGCCTGCAGGACGGTGACCTGGATGACCGGGTCCGCGTCGATCTCGTCGCCGAAGCCCGAGAGCTTCCAGGCCGGGTCGAGGGTGGTGACGGTGGTGGACGGCTGGTTCATTTGACTCCTCCTGCGGTCAGGCCACCGACGAGGTAGCGCTGGAAAACGAGATACAGGACGACGACCGGCACGGCGCAGATGAGCGAAGCCGCCATCATCTGTCCGTACAGCGGGATCGCGCCGCCCTCCTGGGTGGCTCCGAAGACCTGCAGGGCGACAGCCGCCGTGCGGGACTCGGCGTTGGTCATGACGGATGCGAAGAGCACGTCGTTCCAGCCGAGCAGGAACGCGAAGATCCCGGAGACGACGATGCCCGGCCAGCTGAGCGGGACGACGATGCGCGTGAGGATGCGGAACGACGACGCACCGTCGATTCGTGCCGCCTCCTCCAGCTCGCGCGGCAGCCCTCGCAGGTAGGTCACCATGACCCAGGTCGAGAACGGCAGCGCGAAGGTGAGGTAGGTGATCCCGAGCGCCCAGCGGGTGCCGATGATCTGGATGCCGAGCGCCGTGGCGACGCTCGCGAACAACACGAAGACGGGCAGCAGCATAAGCGTGCCGGGGATGCTCTGCAGGGCGAGGAGCCCGCGCAGCACCGTCAGGCGGCCTTTGAACGCGTACCGGACGAGCACGTACGCGGTCATCACGGCGATCGCCGCCGAGACGATGGCGACGGCCCCGCACACGAGGACGCTGTTGAGCAGTCCGTTGCGCAGGTCGACGGTCGTCCAGATCTTCAGATAGTTGTCGAGGTGCAGCTCCGTCGGGAAGAAGGCGCCCTTCGCGACCGAGACGTCCGAGTTCACCGAGGCGAACAGGATGTACAGCACAGGGGCCAGGACCACAACGAGCAGTACCACGATGACGGTGACGAGCAACGGCCGCGGCAGCAGACGGGTGACATCGCTGTCCCGCCTTGTGGGCGCCGGGCGTCCTCCGCGATTCACTGCGCGGGGCACGACGATCGATCTGGTGGCGGTCATGAGCGCTTCACCTCGTCTCCGGTGTCGAGCTTCACAGCTCGCAGGTAGATGAACAGTGGGATGGCGACGAGCACGAGCGAGGCGAGCGCCATTGCGGCGCTCAGCCCGAAGCGGAAGCTCTGGAAGCTCGTGATGTACGTGAGCACTGGGAGGACTTCGACGTCCTTCGGCGCCGGCACCCCGAACAGCACGAACGGCAGCGTGAAGCTGTTGATGTTGTGCAGCAGCGAGATGATGAATGCGAGCGCGACCGGCCCCTTGAGGTACGGGAACACGACATAGCGCAACTTCGCCCACCAGCGGGCGCCGTCGAGCGCAGCGGCCTCGTGGACCTCCTGCTCGACCGACTGCAGACCGGCGAGGACCAGCAGGTAGAAGAACGGCCACGAGCACCAGGCCTGGACGATGATGAGCGTCCAGTAGCTCTGCGGTCCGTTGAGCCACAGGCCGCTGTTGATCCCGATGGCCTGCAGTCCGGTATCGACGACGCCGCCCGGCTGCATCATCGTGCGCCACACCGTCCCGACCACGAACGCTGGCAGCACGTACGGGATGAGGAACAGCGAACGGACGAGTCCACGGCCGCGGAACCGGTTCTGGGTGGCGAGCGCCGCTGCGATGCCGATGGGCATCGTGACGACCGAGACGATCACGGCGTACGAGACGCTGATCCAGACGGAGTGCAGCAGCGGTGAGGCGGAGAACGCCTCGATGAAGTTCCCGAGTCCGATGAACGGCGCCTGCAGCCAGCTGCGGAGCGTGTACTGGTCGAGGTCGAGGAGGGAGATGTAGACGGCGAGGACGAGCGGGATTGCGATGACGACGCCCATCAGCGCACCGCCGGGGATGAGCATCCACATCGGCCGGTTGCGTTCCTGGATCGTCTTCACCCGACGAGGCCTCCGAGGGGCGGGCCCCGGGGAGGCGCCGCGATGTGCGCGACGCTTCCCCTGGCCGTCCTGGTGCGGCTCGGTGGCCGCACCAGGGGTGATCGTCTGACTGGTCATGACGGATCCGTTACTTGACCTTGTCGAGCGCGGACTGCGATGTCGTCTGCGCCGTCTTCAGCTGCGTCTCGAGCGAGGAGTCGCTCACGCCGCCTGCCGACAGCTCGGGGATGAGCTGCACCACGACGTTGACGAGCGCGAGCTGGGTGTCGCCCCACGCGCCGCTGAACGGGGTGCCGACGGAGCCGGCGGACGATGCCAGGATCGGCGCGAGCGCCTCGTTGTCCGTCTCGAGCTTCTTGGCGGCTTCTGCGTTGGTCGGCATCTCGCCGAACGTCTTGTAGTACTGCTCCTGCGCATCGGCGGAGGTCAGCATCTTGATGAGCGCGAAGGAGAGGTCCTGGTTCTGCGAGTACTTCGCGACGACGAGGTTGTCGCCGGAGATGATGCTCGTTGCCGGCTTGCCGCCCTTCGGTGTGGTCGTCTCCCCCGGCGGGATCGTCGGCAACAGCGCGTAGGCGTACTTGCCGGCCATGGGCGAAGCGTCGAGCGTGACCTTCGACGTTGCGGACGTCATCGGGAGGTAGGCGGCCTTGCCACTCGCGAAGGCTGCGACGGCCTGCGCGTTCTTCCAACCGATCGCCGCCGGGTCGACGGCGTGCTCCTTCGTCATCCAGCCGAAGTACGTCTCGTAGGCCTTCTTGGTGACCTCGTCGTCGATGCGCGACTTCTTGCCGTCGAGGATCGGATTGCCAGCCTGCACGGACATGCCCCAGATGAACTTCCACGGGTCGAAGCTGTCGGCGTAGGCGATTGCGAGGCCGTAGGTGTCGCCCGAGGTGAGCTTCGCGGCCTGTTCGCCGAGTTCGTCCCACGTCGTCGCTGGCTTGTCGATCCCGGCCGCCTTCAGGAGGTCAGTGTTGTATGCCATCACGAACGGACGGCTCGCGAAGGGGATGCCGACCTCGTGGTCCTCGTCCGGGCCGGAGATGCCGAGTGTCGCCGGGACGAAGCGGTCGCGGCCGCCGACCTTGTCCCAGGCCGCCTTGTCGAGGGTGACGAAGGCGCCGGTGGCGCTTGCGGTCGGGGTGAACGTGGTGCCGAGGCCGTAGATGTCCGGGCCCTGACCGGAGACGACGGAGGTCTGGATCTTGGTGAGCTCGTCGTTCGCCGAGGCAAAGGTCTCGAAGGACACCTTGGCACCCGTCTCCTTCTCGAACTTGTCGGACACCTCCCCGAACCAGGCCTTCTGCTGCTCCGGGTAGAGGCCGTTGGCCGCCACCATCACGGTGAGGGTCTTGCCCTTGCCGTCGACGGGGCCGGACGAGGAACCGCCGTCGGACGATGCTGCTGAACAGCCCTGCAGTGCGAGGCCGACGACGGCCAATGCCGCCACCGTGCCGAGGACCTGGTGTGCTCTCATCGTGACTCTCCTTTGAGTGCTGTGGATGCGCCACGGGGGTGGTGCATGGGAACTCTAAACACGATGGCAAGCAGAAGGCAACCGTTTGCCACTTGTTGCCATGCTGTGCTCTACTGCTGCCATGGAACCTCTCGGTGATGCGGGGCGAAGCCGACCGGCGACCCTCGCCGACGTCGCAGCCGCCAGTGGCGTGGCAACCTCGACGGTCTCGCGTGCGCTCTCGAATCCCGGCCGGGTGAATCAGATCACCCGCGAACGCATCGAGCGGGCCGCGCGTGAACTCGACTACGTCCCCAACTCCCATGCGCGGGCGCTGACCTCCGGACGCACCGGCGCGATCGCCGTCCTCGTCTCCGACGTCACGAACCCGTTCTACTTCGGGATCATCCGCGGGACGCAGCAGCAGCTGAAGGCGGCCGGCTACACGCAGATCCTGATCGACACCGAGGAGTCCGACGAGCTGGAGGACGGGATGCTGCAGAAGCTGCGCCCCTCCTACGACGGTGCGATCCTCGCGGCCTCCCGGCTGACCGACCGCCGGTTGAGCGCCCTCGCCAAGGAGATCCCGCTCGTCGCCATCAACCGTCAGACGGCCTCCGTGCCGAGCGTCTACATCGACACGCCCAGGGGCGTCCACGAAGCGCTCGGCCACCTCGTGTCGCTCGGCCATCGCACCATCGCGTACGTCTCCGGCCCGCCGACCTCCTGGCCGAACGAGGGGCGATGGCGCGCGCTCGTCCGTGCAGCCGCCGAACTCGGCGTCGAGGCGATCCGCATCGGCCCGTTCTCCCCCAAGAAGCACGCGGGCGCCGCTGCGGCCGATGCCGTCCTCAACACGGACGCGACGGCGTGCATCGCCTTCAACGACCTCCTCGCCATCGGCATGCTCATGCGCTTCACCGAGCGCGGGGTGCGGGTGCCGGACGAGATCAGCATCGTCGGCTGCGACGACATCTTCGGGGCGGACTTCTGCAACCCGCCGCTCACCACCCTGACGGCGCCGATCGAGGAGGCCGGCCGCGCCGCGGTGTCCATGCTGCTGTCCCGCATCGACTCCGACCTGCCGACTGTCAGACGGACGGCGACGCTCCCCACCCATCTCACCGTCCGGTCGTCGACCGGGCCGGCGCCCTCGAACACCACCAGGAAAGACCGATGATGACCGCCCTGTCACCGCACCCGGACCGTCTGCTCCCCTCCGATCCGACGCAGCTCGCCATCGCACGCCGCTTGTACGCGGAGGTCGCGGACGCCCCCATCTACTCGCCGCACGGGCATGTCGATGCGTCGATGCTGCTGCGGAACGAGCGGTTCCCGGATCCGGCCGCGCTCCTCATCACACCTGACCATTACGTCACGCGGATGTTGCACGCGGTCGGCGTCCCGCTCGACGCGCTCGGCCTCGGCCCGGCTCCCGAGCAGTCCGGGCGCGAGATCTGGCGTCGCCTGTGCGAGCACTGGGACGACTTCCTCGGCACCCCGGTGCGCTACTGGTTCGAGACGGAGTTCAGCGAGGTGTTCGGGCTCACCGAGCATCCGTCGACCGCGAACGCCGACGAACTGTACGACCAGCTCGATGCGACGCTCGCCGGCGAGGACTTCCGTCCGCGCGCCCTCTTCGACCGTTTCCGCATCGAGGTCCTCGCCACGACCGACGACCCGGCCGACGACCTCGCGGCACACCTCGCACTGCGGGACGATCCGTCGTTCACCGGGCGGGTGCTGCCGACATTCCGCGCCGATCGGTACATGCACCCGGACGAGGACGGCTGGGCCGGGCGACTCGACCGACTGGCAGAGCGGTCTGGTGTCGACTGCTCGACGTACGCGGGGCTGCTGGATGCGTTGCGGTCGCGACGGGCGGCGTTCATCGCCGCCGGTGGCACTGCGACTGACACCGGGGTTCTGGATGCGGGTTCCGAGCCCCTCGACGCTGCTGCTGCGGAACGGCTGCACCGCGCAGGTCTCGACGGCACGATCACGGCGTCGGAGGCCGTCGCGTATCGGCACAACATGCTCTACCGCCTGGCCGAGATGGCGAGCGAGGACGGTCTGGTGATGCAGTTGCATCCCGGGGTCATCCGCAACCACCACCGGCCCACTTTCGACCGGTTCGGTCCGGACACGGGCCATGATCTGCCGTCGGTCGGCGCGTTCACGGTGCCGCTCACGCCGATCCTGCGGGATTTCGGCACAAATCCGACGTTCCGGCTCGTGCTGTTCACGGTCGACGAGACGACGTTCTCGCGCGAGATCGCTCCACTCGCCGGCTTCTACCCGTCGGTGTACGCCGGCGCGCCCTGGTGGTTCCTCGACACCCCGGCCGGCATCGCGCGCTTCCGTGCCGCCGCGACCGACAGCGCGGGGTTCACGAAGACGTCCGGGTTCATCGATGACACGCGCGCCTTCTGCTCGATTCCGGCGCGGCACGACATGTCGCGTCGAGGCGACGCCGCGTTCCTCGCCGGACTCGTCGCGACCCACCAGCTGTCCGAGGACGCGGCCGCTGGCATCGCGCATCGTCTCGTCTCCGACATCCCCCGCGCCACCTTCCGCCTCTAGCCCCCGCTCCACACCCTCCTCCTCTGTGGCTGTGCAGAATTCCGGAAATCCTGCCTGTTTTCGCACGAATTCGGGCCGGAATGCGAATTCCGGACCAGAATGCGCCAACAGTTCCGGAATTCTGCACACCCAGGAGCGAAGACGGAAGGACGAGGCGGAGCGGGACGGATCAGACGAAGGTGAGGACGGTGGCGGGGTCGGCGAGCATCTGACCGACGTCGGCCAGGAATCGTGAACCCTCCGCCCCGTCGACGACACGATGGTCGAACGACAGCGCCAACGTCACCACCTGTCGCAGGGCGATGCCGCCCTCGAACTCCCACGGGAGCCGACGGACTGCGCCGAGCGCGAGGATCGCCGACTCTCCCGGGTTCAGAATCGGCGTGCCGGCGTCGATCCCGAAGACACCGATGTTCGTGATGGTCATCGTGCCACCCGCAAGCTCCGCCGGGGCGGTCTTCCCGTCCCTCGCCGATGCGACGAGCCCGTCGATCGCGTCGGCCAGACCGAAGAGGTCCATGCGATCGGCTCCGGCGATGTTCGGCACGAGCAGCCCGCGCCCGGTCGCCGCAGCGATGCCGAGGTTCACCCCGCCGAACTCGATGATCTCCTGGGCGTCCTCATCCCATCGCGCGTTCACGGATGGCGTATGACGGGCTGCGATGCACACGGCTTTGGACAGGACCGTGAGGATGTTGATCCGATGGGCCCGCCCCCGCGGCGAGGCCGACACCTGGTCGATGAACGTCATCGTCGGCGTTACATCGACGGTCAGGAACTCCGTCACGTGCGGCGCCGTGAATGCGCTCGCGACCATGGCCGCGGCCGTCCGCCGCCGAACGCCGGAGATCGGTCGCCGAATGGTGCCATCGACGGATCCGTTCGGCACGGCCTCCTGGGCCGGTGCCCTGCCGATCGTCGTCGATCCCTGGGCCGGGGCGCCATCGTGGCGTCGGTCGCCGACGGCCGCCCGCGCCTCGACGTCCTCCCTCGTGATCCGTCCGCCGACACCGGTCCCGACCAGGTCGTCGAGCACAACACCGAGGTCCCTCGCGAGACGCCGCACGGGCGGAGTCGATCGCGGCCGGGTCGCAGCGTGCCCCGCCGGATCGGCGACCGCGTCCCCCATCGCCTGGATGCGATCCCGCCGCTTCGGCCTGGACCCGTCCTCCACCCGCGGTCCGTACCCGACGAGCACCGGTTCACGGGTCGCCGTCGTCTGCCCGGCGTGATCCCGCTCGCCGGCCGTCCCATCCTCGGGCGCCACCGCAGGTTCGTCAGCCTCCTCGCCGGTTGCGATGTCGACGAGCGCCTCGCCGACGAGCACGGTCGCACCGGGCTCCGCGTACAGGCGCGAGACGATGCCGGCGGCCGGCGCGGGCAGCTCGACGAGCGCTTTCGCCGTCTCCACCTCGGCGATGATCTGGTTGAGCTCGACCCGGTCGCCGACCGCGACCCGCCAGACGACGAGCTCCGATTCGGTCAGCCCCTCCCCGAGGTCCGGCAGGACGAACCGCCTCACGATGCGCTCACCCCTCGCGCACCGCTTAGGGAATTCGGCCTGCCGAGCACCCGATCGACGGCGTCGAGCAACCGGTCGAGGTCCGGCAGGAAGTGGTCTTCGAAAGCCGAGGCCGGATACGGGGTGTCGAAGCCGGTCACCCGCGCGGGCGGCTCCTCCAGGAAGTCGAAGCAGTGCTCGGTGATCGTCGCGGCGATCTCGGCGCCCAGCCCGCCGGATCGTTGCGCTTCGTGGGTGATGACCACCCTGCCGGTCTTCCGCACGGAGGCGGTGATCGTGTCGACGTCGAGCGGAGCGAGTGAGCGCAGGTCGATGACCTCGATCCCGATGCCCTCATCGGACGCCGCCGCAGCGGCGTCGAGCGCTGTCTGGACGAGCGGCCCGTACGCGATGAGCGTGACGTCGCCACCCGAACGCACAACACGAGCCTGTTCGAACGACATCGGATCCTCCGGCATGGACTCCAGGACGTCGCCCTTCGTCCAGTAGCGACGCTTCGGTTCGAAGAACAGCACGGGGTCGTCGCAGGCGATGGCCTGTCGGATCATGGTGTGCGCGTCCTGCGGGTTCGCGCAGGTGACGACTCGCAGGCCCGAGGTGTGCGCGAAGTACGCCTCCGGCGATTCGGAGTGGTGCTCGACCGCGCCGATCCCGCCGCCGTACGGCACACGAATGGTGACGGGCATCGGGACGGCGCCGGCCGTCCGGTAGTGCAGCTTCGCGAGCTGGGCGACGATCTGGTCGAATCCGGGATAGATGAACCCGTCGAACTGGATCTCGCACACCGGTCGGAACCCGCGGAAGGCGAGCCCGATGGCCGCACCGATGATGGCGGATTCCGCGAGCGGCATGTCGATGACCCTGTCCACGCCGAATTCGGCTTGCAGTCCGTCGGTCACGCGGAACACGCCCCCGAGTTTGCCGATGTCCTCCCCGAGGAGGAGGACACGGTCGTCGTCGGCCATCGCCCGCCGGAGTCCCGTGTTGACCGCTTTCGAGAGGGTGAGTTCCGTCATCGCGCACCGCCTTCGAACATCGCGAGGTAGGCGGCGTATCCGTCCCGCTGGCGCGTGAGCGCGGCATTCGGCGTCGCGAGGACATGATCGAACACGGTGAGCGGCTCGGGCGCTTCGAGCGCGAGGCAGCCAGCCCGGACGGCTGCGGCCGCTGCATCCCCGGCAGCCCTCACGTGTGCTTTTGCACCCTCGTCGAGGTGTCCCTCCCGTTCCAGGAGCCGTTCGACGCGCAGCAGTGGGTCCTTCGCGCGCCAGGCTTCGAGTTCCGTCTCGTCGCGGTATCTCGTCGGATCGTCGGATGTCGTGTGCGGGCCCATCCGGTACGTCACGGCTTCGATGAACGTCGGTCCGCCACCGCTCCTCGCCCGCTCGACGGCGATGCGCGTCGCCGCCATCACCGCGAGCACGTCGTTGCCGTCGACGCGGATGCTCGGGATGTCGAAGCCAGGACTGCGATCCGCGATGGGTCTCCTCGCCTGCAGTCCGACCGGTTCCGAGATCGCGTACTGGTTGTTCTGGCAGAAGAACACGACCGGCGCCTGGAAGCTCGCGGCGAGCACGAGGGCCTCGTTGACGTCGCCCTGGCTCGTCGCACCGTCTCCGAAGTAGGCGACGGCGACCGCGTCGACGCCGTCGAGGCGCGCGCCCATCGCCCATCCGGTCGCGTGCAGGGTCTGCGCCCCGATGATGACCGCCGGTGTCGCCATACCGACGTCGTACGGGTTCCAGCCGGAGAGCGCGGTGCCCCGCCACATGCGCATCAGGTCGGCGAGTTCGACACCGCGGCAGTAGGCGACGGCCTGTTCTCGATAGCTCGTGAACACAAAATCGTCCGGTCGGAGCGCACGCGCTGAACCGATCTGTGCGGCCTCCTGGCCGAGCAAGGGCGGCCACAAACCGATCTCGCCCTGGCGTTGCAGTGCGGTGGCCTCTGCGTCGATGCGACGCACAACGACCATGTCCTCGTAGAGGCCGAGCAGGCGATCAGGGGTGATGTCCGAGACGTACATCCCGTAGAGCGGCTCGTCGACGCGCGCGCCGTCCGGCGAGAGGAGTTGGACGAGCCCGTTCGGCCGGGCGACATCGTCCTGGCCAGCCCCACCTCCCGCGTCCTGGACGTTGTGGTGGACGTCGAGCTGGTCTCGCGCCAGCGCTCTGGGTTCGGAAGTTGCCTGGGTCTCCATCGACACGATGCACGCCGCCTTGAATTCGGTGACTTCACGGCGGTGCCTTGTGGGCGATGCCGTGCCCCGCGTCATCGCGGAGTCCTCCGAGGCTACGCCGGATGCGCCCGTCGCTCAAGGAGCGACACCGATCCGAATCGGCGCGGTGCCGGTCAGACCCGTGCAGCCCGCCGACGGAGGATGAGGAAGACCGTGCCGAGCACGAGCCCCGCGGCGGCTCCGATCGGCAACCAGCCGACATCGGCACCGGTTGCGCTCAGCGTCGGTGCCCCTGCACCGGGAACCGGAGTCGACAGCGGGATCGCGGCACCCGGCAGCACCTGGAGGAGGTCGGCGGATCCGGAGATGCTGCCGAAACCGTCCGGGCGCTCGGGTGGCGGTCAGCGTCGTCCAGGAGTACCGTCACCGTCGTCGTTCACGGTTCCGAACGCGTGGCCGGGGTCGGCGGAGGAGAAGACCACGGCGGCTGTGAGGGCGACGGGGATGCCGACGCCGTCGGGCCGGGCGTCGCGACCGCGGCGATCCGAGCATCGGATGCCGCCGTCGCGGGCGCGGGAGTCCCGGCCAGGAGACCGACGGAGGCAGCCGAGGTGCCGAGCACGGCGGCGATGGCGAGCGCAGCCACGACTCGCCGCCTGGATGGGCGTGAGCGGGTTGCGTTCGACATGGGTCTCCTCGAGCTGCCCCGCAGAGCGAGCCGTCGGCGCGGGCGGTGATCGTCACGTCGGTTCGGGTCCGACGTGATGAGCGTCGTCATTCCGCAGGACGGAAGGACATCATCACGATACTGACCCGTCGACCGCCGAACGCCCGGAATGAAGCGATTGACCCGCTTTTGGGTGTTTCACACCGAGTCGATCATGCCTTCGACCGACGCGACACTGCGGGTGCGCCGCTCACACCAGCCCGGGCACCTCAGCGCCCAACGCGGAAACCCCGCCACCACACGAATGTGGTGACGGGGTTCCGGTGGAACGGGACCGACTAGCCTTCGGCAGGAGCCTCGGGGCCGTCGCTCGCTGCGTCGCGACCGTGCGTGTCGGCTTCATCAGCCAGCACCGGTGCGAGGGACAGCTTGCCGCGGTCGTCGATCTTCGTGATCTCCACGAGGACCTTCTGGCCGACGCCGAGGACGTCTTCGACGTTCTCGACACGCTTGCCACCGGCGAGCTTGCGCACCTCGGAGATGTGCAGCAGGCCGTCCTTGCCCGGGAGGAGCGAGACGAACGCACCGAACGCGGCGATCTTGACGACGGTTCCGAGGAACTGCTCGCCGATCTCCGGGTTGGTGGGGTTCGCGATCGCGTTCACCTGGGCACGAGCAGCCTCGGCCGACGGGCCGTCGACGGCGCCGATGTAGACGGTGCCGTCCTCCTCGATGGAGATGTCGGCGCCGGTCTCGTCCTGGATGGCGTTGATCGTCTTGCCCTTGGGGCCGATGAGCTCACCGATCTTGTCCACGGGGATCTGGACCGAGATCACGCGAGGCGCGGTCGGAGCCATCTCATCGGGGGCGTCGATCGCTGCGTTCAGCACGGAGAGGATCGTCGTACGAGCGTCCTTCGCCTGCTGGAGCGCACCGTTCAGGACGGAGGTGGGGATGCCGTCGAGCTTCGTGTCCAGCTGGATGGCCGTGACGAACTCGGAGGTACCGGCGACCTTGAAGTCCATGTCGCCGAGCGCGTCTTCGGCACCGAGGATGTCGGTGAGGGCCGCGTAGCGGGTCTCACCGTCGACGGTGTCGGAGATGAGGCCCATGGCGATGCCGGCGACGGGTGCGCGCAGCGGCACACCGGCGTTCAGCAGGGACAGGGTCGAGGCGCAGACGGAACCCATCGAGGTGGAGCCGTTGGACCCGAGGGCCTCCGACACCTGACGGATCGCGTAGGGGAACTCCTCGCGGCTCGGCAGCACCGGCACGAGGGCGCGCTCGGCGAGGAAGCCGTGCCCGATCTCGCGACGCTTCGGCGAACCGACACGGCCGGTCTCACCGGTCGAGTAGGGCGGGAAGTTGTAGTGGTGCAGGTAGCGCTTCTTCGTGACCGGGCTCAGGGAGTCGATCTGCTGCTCCATCTTGAGCATATTCAGCGTGGTGACACCCAGGATCTGGGTCTCGCCGCGCTGGAAGATGGCGGAACCGTGGACGCGCGGGATGACCTGCACCTCGGCGTCGAGCGGACGGATGTCCGCCAGGCCACGACCGTCGATGCGGATGCCCTCACGGAGCACACGACCGCGCATGACCTTCTTCGAGACGGACTTGTACGCAGCCGAGAGCTGCGTGAGCACCTCTGCGTCGAGCGTGCCGGCCTCGACCTGCTCTGCGACGGTCGCCTTGACGCGGTCCTTGAGGGCGTCGTCGGCGTTCTGGCGCTCGATCTTGTCGGCGATCTGGTAGACGTTCACCAGTTCGTCCTGCGCGAGTGCTGCGACGGCGTCGTAGCTCGCCTGCGTGTACGGGAGGAACACGGGGTACGCCGCGATCTCCTTGGCAGCCTGCGCTGCGAGCTCGCTCTGTGCCTTGACGAGCTGCTTGAGGAACGGCTTGGACGCTTCGAGGCCCTGGGCCACGATCGCCTCGTCCGGCTTGGTGGCGCCGGCCTTGATGAGGTTCCAGCTGTTCTCGGTCGCTTCTGCTTCGACCATCATGATCGCGACGTCTTCGTTGCCGTTTGCGTCGGTCACGATGCGACCGGCGACGACGATGTCGAAGACGGCTTCCTCGAGCTGGTCGACCTTCGGGAAGGCGACCCACTGGTCGTCCGAACCGTTCAGGCCGGGGATGAGCGCCAGGCGGACTGCGCCGATGGGGCCGGAGAACGGCAGACCGGAGATCTGCGTGGACATCGATGCCGCGTTGATGGCGAGGGCGTCGTAGAACTCGCCCGGTGCGATCGACAGGACGGTGATGACGATCTGGACCTCGTTGCGGAGACCCTCGACGAACGAGGGGCGCAGCGGCCGGTCGATCAGGCGGCAGACGAGGATGGCCTCGGTGGACGGGCGGCCTTCACGACGGAAGAACGAACCGGGGATCTTGCCTGCTGCGTAGGAACGCTCTTCGACGTCCACCGTGAGGGGGAAGAAGTCGAAGTTGTCCTTGGGGTGCTTGCTCGCCGAGGTGGCGGAGAGGAGCATGGTCTCCTCGTCGAGGTAGGCCGCGATTGCGCCCTGAGCCTGCTGTGCGAGGCGTCCGGCCTCGAACCGGATGGTGCGGGTGCCGAACTTGCCGTTGTCGAGAACGGCTTCGGCGAACTTGATTTCTGGACCTTCCAAAGGTCTCTCCTTCATACGTGTGCGCTCCCCGCCCGGTGGCGGGACGCGCGTCCGAGTGGACGCGCCGATCAACGCGTTTGTGCACGGAGAGAGCCGCAGTACGTACTCAAGTCCCCAGGCGGATGACACGGCGTTCCGCATCGGATCGATGCACCGCGTCGTCTGGGGCTTGGCTGGTCACCAGTAGAAAATCACCCACGTGTGTGAGTAACCCACCACCGAGGACCAGCTTCCTGCCGGCCTGCTCCGTTGTGTTGCGTGGCGAACCGTGTGGTTCACCTCGTCAACCCTAGCAGAGGGGCCCTGGAACAACGCGGAAATGCTGTCCGAACAGGCAAGAACGCAACCCTCTGCGCAAAGGCCGGAATCCGTCACTCGTCGGAGTAACGTGTGTCTGGCGGCTCCGACCGTTCGGTCGGCCGCAGGATCGCGAGCGGCCGGGAGTCACGAGTGCTGAAGGTGTCGGTGGTCATCCCGGCGAGGAACGATGCCCCCATGTTGGAGCGCGCGCTGCAGCATCTGGCGTCGCAGTTGCGCCCGGCGGACGAGATCGTCGTTGTGGACAACGGCTCCACCGATGACACGGCGGCGGTCGCCCGTGCGTCGCAGGCCGCCGGGGTCGTCGTCGTCGACGAGCCGGTCCCCGGGATCTGGTCGGCGAGTTCCACCGGGTACGACGCCGCGACGGGCGACATCATCGTCCGCATCGACGCGGACTCCCGCCCTCCCGTCGATTGGCTCGCCCACATCGAGGCGATCTTCGTGACGATGCCGGAGGTCGATGCGGTCACGGGGCCGGGTGAGTTCTACGACGGGAGTGCCATTGCGACGCTCCTCGGCCGCAATCTCTATCTCGGCGGATACTTCTGGTCGATGTCGCTGTGGCTCGGTCAGCCGCCGTTGTTCGGATCGAACTTCGCGATGCGCCGCGAGGTCTGGGCGGACGCCCGCGGACGGGTGCATCGCACGGATCCGCGCATCCACGACGACCTCGACCTCAGCATCCATCTGGCCCCTGGCACACGCGTCCACTACGAGGACACCCTCGCGGTCGGGATCTCCGGTCGTCCGTTCGCCTCGTGGAGCGGTTTCGGCCGTCGGATCGACTGGGCGTTCCACACGATCGGCGCCCACCTCCCGGAGGAGGCCCCCTGGAGGCGCCGTGCCGCCCGCAGGGCCGTCGAACACCACGACCCCATCGAGCCAGACGGTTTCCCCGTCTAGCCCGCCTCCGCCTCTCCCGCCTCCCCCGCCTCCCCTCCCCCGATCCAGCCCGCGACCTGTCAGTTGTGGCTGGTCTGACGCACGTCAGAGCCGCCACAACTGCCAGTTCGCGGGCTTCAGCGCGTGGCGATGACGAGGTAGCGGTGCTCGTTCGTGACGAAACCAGCGTCCGTGACGTTGCCGGAGAGGATCCCGTTGAAGACATCGACGTCGGCGAGCGCCGCCGCACCGGCCACGTCGGCGTGTAAGAGGTCGAGCGCACCGAGCCAGAACACGAGCGACGCCGCATCCCGGACGACGTACTCGACGTCGTACTCGCGGATCTCGACGGCCGCGAACCCTGCATCGGCGAAGAGGTCGCGGGCGACCGGGGCGGCCGGCAGTTCCTGTCCGAGCGCAACCTTCACGTTCAGCATGTTGCGTTCACCGACCTGCTGGGTGATGAAGCGGCCACCGGGGCGGAGACGATGCACGATCGCGTCGAGTGAGAATGGCGCATGGCGGTTGACTACCACGTCGAAGGACTCCGACACGTGTTCGAGCAGGTGGCTGCTCTGCCGGAACGAGAGGTGTTCGAGACCGCGCCCGTTCTCCCGGGCGACGTCGATCATCGCGGCATCGATGTCGACACCGAGCCCGAAGCCGACGCCTCGCCCTGCGAGCAACTCCACAAAGCGCTCACCACCGCCGGTGCCGACATCCAGCACGTGGTCGCCGCTCGCGAGCTGTGCGGACACGACGTCGGTGTACTCCCACGGCGCCGGCGCACGCCGGACGGACATCCGGGAGAAGTCCCAACCGGATCTGGGCGCGACGCCCGCCACGAGTTCGTCGAGTTCTGCCTGGCTGTACGACGTCGCCACTCCACTCGGCGGCATCGGCGATTGAGCTCGTGACTGCTGGCCTCCTGCGGACTGCCCCATTGCTTCGACCCCCTACGAAGCTGCCGCCCCCGGTCGGTCCCCGGCGATCGCGAACAACTCCAGCAAGTCTTCCACGAGCTGGTTCGGCGCCGTCTCGCACGGGCTGTGTCCGGTCCGGTACACGGCGAACGCTCCTCTGATCCCGGATGCGAACGCCGCATGAAGCGGTGTGGGCCACAGATCGTGGTCGCCCGTGACGACGAGTTTCGGCACGTCCAGCGCGGCAAGCCCTGGCACGAGGTCCGGGGTCCTGCGCATCAGACCGATCGCGTCGTCGACGCTCGAACGCCGCGTGAGCGCGAAACGGTCGCGGACGAAGGCGAGTCGTTTGGGACCGACCCGGTTCTGATTGGTCCTGATCCCCCAGATCATGAGCCCAGCGCCCTGGTGTTCCGTCACCCAGCCGCTGAACCAGCCGATGGTGCGGACACCGCGGAACGCCTGGCCGGCGAGCGGCGGGGTGGTGTGGAAGGTGAGCGAGCGCACGAGGAACGGGTCTGCAGTTGCGACGATCCCCGCGAGGATCCCGCCGAAGGAGTATCCGAGGACATGAGCCGGCGCGCCCGCGCGGAGGAACGCATCGAGGTCCGCGACGAACAGTTCCTGCGTGTAGTGTCCACCGTCCGGCGGTCCGGCCAGGTGCGACTCGTACTGTCCGGCGAGGTCGAAGCTCTCGACGAAGTAGCCGGCATCCACGAGGAGCGGTGCGAGCAGTGAGAAATCCTCTTTGGATCCCGTGATCCCCGGCACCAGCACAACGCGCGGATCCCGAGGATCCCCGAGCGACGTCGCCGCGAGGCGACCGCTCGGGGCATCGAAGAACCGAGAGGTCGAGCCTGGCGGGAGGACGCTCCAGTCGATGTCCGGCAGGTGGGCATCACGCTCGATCGCGGCTGGCACCGCTTCCTGTTCATGCGTCGACACGAGCACAGGATACCCACGGCGGTGCATGGTCGGCAGCCCTTGCGGCTGGCGCGTCCGGAATCACTCGGTGACCAGGACGACCTTGCCGCGCAGGTGGCCGGCGATGAGGTGTTCGTACGCCTGGACGACCTGTTCGAGCGGGTACACACTGTCGATCGGGAAGACGATCTCCCCCGATGCGATGCGCTCGCCGAGCGCCGCGAGATCGCTGATCGACGCGTCGGCGCCGCCGACCCCGCCGAACGCGTGCTCCTGGGCGAAACCGCGGTCGGCGATCGTGTTCACCCGGCCGGACGGGACGCCGAGCTCGACGGCTACTTCGAGGGTCTGCCTGCCGTTGTTGTCGAGGACGGCGTCGACGCCGTCTGGTGCGATGGCGCGGATGCGGTCGGCGAGGCCGTCGCCGTACACGACGGGTTCGACGCCGAGCCCGCGCAGGAAGTCGTGGTTCGATTCACTCGCAGTCCCGATGACCCGGGCGCCGGCTGTGACCGCGAGCTGTGCGGCGAGGACACCGACCCCACCGGCTGCAGCGCTCACGAGCACGGTCTCGCCGGCCTTCGGGGCGACGGCTCGCACGCTCGCGACGGCCGTGCGACCGACGATGTCGAGGGACCCAGCCTGTTGGGTCGACAGCCCTTCCGGGATCACGATGACCTTCTCAGGCGTCGTCAGGAGGTAGTCCGCCTGCGCGAAGAACCGTTTGCCGCCGTACACGAGGTCACCGGTGGAGAGGTCGACGCCCTCGCCGACCGCATCGACGATTCCGGCGAAGTCGTTGCCGTTGCCGACGGGCAGGGTGAGTCCGAAGGATTCGCCTGCCGCCGGGCTGCCGGCGATCTTGTGATCGACGGGGTTCAGTCCGGTCGCGAGCACACGGACCCGGATCTCCCCCGCTCCTGGTTCCGGCTTCTCGACGTCGACGATCTGATAGACCTCCGGGCCGCCGTAATTGGCGAACTGTACGAATCGTGGCATGTGATTCCTCCTCATCGTTGGTCGGTCAGCACGCTGCGTGGCACTGATCGGAATGCGGATCGAGCGCTGAGACCGTGTCGATGCCGCTCACTCCACTCTTCCACCGGATCCGGGGACGGGCTCCCCTCTGTGACGCAAAACTGCAGCAGGTTCCCAGTCGTCCGCCGCTGCGCGTTTCACCGGTGGCCGTCTGCCGTTCACATCATCGGACTAGACAGGGCGTGTGGATCAGATCGGCGACATGGTTGCGGGTATCACGAGCTGGATGACGGATCTCGCTGGTTCGCCGCTCCTGTTTCCTGCCCTGTTCCTGTTGACGGTCGGCGATGCGTTCCTGGTGATCCTGCCGAGCGAGACGGTCGTGGTGGCACTCGGTGCGATCTCGGTTGCGACCGGGGCGCCGCCGATCGTCCCGCTGTTGCTCGTGGCGGCGGTCGCGGCGATGACCGGGGACGTGTTGTGCTTCCTGATCGGCCGCTTCGTCGGGGTGTCACGCTTCAGATGGATGCGCGGACCGCGTGTGTCCGGGGCGATCGAGCGCGCCGGTCAGGCGCTGCATCGGCGGGCGGCGGTTGCGATCCTGACGGCGCGGTACATCCCGTTCGCGCGTATCGCGGTGAATCTCGCTGCGGGTGCGAGCGGTCTGCCGATGCGGCGATACCTGCCGCTGACGGCGATGGCCGGGGTGGCGTGGGCGCTGTACAACGTGGGGATCGGTGCGTTGTTCGGGGGCATTCTGCCCGGGCAGCCCATCGTCGCGGTGCTCGTCTCGGTCGCGGTGGCGGTGACCGTGGGTCTCGTCATCGACCGCATCGGAGCGGCAGCCGATCGACGGCGTGCACGCATCCAAGAATCCGAGCGGCTCGGCTGACGTCGGTCGGACCTCGATGGCCTGCCACCGTTGTATCGACTGTGGTTCCTCTCAGGCGAGGCGAAGCCGTTCGTCACCGATTTCGACCTCGATGCGCAGCTCTCCACCGATCGCCTGAACGTACTTGCGAAGCGTGTCCACCTGGGCGCGCTCGATATCGCCGTGCTCGATCCGTGAAACCCGGTTCTGGCTCACATTGAGCTTGGAGGCGAGTTCCACCTGCGTGAGCGAGGAGTGTTCTCTAAGTTCGCGCAACCGATATGCGCGCACGTCGTCGAGAAGACGTTTCTTGTGGGCGTCGACCTTCGCCCGATCGACGGGCCGTTTGGCGAGCAGGTCGTCGAGTTCGCTCATGATCGCGGTGTTCCCTTCCGGAGATGCTGGTCGTACAAGTCGTCCGCACGAGGCAGATTGTCGCCGTGCCATCGCTTCCATTGTCCAGTCTTGTCGCCTGCGACGAGCAGAATCGCACGCCGTGTTGGATCAAACGCGAAGAGAACTCTGAGTTCACTTCGTCCAGTTGATCCGGGTCGCAATTCCTTCATGTTTCGGTGTCGCGAGGCGCGCACAGAATCGACGACCGGACGCCCAAGTTGAGGCCCGTGCTCTGACAACAGTTCGAGCGAGGCTACGACCTGCTCGTACGAACCCTGGTCGAGGTTCAACAGCCATTCTTCGACAAGAGTCGTATCCACTTCCCACATCCACCGTACGTTACAACGTTTGCGTTGTACACCCTCAGAGTTATACACAGGCAGGATACGCGAACAGGCCGCCACTCCGAGGAGTGACGGCCTGTCAAGAAGTTCGCGTTGTCAGCGAGGAGCTTCCGTACCTTAGCGGCGGAGTCCGAGACGCTCGATCAGCGAGCGGTAGCGCGCGATGTCGATGTCCTGGAGGTAGCCGAGCAGACGGCGACGCTGGCCGACCAGGAGCAGCAGTCCACGACGCGAGTGGTGGTCGTGCTTGTGCTCCTTGAGGTGTTCGGTGAGGTCCTTGATCCGCTGGGTCATGACCGCAACCTGGACCTCGGGGGACCCGGTGTCACCTGGGTGGGTCGCGTACTCTTCGATGATCGCCTTCTTGGTTTCTCCTTCAAGAGCCATAGCTGGGGATCCCCTTCCTCTCGTTGCGCGGTGCCCTTCGCCTGATGCGTGGGCTCTCTTCATCCGCGGCCGTTTGACGGCAACCTTGAAATTCTAGCAGGTTCCTGCGCGTGGAGCATCGCAAGGGCCGCGAGCGTACCCGCATCGCGAATTCGTCCGTCGGAAACACGCGCCCGGAGCTCCTGCGACGACAGCATTCTGACGGCCCAGTCCTCTCCAGGCTCGAGCTCCTGATCGTGCCAACGCTCGATCACCCCGGTGAAGACGTGGCACACCGCAGCACTGATCCCCGGCGACTCGACGAAGCTCCCGATCAGCTTCGGCGCCGAAACGACGCAACCGGTCTCCTCGATGGTTTCACGAACCGCAGCTGCCGAAGGGTCCTCGCCGTGTTCGACCGCACCGCACGGAAACTCCACACAGACATCGGCCCCGGTCGTGTCCCGAGTTCCCTCGACCACAACGATCCCGCCAGCGGCGTCCACGGCGATCATCATCGCACTGTCCGGGCGCATGACACGGAACCACTGTCGGCCGTCGGTCTCTCGGCGCGTGACCGAGAACCAGGGATTCGAATGCTCGATGACGTCCTTCACATCAAGACCCCTCACACCTCACACCGCGCACCGCTTGTCTCGAATCACACGGCGGGTGGCTCGCGGTGTGTGGAGCGGCGAGGGGCCGATGCTTCCTCACGCGCGGCGTCGATGCGCTTGTTGCGGCGCAGACGCAGGATGAGCAGGAGCGCGATGACGTCGAGCACCAGGAACGCTGCGATGAGCCACACCCACAGTGGAACTGCGGGACCGTCCATGCTCGGGGCGGGCTCAGTACTCGCCTTCGCCGCATCCTGGGTGGTCTTGGAGTCGTAGACGACACGGACCGGATCGCCGATGGACGCGCCACCCTCCGAACTCGTGATCACCACGGCGAGGGTGATGTCGTACTCGCCGGCCTCCGCGCCCTTCAACCACTGGGTCATGTTGATGCGGGTGCGCCAGGTGCCGTCGTCGGCGACCGTGATCGGCTGGCCGTCGAATCGGAACTGCGGAGTGCCGCTCGTCGACGTCGACTCCTGCTGCAGGGCGCAGTCCGCTGCGGGTTTCGCCGTGAAGCACGGTTTGGCAGCCTCGTAGAGCGCTTCGGAACGCCAATAGGACAGGACCGCGTTCTTCTGGCCCTTGTCCGCCGTGCCGGAGACGTCGAAACCGGACGCCTGCTCACCGTTCGCCGTGAAGTCGACGCGGTACACGGTGTCGCCATCGTGCGGGGCGGTGATCTGCGGTGCGTCCGCGGCGTGCGCAGGCGCGGCGACACCCGGCACAACAGCCGCACCGCCGACGCCGAGCGCAAGACCGAGCCCCAGACCGAGTCCGAGCGTGACACTGATCGCACGGGCGAACCTGCCGATGCCGCCGCTGCGGCCGGTCCTGCTCCCCGAGCAGGTCACCGCCGAACGATGCCGGCCGGCAGTCGCCCTCGCCCCACGAGCATGCGTACGCGCCGACGCATCGTGCACTGGAGCCATCCGGTCTTCACCTCTCGTCGCGCGCGAACTGCGCACGAGAACCCAGTATTCCAGGCGGAGGTGAATTGGTGCTGAATCTCGCCGGGAAGCGGCTGTGCGCCAGCCGGGAGTAGCCCGTACGTCGACTGAATGACGCACGGGCCCCTGCGTCGGCTATCGGGCTTCGAAACCGCCCAGCAACTGTGCGAACGGCGTCTCGATCGCGAACGGGTCATCCAGACGCGACGAACGCTCCGATGCCGCGACCAGCGCCGCGAACTCGCCCGCCTCCCGATCGATTCGCTGAGGCAGCGCACCGACCTGCGCGTCACCGGTCCCCGAAGCACCGCTCCCCCAGTCCTCGGACGCCGCGAACACGGCGGTCGGAACCACAACAGAGTGCAGGTAGGCGAACATCGGCCGCACTGCGTATTCGAGGGCGAGCGAATGCCTGGCCGATCCACCGGTCGCAGCGATCGCGACGGGCAGGTCGGTGAGCGCCCCTGGCTCGACCACGTCGAAGAACGACTTGAACAGTCCCGAATAGCTCGAAGTGAAGATCGGGGTCACCGCGATGAGACCGTCAGCGCCGGTCATCGCATCGATCGCCGCCCCGAGCGCCGGGCCGGGGAACCCGGTCAGCAGGTTGTTGGTGATGTCCTGGGCGAGATCCCGCAGCTCGATGACGGTGACGTCGACCTCGATGCCGCGGCGTTCGAGCTGGGCGAGCGTCGCATCCCGGAGCCGATCGGCGAGCAGCCTGGTCGACGACGGCTGGCTGAGACCGGCCGACACAACGGCGATTGTGCGCCTGGTGCCCGCAGCGGCCTGCGCGTCGCCGGTCATCGTGAGAGCCCTGCCGCTGCAGCGCCGAACGCAGAGCCGCCGACCTTCGCAGAGCCGCCGACCTTCGCCGCGCCACCGGTCGAACCGCCGACAGACCCACCCGTGACCGTGTCCCGCACAACGACCCGCGAGGTGACATCGCCCGACTTGCCGCCGAGCTCAGCTTCAGCCTTGGCGACGAGCGATGCGTGGGTCGGCGCCTCCGGCACGTCCGCCGGTCGATCCTTCGCGAACTCCTTGCGCAACACGGGCACGACCTCGCCACCGAGGATCTCCAGCTGGTCGAGGACGGTGCCGAGCGGCAGGCCGGCGTGATCCATCAGGAACAGCTGTCGCTGGTAGTCGCCGAACGATTCACGCATGGATGCGTACCGGTCGATGACCTGTTGCGGGCTGCCGACCGTCAGCGGGGTCTGCTCGGTGAAGTCTTCGAGCGACGGCCCGTGACCGTACACGGGGGCGTTGTCGAAGTACGGACGGAACTGCGCGACGGCATCCTGCGAGTTCTTCGCCATGAACGCCTGCCCGCCGAGGCCGACGATCGCCTGCGCGGCCGTTCCGTGTCCGTAGTGCTCGAAGCGCTGACGGTACAGCTGGATGAGGCGCATGTAGTGCTCCTTCGGCCAGAAGATGTTGTTCGCGAAGAACCCGTCGCCGTAGTAGGCGGCCTGTTCGGCGATCTCGGGGCTGCGGATGGAGCCGTGCCAGACGAACGGCGGCACACCGTCGAGCGGTCGCGGCGTGGACTGGAAGCCCTGCAGCGGCGTGCGGAACTTGCCCTGCCAGTCGACGAAGTCCTCACGCCACAGCTTGTGGAGGAGCGCATAGTTCTCGATCGCGAGGTTGATGCCCTCCCGGATGTCCTTGCCGAACCATGGGTAGACGGGACCGGTGTTGCCACGGCCCATGATGAGGTCGACGCGACCACCGGCGAGGTGCTGCAGCATCGCGTAGTCCTCGGCGATCTTCACCGGGTCGTTCGTGGTGATGAGGGTCGTGCTGGTCGAGAGGATGAGCTTCTCGGTCTTCGCGGCGATGTACCCGAGCATCGTGGTGGGGCTCGACGGGACGAACGGCGGGTTGTGGTGCTCGCCGGTTGCGAAGACGTCGAGTCCGACCTCCTCCGCCTTGAGCGCGATGGCGACCATCGCCTGGATGCGTTCGTGTTCCGTCGGGGTGACACCGGTGGTCGGGTCGGTGGTGACGTCGCCGACGGTGAAGATTCCGAATTGCATCGTGACTCCTGAGTCCTTGGGTGTGCAGCGCGTGGTCGCACGAGCCGCGTTTCCATTCACGTGAATGGATATTCGGGTCAACGGTCGCACTGCCGATCGTATTCCCGCAATCCTCGGACCGGTTGTCCGAGCGGATGTCGCACCATCGTGACAGGATCACCGCATGGACGATGAACGGGGCGAGTACGAGTCATCCACAACGCGCGGCACACCAGGCGTTGTGCCTCCGTACCTGCTGGAACGCATCGCGGCCCTCCGGGAACCGCATCTCGCACGAGCTGCCACGGCCGCCAGGTACTCGCTGCTCGCCACCCGTGCGGATCATCGGCCGGCCACCGGATCAGCCGCTCCGTCCATGCACGCCGACACGGCATCCGCATCCACCGCCGCCATCCCCGGCCCGCGGCGTGACATCTCCGACGCAGGCCGGACCGAGAGGCTGCCTGGCACGCCCGTGCGCCGCGAGGGCCAACCGGAGGTCACCGATGCGGCGGTCAACGAGGCGTACGACGGCCTCGGCAGCACACACGCACTGTACGCCGACGTCTACCACCGTGATTCGATCGACGGCCGGGGCCTCCCCCTGTCGGCGACGGTCCACTACGGCGACGACTACGACAACGCGTTCTGGAACGGCGAGCGCATGGTGTTCGGCGATGGCGACGGGCAGGTGTTCCGCGGGTTCACCTCCTCACTCAGCGTGATCGGTCACGAGCTCACCCACGGCGTCACCCAGTTCTCCGCCGCGCTCGCCTACGAGGGGCAGTCCGGTGCGCTCAACGAACACGTTTCGGATGTCTTCGGCGCACTCGTTGAGCAGTACGCCTCCGGTCAGGATGCCGCCGACGCCACTTGGCTGATCGGCGCTGGCCTCTTCACCGACGAGGTGTCAGGTGAAGCATTGCGCTCGATGATCCATCCGGGCACCGCGTACGACGACGACGTCCTCGGCACGGATCCGCAGCCGGCACACTTCGCGGACTACGTGCACACGACGGAGGACAACGGCGGGGTGCACCTCAATTCCGGCATCCCGAATCGTGCGTTCGCGGTGGCTGCGACGACGCTCGGCGGGAAGGCGTGGGAGCGCATCGGCCAGGTCTGGTACGACACGCTGACGGGCACGGGCACCGATGCACTCTCCCCCACGGTGGACTTCGCCGGCTTCGCGGCGGCCACCCTGCAGGCTGCGGCATCCCGCTACGGCGAGACGTCCGCGGTCCGCGCTGCGGTGTCCGCCGGCTGGGCCAATGTCGGCATCACGCCCGCCACCCGACCCCTCACCATCGCACCGTCATAGCTCCTTCAACACCGTCGCAACTCCTTCAGCACCGTCATAACTCCTTCAATCCGACGACCTGCGGAGGATCACCCCTGATTTTCCGGGGGTTCGCCCGAAAACGCGTCCGAATTGAAGGAGTTATGACGGTGGCGTGCTCGGAGTACGATCACGGCATGAAGGTCATGGTGACGAGGAGCGGCGGCATCGCCGGGCTCACGAGGCGGTGGGAGGTCGTCGTCGACGACCAGCCGGACCCGCAGACGTGGGTCGTGCTCATCGACCGACTGCCGTGGAGTGAGGCCGAACCGGCACCGCTGCAGCCGGATCGCTACGTCTATCGGATCCGATGCGCCCCGCACGAGGCCGTCCTCGCGGAACAGCAGGTGACCGGGCCGTGGCAGGAACTGGTGGACCGGGTCAGGGACGCCCAACCCGATCCACCGGGCGAAATCAAGCGGTCTTGAACTGCTCCGCGAGGAGTTCGAGCGAGCGGATGCGCGCCGGCGCCGACGACGGATCGGTCCCCGCGTAGGCGGAGCTGACCGGCGAGACCATAACCTCGTCGACCTGGAACCGTTCGGCCAGCTGGGTCAGCTGACGCGCCGCGGATTCCGCGTCACCGATGATCCAGGCGCTGCGCATCTGATCGAGCAGTTCGAGTTCGAGACTCGACAGCTCGTCGGCCGCCGCCTCCTCGACCGTGGCGATCGGGCCGAGCTTCTTGCCGGCACGAAGTCGCGCCATCTGCTGCAGGTTCGGGAGGGCGAGCGCCTCGGCCTCCTCCTTCGTGTCCGCGACGACGACGTTCGCGGTGAGGAAGGTGCGCGGAGCATCGAGTCGGGGCGACGCTTCGAACGTCGTCCGGTAGAGCTCGAGCGCGCGAGCCGTCCCCTGACCGGAGAAGTGGTGCGCGAACACGTACGGCAGCCCGAGCGCTGCGGCGAGCGCAGCGGAGTAGTCGCTCGACCCGAGCAGCCAGACGTCCGGAATGCTGCCGGCCTTCGGCGTTCCGCGGAGCTCATACTCGTCGCCGGACGTGAGGCGTACCGTGGCCCCCTCCTCGCCGAGCAGGGAGACGATGTCCTGGACGTTGTTCGGGAACCGGTCGACGTCGCTCACATTGCCGGACTGGCGCAGAACGGCGGAGATGACGGGATCGCTGCCTGGGGCTCGTCCGAGCCCGAGGTCGATGCGGCCGGGAGCGGATGCCTCCAAGAGCGCAAACTGTTCTGCGACAACGAGCGGAGCATGGTTCGGCAGCATCACACCACCTGAGCCGACGCGGATGCGCTGCGTGTTGGCAGCGAGGATCCCGATGACGACGGCCGGGTTGGTCGATGCGACCGAGGGCATGTTGTGGTGCTCTGCGACCCAATAGCGATGGAATCCCAGCTCGTCCGCGCGCTTGGCGAGTCCGATCGTCGCCTGGAGGGCCTGGCTGGTGTCCTGGTCGGAGCGCACCGGGATCAGATCGAGTACCGACAGTTTCATGCTCACCTTTCGTCGCGCAACGCTTGGTGCGCGTGTTCGTCGTCCAGGTGAGTGCAGCGTTCGAGGCCTCGTCCGCATTCCCGATCGAGGTGGATCGGCACCTCCGGGCGAGTCGTTCACCGCCATCGGCAACCTCCCAGGACCGTGCCAGCAGCGGTGCAATACCCTGGGAGCACCACCGCGAAGGAGCAGACCATGGGATTCCTCGACCGCCTCCTCGGCCGCGACGATCGCGACGACCGAGCACGCACACAAGCCGGATACGGAGCCGGCGCACCGCAGCCGGGATACGGATCCGCCGCGACGCCGTCTGCACCGCAGTCCGCACCGCGTTCTGCCGACGAGATCGCCGTGGAGCGCTACCGTTACCTGTTGCGCACGGCGCCGCCGGAGGCGATCGAGCAGGTGCACGCCGAAGCGTTCGCGAAGCTCACACCGGAGCAGCGCACGCTCGTCTTTCAGGAGTTGTCGCAGAACGCGCCCGCCGGTGACGCTCCGCTCAACGACTCCCCCGCCGCGCTCGCAACAGCCGCGACGCGCTCGGAACTGCGCCAGCCCGGAACCCTCGAACGCTCCTTCGGGCAGCGCGGACCCGGACTCGGCACGATGTTCGCCGGCTCCCTGCTTGGCACCATCTCCGGCATGGTCATCGGCTCCGCAATCGCGAGCGCGTTCATCCCGGACTCCGTCGGAACCAGTGCCGATGGTGCAGGTGCGGACGGCGCAGGTACTGACGGTTCTGGTGCCGACGGTTCTGGCGCCGGCACGGATGGCGGCTCGATCGATGCAGCCGGCGCAGACCAGGGCGGCGGATTCGGCGACTCCGGCTGGGGCGGCGGCAATGACGCCGGCGGCGGGTTCGGCGACTTCGGCGGCGGAGACTTCGGCGGCGACTTCGGCTTCTGAGTTCGGCTTCTGAGTTCGGCTTCTGACCAGGAGCGATGCTCGCCGTGGTCGGACCCGAGCGACGCTTTTCCCCACTACCGCGCATTACGTGGTACCGTGCTTCCTGACACAGTGGAGGCGTCGTGGATACAACACAACTCTTGAAGGGCGTGCTGGATGTGGCCGTGCTCGCGGTCCTGCAACACGACGACGGCTACGGGTATGACATCGTGCGCCGTCTGCGGGATGCGGGGCTCGGCGATGTGGGTGATGCGTCCGTGTACGGCACGCTCCGTCGCCTGTATGCCGCCGGCGCGCTGTCCAGCTACGTCGTCCCGTCGGACGGCGGCCCGCACCGCAAGTACTACGCGATGACCGTCGAAGGGGTGGCGATGCTGTCCCGCCAGCGGGCGACCTGGGCGGGCTTCGCCGGAGCCATGTCGGACCTCTTGGCGGACGCCGCGCCGACCAGCACCGCAACAGCAACAGCAGCCGCAACCAGCACGATCGGGGAGAAATGATGAGCGAACGCACCGCCGCCTTGGACGACACGATCTCGACATTCGCCGCCGCGGTCAGACGTCACCTCGACGACCTGTCGGCGGAGGACGTCGACGACCTGACCGGTGGCCTGGAGGCCGACCTCAGCGAGCAGGCGTCCGATGACGGCGGGCGACTCGACCCTGGCGACCCGAAGGCCTATGCCGACGAACTTCGAGCGTCAGCGGGATTTGCGGCGCGCAGTGACGCCCGTCCGTCCTTCCGGGCTGGCCTGCGGAGCGGCATCGAGTCGTTCGCCTCGACGTTCGGGCGGTCGATCCGTTCGACCCGACTGGGTTCCTGGCTCCTCGATTCGGCACTCGCGTTGCGCCCGGTGTGGTGGGTCTTCCGCGGTTGGGCGGTGTACCAGGTCGTCGCGTTCGTCGTGTTGGGCCGGAGCAGCCTCCTGCCGACCGACCCCCTTCTGTGGGCGCTGCTGATCGCATCGCTCACACTCAGTGTGCAGTGGGGCCGGGGGCAATGGGTGCCGAACGCGTTCCTCGGCGGGCTCCGCACGACGGTCTCGGTCGTGACGATCCTGATCACCCCGTTCCTCCTCGGGTGGACGGTGTCGGCGACCACACCGCCCCGGCTCGACGACACCGTGCTGTACACCGACCCGAACGGTCTGCGCCTCGACGGCGAACGCGTGCAGAACATCTTCGGTTACGACGCGGACGGCAATCCGATCAGCGATCTGCAGCTCTTCGATCAGGACGGCAAACCGCTCGTCACGGTCGGCAAGTTGTTCATCGGCGACGACATCGACGAGCCGACGAGCTCCGGCACCATCACGGTCCCGTTCGACCTCGGCAGCCGCGGGAGGGCCTGGAACATCTTCCCGCTCGCCCAGACCGAACGGAACGCGACGGGCGACATCGCCGATGCGGCGCCTGCGACACCGCCGTTCCCGACCACGTACCCGGTGCAGCGAGCCGCTACACCCGTGCCGACACCTGTGCCGACTCCACCTGTCAACCCGACCCAGGCGCCATCCGCGGAGTGATCTCCGTCTCGCTTCGGGCGCCGACAGGAGACGAGGTGTGCGTTTTGTACGGACGGAGCGTTCAGACGGAGTCCGCCTCAGTCGGTATCGGGGTCCTCTGCGACGCGTTTCGTCGCCTGCTCGCCGAGGATCTCGATCAGTCGCTCGACGCGTGATTCGCGTTCGTCCTCGTCGGCGGTGTCGACCCAGTGCGCGAGTTCGCGTTGTGCACTGTTCGGCAGGCTTCTGAACACGCCCAGACGTCCGGCGTCGTCGATGGTCTGTTCGGCGTCCGGACGGAGGCGCACCACCCGCTCACTCGCCGCGAGCGGTCCGGATTCCACGTCAGCGTGTCTGCCCATGGGGTAAACGTAGTGCTTCGGGCAGCCGAGGTCGAGCACCGGGCGACACGGAACGCATCGCTGTAGCATGCGGGTCGCAATACGGTCGCGGACGCGACGGTACGTCGGGTCAGACGACTTCCCATTCCGCGATCCCGCCGCCCACCACGGTGAACAGCGGATGCGCCTCCGGACGCCACACGTTCGCCCAGCGATCGGCCACAGCCGGGCTGCGTTCGATGAGACGCCGGGTGAGGTTGCCCCATTCGTAATCCAGTTGGCCGTCCGTCACGACGAGCTGTCCGACGGCAGCCGCCTCGACGACGATGCTCTCGCGATCGAGACCGGTGCCGCGTTCGTCCGCTTCGTCGGCGAGCGCCGTGAGGTAGGCGCCGATCGCTGCGTCCGGCTGCGGCGCATCGCGGAATCGTTGCAGCTGCGGGTGGTCGTGCAGCGCCGAGGTGTCATCGCCCAGCACCCGTTGGGCGATGAGCCCTTCGCGCCAGGCGGCAACGAGGGCCTGGGCGTCGAAGTAGCGAGGGTGGATGGACCAGAGACGCATGCCTCCATCCTGCCCGACACGGCTGACACGGAGCCGAGACGCGGCCACCGGATCGCGAACATCGTCACCACAGCACATCTGTGATATCTCTTGCTGTCAGATGAGTCGTTCGTTACGGTTCTGAGGGACGACCGAAGCGAGGAGCCCGGATGAACGCGGATCACGAATGAACACGGAGCACGAATGGGCACGGAAACCGCATGAGTACGGGGAGCAGATCCAATGATGCTCATCACCCCGTTCGGGCCTGACGTCCGACGCGCGATCAACGCTTCATGGCCTCGACGGATCACCTCCGCCGGATCGATGCTTCTCATCGTCGGGCTCGCCCTGATGTTCGGCGCCACAACGCCATGGTGGATCTGGGCAGCCGCCATCGTGCTCGACGGCGCGCTGTTCGCCTCGCTCGGCAATCGCTGGGCTGTGGCCGACGCCGCCGAAGCCGACGAACCCACGACCCGCGGCTGACGCCGTGTCTGCTGGCGACGCGCGTCGTTCGCGCAATAAGGTGAGCACATGGTCATCCTCGTCGCAATCTTCGCCACCCTCTCAGCGGCATTGCACATCGTCATCTTCTATTGGGAATCGCTCGCATGGACGACGCCCTCGGTCTGGAAGCGTTTCGGACTCGCCAGCCAGGAGGAAGCGGAGACCACGCGGGTCCTCGCCTACAACCAGGGCTTCTACAACCTGTTCCTCGCGCTCGGCGCCCTCATCGGTGCGATCCTCTACGGCTTGGGTGTGCACGGGATCGGCTTCGCGCTCGGCATCTTCTCCGTGATCTGCATGTTCGCGGCCTCGGTCGTCCTCGTCTCGAGCGGCCCGGGCAAGGTCCGCTCAGCGCTCATCCAGGGCACCCTTCCGCTCATCACGATCGTCCTGTACATCGTGAGTGGGGTCACGGGAGCCTGAACCAGCCAGCCGAACCCCAGGACCCCACCGGATCAACGCCGACCGGATCGATCCCCACCGGCTCCACCCCCACGAAGCGCACCTCGCTCTTCGTCGACCTGTCGCCGCTCCGCGAGAGTCCGGCGTTCGCCCGCCTCTGGATCGGCGGCGCGATCACCGGCATCGGCGGCCAAATGACCATCGTCGCCGTCGGTCTGCAGGTGTACGCGCTGACCTCGTCGACGCTCGCCGTTTCACTCGTCGGCGTCATCGCCCTCCTCCCGATGATCGCCTTCGGGCTGTACGGCGGGATGCTCGCCGACGCATTCGACCGTCGGAAACTCGCCCTCATCGCCGCGAGCGTCACGTGGGGATCGACCGCGATCATCGCAACACTGGCCTGGCTGCACGTCGAAGCGGTGTGGCCGCTCTACGTCCTGACGACGCTCAACGCCGTGTCGACGACCGTCGTCGGGACATCCAGACAGGCGATCCTCCCCCGCATCCTGCCGTCGCGTCTGCTCCCGGCCGCAGCGGCGCTCGGCGGCATCGCCGCCGGTGTGATGGTGACCGTCGGACCGGCGCTCGCCGGCGTCCTCGTCGCGACCGTCGGATTCACCTGGACCTACACGATCGACGTGGTCCTCTTCGTCGCGGCGTTCCTCGGCATCGCATCGCTCCCCGCGATCCTGCCAGAGAACGGCTCGGGGACGCGCAAGCTCCCCGGACTCCGCAGCCTCGCGGACGGCTGGACGTTCCTCCGCACGGCGCCGAACATCCGCATGACGTTCATCGTCGACATCGTCGCCATGACCTTCGGCAACCCGCGGGTGCTGTACCCGGCGGCCGGCACGCTCGTCCTCGGCGGCGGCCCGGTCACCGTGGGCATCCTCACCGCGGCGATGGCGATCGGCGCGCTGATCTCCAGCCTGCTGTCGGGCCCCGTCGGACGCGTCGACAAACAGGGCAGAGGCATCCAGATCGCGATCATGGCCTACGGCGGAGGCATCGCGGCATTCGGCGGTGTGCTCGCGTGGGTGGCATTCAGCGGCCAGTCTGTGAATGGCGGACACGAGGTGCTCACACCCGCGATCATCGCGGCGAGCATCGCCCTCGCGTTCGCCGGCGCGGCGGACAACGTCAGCTCGATCTTCCGGATGACGATGCTGCAGACGGCCGTCCCCGACGCGGTCCGCGGACGGCTGCAAGGGCTCTTCACCGTTGTGGTGACGGGCGGCCCACGACTCGGGGACCTCTACATCGGCCTGGCAGCATCGGCGCTGGCCCTGTGGATCCCGCCACTCGCGGGTGGGCTGCTGATCATCGCGATCGTGTGGACGCTCGTGCGGACCCATCCGCGCTTCCGGGCATACGACGCTTCGTCGCCGACGCCGTAGACCTCCTCCGGTTTCCGAGCGGGATGGTCCGGGGTCAGTCCTGCTCAGTCGCGATGGCGTAGAGGTCACGTCCGGCGAGCACCTCGCGCCCGCCGAGACCGTCCAGCTCGAGGACGAGTCCAAGACCCGCCACGACGTATCCGGCGCGCTCGATGAGCCTGACCGCTGCGGAACAGCTGCCGCCCGTCGCGAGGACGTCGTCGAGGATCAGCACACGGGTGCCCTGCGGCAACTGACCGGTGCGCAGTTCGAGCGCGGCCGCACCGTATTCGAGGCCGTAGTCCTCGTGCAGCACCTCGCCTGGCAGCTTGCCTGCCTTCCGGATCGGGACGAGCCGCGTGTGCGTCGCGTAGGCGAGCGCGGAAGCCAGCAGGAAGCCGCGAGCCTCGACACCGGCCACGGCATCGAAGGTGCCCTCGAACCGCGCACCGAAGTCGTCGATGATCGCCCGGAACGCGTCCGCATCCGCGAAGACGGGGGTGAGATCGCGGAAGAGGATGCCCGGCTTCGGGAAGTCCTCGATCTCGGCCGTCAGATGGGCGACGTGTTCGGCGGCTGTTGTTGGCATGCTGTCTCCGTGGACGATGTGGTGGGCCGGGTCCGCGGTCCGGACCCAGAGTTCACCCCTCGAAGCGCGGCCTGAGCCTGCGCCTCGAGGGGTGCGGTTGGGGTGTGCTACTTGACGCCCAGGAGGTCGATCACGAACACGAGGGTCTGACCGGACAGCTGGTGTCCTGAACCGGCGGGGCCGTAGGCCAGCTCGGGCGGGACGATGAGCTTGCGACGGCCGCCGACCTTCATGCCCGGGATGCCGTGCTGCCAACCGGAGATGAGGTTGCGGAGGGGGAAGTTGATCGACTGTCCGCGGCTCCACGAGGAGTCGAATTCCTCGCCGGAGTCGTAGTCGACTCCGAGGTAGTGCACGTCGACGGTCGACGAGCCCTGCGCCTCGTCGCCCTCGCCGATGAAGATGTCCTCGATGACGAGCTCGGTGGGTGCGGGGCCCTCCGGGGCGTCGACTTCTGGCTTGGTCCGTGATGAATCTGTCATATGTCCATCCAAGCAGTTTCGTGGGGGCTCGTCTGCACGATTTCGCTCTCCGCGTGCGGTTTCCGCGACGTGTGTCGTGCGGATTCGCGACCATTCGGCTCGATCGGCGACGACCGGCTCTTGTGTCGATGCCGTGCGTGGGGCATCCTTGAGGCAGAACTCGTCGCCCGGGAGACTCGCAGGCACTGCCGCAGCACCGGGCGATGAGTCTGTGCAGGGGCTGCGGTACCGCCCTCCGCCCGGGTCAGCGACCGGCGAGCAATTGCCGTCGAAGCGCCGTGATCGATTCGAGCAGTTCGGTCTCGCGCCGTCGATCGGCGGCGCGATCGCGTCCGGCCAGGATCCGCTGCCGGCAGAACGCGAGCCTCGTGGCCTCCACGATGAACCGCTGCATCGCCCGCTCGGCCACTCGCGATGTCGACCGCGCCCACGCCTTCGCGCCGCGTCGGCCGTCCCCGGTGGAGATCATCGCGACCTCCCCCGGGGTGAACCAGCCGCCCGCAGCATACTCGGCGAGGCGATCCGCCGTCACCCGGATCTCTGCGCGCCGCAGCATCACGATGACGCCGATCCACAGCGCGAAGATGGGGACCTCGAGCAGGACGTACACGGCAGGGAAGGCGAACCAGCCGGGCAGCAGATTCCAGAGCGCGTGCAGGAAGACGGCGACCCCGAGGCCGGCGAAGAACGGGCCGAGAGCGGCGACGCCCCTGTGCCGTCTGGCGGCGAAGCCAAGGGCCAGCCCGGTGCACGCGGTGAACGTCACGTGCGCGAACGGGGAGACGATCCCGCGCAGGATGAACGTCTGGGCGAGCAGCCCTCCGCCGCCGTCCGCGAGCGCCAGACCGAAGTATTGGATGTTCTCGCTGAACGCGAATCCGGCGGCGATCACCGCCCCGTACACGAGGCCGTCCACAGGACCGTCGAACTGACTGCGGGCGGCGTAGAACAGGATCAGCAGGCCAATGCCCTTCGCCAGCTCCTCCACAACGGGCGCCTGCACGCCGTACTGCAGGACGTCGGAGGGCTGGACGCCGACGAGCAGCACCGAGACCTGCACCGTGAGGTCGACGACGAGGGCGATCGCGACCGATGCCGTCGCACCCCACAGGAACGCGAGCACCAGGGCGAGTCGTGGTTCCGGCTCCCAGCGGTCGATCCAACGGACCGCGAGGAGCACGATCGCGAGCGGGATGAGCGCCAGGACGAACCCGATCGCGAGCCCGCCGGTGCCGAGCGCAGACACGAAGTAGGCACCGACGGCCAGACCGACGAGGACGAGGACTCCGAGCGCGACCCACGCGAGCACGGCGGAGACGCTGATGGATCTCGACGGCACGGTGTGTGGGATGGCGGCATGCCGCGCGTGCACTCGCGCTGGGGCCTCGGTGGCAGCTGGACCGTACACCTGACCGGGAGCGAAGACCGGCTGTGGTTGCTGCCTGGGCTGCTGCGGCTCGTGCTGCCTGGGCTGCTGCGGCTGGTGCTGCGGCGGCTCCGGCGGCGGTGTGGTCATGCCTCAAGCGTAAATGGGACGCAGCAGGTCCCCGACCGTCCGGGCGGTTCCACCCACCCGGCGACCTGCTGCGATACCGTGGGTGAGTGAAGTTCGCACACTTTGTCGCCACCGACCGTCCAGCAGCATCCGATGCCGCCCACCGCGCAACAGCTGACGTCCGGCTCGCGGTCGTGGACGACACCGGTGCCCACTTCCTCGACGAGCTCCTCGACGACGCCCCCAGGGACCTGCAGGAACTCATCGAACGCGGTCCGGCGGAACTCGAGCGGGTGCGCAGCCATGTCGGCAACGCGCGCACCGGTGGCATCACAGGCGAGCCGATCGACACGCTTGTGCACGCATCGGCGGTCCTACGTCCGCCGACCATCCTGGCTGTCGGCCTCAACTACTCCGCGCACTCGACGGAGCTCAACCTCAAGACCGACAACGCGCCCACTATCTTCGGACTGTGGGCCAACTCGCTCACGGGGCACGGCGCCACCACGACCTGGCCTGCCGAGATCAGCGAGCAGGTCGACTACGAGGCCGAGCTGGGTGTCGTCATCGGCAAGCGTGCGGTCGACGTGGCATCGGAGGACGCCCTCGACTACGTGTTCGGCTACACCGTCGTCAATGACATCACGGCACGGAACGTGCAGTATTCGGAGGCGCAGTGGTCGAGGTGCAAATCGTTCGACGGTTTCACCCCGACCGGACCGGTCGTGGTCACGGCCGATGAGATCCAGGACCCGCAGGATCTGCACATCTCCACCGTCCTCGACGGTGTGACGCTGCAGGATTCCTCGACGAGCCACATGGTGCGCAGCGTCGCGACGCTCATCGAGCACCTGTCCGGCTCTGCGACGCTGCTGCCCGGCACGCTCATCTCGACCGGAAGCCCTGGTGGTGCAGGCTACTCGCGCGATCCGCAGGTGTTCCTGACCGACGGCGCCACCGTCACCGTCGCGGTCGAGGGCATCGGCCGGCTCACGACGCACTGCCGCGTCACGGTCTAGCCGCACGGCGCCGGCCTCGCACTCACCGACCCCGCACTCACCGGCCTCGCACTCACCGACCGTTCACAACTCAGGAGCGCCTCGGCGTGTCGACCCGCGCTCACGCGAAGTCCGGGCAACACGCCGAAGGCGCTCCTGAATTGCGAACAGCCTCCGGCTGGCTAGATGCGCTGGTCGGTGTGGCCGGTGTGCCCGATGGGGTCGGGCAACGGCAGGTCGATGATCGGGATCGCCGAAGTGATCGCCTCGATGCCGGACAGACGCGCGGGCGAGAGCTGCTTCGTCACTTCCTCACGCGTCATGAGCTTGGCCTCGACCACGAGGTCGGCGACGTTGCGTCCCGTCAGGAGCGCCGTCTTCGCGAGCGCAGCAGCCGACTGGTAGCCGATGAACGGGGTCAGCGCCGTGATCACCCCGACCGATGCCCCCACCATCACCCCGAGGCGCTCCTCGTTGGCGGTGATGCCGTCGATGCAGTTGACACGAAGCGTGCGGCAGGCCTGCGCCATCCAGGTGATGCTCTGCAAGAGGGAGTGCGCGATGACCGGCTCGAAGGCGTTGAGCTGCAACTGCCCGGCCTCGGCGGCCATCGTCACCGTCATGTCGGCGCCCACCACGCTGAATGCGACCTGGTTGACGACCTCCGGGATGACGGGGTTGACCTTGCCCGGCATGATGCTCGACCCCGCCTGACGGGGCGGCAGGTTGATCTCGCCGAGCCCCGCCTGCGGACCGCTCGACAGGAGTCGGAGGTCGTTGCAGATCTTGGAGAGCTTGATGGCGCTGCGCTTGAGCGTGCCGCTGAACGACATAAACCCGCCGGCGTCGCTCGTCGACTCGATGAGGTCTGGCGCAGTGGTGAGGGACAGCCCCGTGATCTCGTTGAGGTGCCGGACGACGGCAGCCGCGTATCGAGGATCGGCCGTGATGCCCGTGCCGATGGCCGTCGCGCCGAGGTTCACCTCGGCCAGGAGCCACAGCGTCTCGTGGAGTCGGTCGTAGTCCTCGTTGAGGGTGGTGGCGAAGCCGTGGAACTCCTGTCCGAGCGTCATCGGGACGGCGTCCTGCAACTGCGTCCGGCCCACCTTGAGCACGTGCGCGAACTCGACTGCCTTGGCGCTGCACGAGTCGCGGAGCGCACCCAACTCCGCGAGGAGGAACTGCAAGGAGAACGCGAGCGCGATCTTGATCGAGGTCGGGTAGACGTCGTTGGTGCTCTGCGAGCGGTTCGTGTCGTCGATCGGGTGGAGGAAGGCGTAGTCGCCCTTCTGCCGTCCGGCGATCTCGAGCGCGACGTTCGTGATGATCTCGTTCGCGTTCATGTTGGTGGAGGTTCCTGCGCCGCCCTGGATGACGCCGACGATGAACTCGTCGTGGAACTCCCCGTCGATGATGCGCTGGCATGCGGCATCGATGAGGTCGGCCTTCTGCCCGCTGAGCACACCGATCTCCGCATTTGCCCGCGCCGCAGCCTGCTTGACGCTCGCGATCGCGACGATCAGGTCCGGGTAGACCGAGATAGGACGCTTCGTGATCGGGAAGTTGTCGAGCGCCCGCTGGGTGTGGATGCCCCAGTACGCCTCGGCCGGGATCTCCATCGATCCGAGTGAATCGGATTCGGTCCGGGTCTGTCCGGGCGTTGTGGTGGTCCGATCCTGCATGGTGGTGTCTCCGATGGCTTCGCTGACTGAGGTGGTGTTGAGGTGGTCGGCTCGATGTCGGATGCTGATCGGCGGCTGAACCGCGATCGGGATGGTGCTGGTCACAAGGGCTCCATTGCCGGTTGCTGTGCGGGTGAGGTCCTCCAACTGTATCCCCGGGCCTGAACGTATCGCCTGAGAATGTCTGGGATACGAGACGCGAATCCCGGCCGATGGGGCGACACTTTCGCGCGACACGCAACAAGTTAGCTGGGTGCCCGACTTCATAAGGGTGCAAACGGACATAGGATGACCGGACAACAGGACCCCGAAGCAGGACAAGGACACGATCACATGTCGACCATCTACGACGTCGCTGCGCTCGCCGAAGTCTCCCCGGCGACCGTCTCGCGCGTGTTCAACGGCTCGCCCGTCTCCGCAGCGAAGATCGAGCGGGTCAGGGATGCAGCAGACCAGCTCTCCTACACACCGAACCGCACGGCTCGAACGCTCCGCAAGCAGACGTCGGAGATCATCGCACTCGTGATCCCCGACATCGAGAACCCGTTCTTCACCGCGCTCGCTCGCGGCGTCGAGGACGCGGCGAGGTGCGAGGGGTACTCGGTGGTCCTCTGCAACACCGATGACGACCTCGATCGCGAAGCCCAGTACCTCGAGATCGCGGCACTCGAACACATGGCGGGGGTCATCATCGGACCCGCGGGCGCCGAGACCGATCTCGGACCCATCAGCCGGCGTTCGACCGCTGTCGTCGCCGTGGACCGCGCGGTCGCCGGCATCGACGTCGACACGGTCGTCTTCGACAACGTCGGTGCGGGGCGCACGGCGACAGAGGCGCTCATCGGTCGTGGGTTCCGGCGCATCGCATGCATCACCGGCCCACAGGACATCTGGACGGCCACGGAGCGCGCAGCCGGGTGGCGGGACGCCCTCTGCACGGCCGGGCTGGAGATCGACGAATCGTTGCTCGTCCACACCGACTTCCGCGTCGGCGGCGGACGAGCTGCCCTCGAAGGATTGCTCGCCCTGCCGTCGCCGCCAGACGCCGTCTTCGTCACCAACAACCTCATGGCCGTCGGTGTGGTCGAAGCGTTGCGCAGCCGTGGACTCGATCCGTCGGCGGTCGGCATCGCCGTGTTCGGTGACCTGCCGTTCACCTCCACTGCTCCCCCTGGCGTCTCCGTCGTCAGCGTCGCGGCCCGTGAGCTCGGCTCACTCGCCGCCGCGCTGCTCCTCGATCGGATGCGCGGCGATGCCGGACCGGCGAGGACTCGGGTGGTCGAGGCGGTCCTATCGCCGTCCTGGTCGGACGGCGTGCCCGTCTGAGCCGGCGGATCCCACCTGGTCGCGTCAGCGTTTCCGGGAGAACGCCTCCAAGCGCTCCTCCGGTGTGAGCGCCGCCATCCGTTCGACGAACTCCGCACTGAACGTCGCCGCGGTCTGGTGGTCGCCGAGCGGGACCACCGAATGCGTGATGCCGTCCTCGTACACGTGGACGAGGTTGAAGGACTGTCCGCCGAACATCCCGTTGACCTCGTACGGCGGAAGCGACAGGTTCATCGAGTAGCACGTCGCACTCGCGACCGAAACGGGGATGCCGGCGAAGGTGCCGCTCGTGGAGTAGTGCAGGTGGCCGCCCAGAATGGCGCGGACGTCGCTGCCGCGGAGCACCTCGGCGAACCTGTCCTGCTCGCGCAGTTCGAGGATGTCGAAGAACGGCATTGGCGACGGCACAGGCGGGTGGTGCATGGCGACGATCGTGCCGAGCGGGGCCGGGGTGGCGAGGATCGAACGCAGCCAGTCGAGCTGTGCATCGGTGAGTTCGCCGTGGTGCCAGCCGGGGACGGTCGAGTCAAGACCGATGAGCCTCAGTCCACCGAAGTCCCAGACGCCGTCGATCGGCTCATCGGATGCGGCGAGACCGAGCAACTCCGTGCGCATCACTGCACGTTCGTCATGGTTGCCCATCAGCCAGACGATGGGCGCGCCGATGCGGGCGGCCGCCGGCTCGACGTGCGCACGCAGCCGACGGTAGGCGTCGGGTTCGCCGAGGTCGGTGAGGTCGCCCGTGAAGACGAGCGCGTCCGGGACGATCCCCATCCGCTCCACCTGGTCGAGCGCCTGCAGGAGATTCGCCTCGACGTCGAGTGCGTCGTAGAGGCGCTTGCCGTCTGCGAGGAGGTGCGGATCGCTCAGGTGGACGATGACGCGCGATGCCGGTGCGTACTGGCCGAACCGGACGGTGCTGCGGGTGTTCTCGTTCGCGGCGGCGTTCTCCGCCTCGTTCCCAGCCTTGTTCACAGCCTCGTTCCCAGTCATGTTCCGAGTCTACGAGTCCCGCCCCGATGGCGCCTCGCCCGGGAACGACGAAACCTCCGTCCTCGTGCGGGAGACCTCGATGGACGCTGGTCCGCACGAGAACGGAGGTTTCAAGCGTTGCGGCGAGGAGCGCCGAAGGCTATCCGACGCCGAACTATCCGACGCCGAGCAGGTGCTCGATCGGGCCGCGTGCGAAGTAGATCAGGAATCCGGCCGCGACGATCCACAGCAGCGGGCTGATCTGCTTGGCCTTGCCGGACAGCGAGCGGATGACGACCCAGGCGATGAAGCCCGTGCCGATGCCGTTCGCGATCGAGTAGGTCAGCGGCATCACGACGATCGTGAGGAACACCGGCAGCGACGCGGAGAAGTCGGTCCAGTCGATGTCCTTGATCTGGGCCATCATCATCGTTCCGACGATCACAAGCACGGAACCGGCGACCTCGGACGGCACGATCTGCGTCAGCGGCGTGAAGAACATCGCGAGCAGGAACAGGACACCGGTCACGATGTTCGCGAGGCCAGTGCGGGCGCCCTCGCCGATGCCGGCGCCGGACTCGACGAAGACGGTGTTGGAGGAGCCGGACGCGACACCACCGGCGACGGCGCCGATGCCCTCGACGACGAGCGCCGACTTCAGGCGGGGGAAGTCGCCCTTCGCATCCGCGACGCCGGCCTCCTTGGACAGACCCGTCATGGTACCCATCGCGTCGAAGAAGTTCGTGAACACGAGAGTGAAGACGAGCATAAGGCCGGCGAGGACACCGATGCGCTCGAAGCCGCCGAACGAGAACTGACCGAGGAGGCTGAGGTCCGGGATGCTCGCGATCTGCGTCGGGAGCCCCGGAACGCTGAGGTTCCAACCGCCGGGGTTCTCGCCGCCGTTGGAGGGGCCGACCTTGAAGATCGCCTCGGCGATGATCGCGATGACCGTGCTCACCACGATGCCGATGAGCAGCGCGCCCTTGACCTTGCGTGCGACGAGCACACCGGTGATGAGCAGCGAGATGATGAAGACGACCGTCGGCACGGAGGCGATGGAGCCGTTGATGCCGAGACCCACGGGCGGCGAACCGACGCCGGTGGAGCGCACGAAGCCGGCGTCCACGAAGCCGATGAACGCGATGAAGAGGCCGATGCCGACCGTGATCGCGACCTTCAGCTGCAGCGGGACTGCACCGAAGATCATGGCGCGCAGACCTGTGGCGGCCAGCAGGACGATGATCAGACCGTTGATGACGACGAGACCCATCGCCTCGGCCCAGGTGACCTGGCCGACGACGCTCACCGCGAGGAAGGAGTTGATGCCGAGGCCCGCCGCGAAGGCGAACGGCAAGCGGGCGACGAGACCGAAGAGGATCGTCATCACGCCGGCGGTGAGGGCCGTGACCGCCGCGACCTGCGGGAAGCCGAGGCTGCCGCCGGTGACGTCCTGCGAACCGCTCAGGATGATGGGGTTGAGGATCACGATGTACGCCATCGCCACGAAGGTGACGAGACCGCCGCGCACCTCGGTACCGACGGTGGAGCCGCGCTTGGTGATCTCGAAGAAGCGGTCGAGGCGCTGCTTGAAGCCTCTCGCGTCGCTTGGGGCGGTACCGGTATCGGTCGGATCGGTGGGGGTCGTTGTCACGAAGGCCTCCGGGCAGGGTCGCGGGTGATCGCGGATGGGTGCGGGTGGGGCTCGACTGGCACTCTTCGACGACGACGGCGCGGCGTACCGGGCGAATACACAGCTTACTGTGGGATGGGCCCGCAATGCGCATCAAAGCGTGAGGGTGCTCTCCAGTGGTGCTGGACCCCTCGTCCATTCGCTACGATCGGCTGAGCCCGAGCCAGAGCCCGGCCACACACCACCGACCCAACTGAATCGAGGAATCCATGGCGTTGCCCTGGACACTGCACGGAGACGGCAAAGCCGTCGGAGCCAACGAAGTCGTCGCCCCTGGTGCGCGGCTGACCTGGCCGCGGACTATCGGTCTCGGCATGCAGCACGTCGTCGCGATGTTCGGCGCCACGTTCCTCGTGCCCGTGCTCACCGGGTTCCCGCCCACGACGACGCTGTTCTTCTCCGGTATCGGTACACTGCTCTTCCTCCTGATCACGAAGAACCGCCTCCCCAGCTACCTGGGTTCGTCGTTCGCCTTCATCGCGCCGATCACGGCGGCGGTTGCCAGCGAGGGCATGGGCGGAGCACTCTTCGGCGTGCTCGCCGTCGGTGTCCTGCTCGCGCTCGTCGGCGTCATCGTGCAGCTGACCGGAACCGGTTGGATCGATGCGCTGATGCCGCCCGTCGTCGCCGGCGCGATCGTCGCGCTGATCGGCTTCAATCTGGCTCCGGCAGCGAAGAACAACTTCGTACAGGCGCCGCTGACGGCGATCATCACCCTCGCCGCCGTCATCCTGTCCACGGTCCTGTTCCGCGGGATCCTCGGTCGCCTGTCGATCGTGATCGGTGTCGTCGTCGGCTACATCGCCGCGGTGATCTCCGGCGAGGTGAAGTTCGAGGCCGTCGAGAAGGCGGCCTGGATCGGTCTGCCCGAGTTCCACCTGGCCGGCAACCCGTTCGCGAACCCGGCGCTCTGGGGCGTCCTGCCCGCGTTCCTGCCCGTTGTGCTCGTGCTCATCGCCGAGAACGTCGGTCACATCCGCGGTGTCGCCCAGATGACCGACCCCTCCGTCAACAAGCTCACCGGTCGTGCACTGCTGTCCGATGGCGTCGCGACGGTGCTCGCCGGGTTCGGCGGCGGTTCGGGCACAACGACCTACGGCGAGAACATCGGCGTGATGGCGGCGACGCGCGTCTACTCCACGGCCGCCTACTGGGTCGCCGGCATCTTCGCGGTGCTGCTCGGCCTCTCCCCCAAGGTCGGCGCCGTCATCAACACGATTCCGGCCGGTGTCCTCGGTGGTGTGACGACCGCCCTCTACGGTCTCATCGGCATCATCGGTGTGAAGATCTGGCTCGACAACAAGGTCGACTTCTCGAAGCCCGTCAACCAGTTCACCGCTGCGACGGCGCTCATCATCGGCATCGCCGACTACACCTGGGTCACCGGGGGCGGTGTGAGCTTCAACGGCATCGCGCTCGGCACGATCGCCGCGATCGTCATCTACCACCTGATGACGCTCATCGCCCGCTGGCGCAAGACCGCTTAGGCGACTCCCGCCCCACAACCCGGCCCGCGAGGGGTCGCATACGCACAGTCAGACACCCTGACAACTGGCCGTATGCGACCCCTCGCGGGCTTCGTGTTGTGAGGAGGCGGGACGGCCAGGGGCCGAGGGGGTCAGCGGTGGAAGAGCGGCACAATCAGGTAGATGCCGAAGAGCACCGCGGCCCCGCACAGGACGAAGCAGGCGTAGGCGCCGTACCGGGCGAGGAGCTTCTGCGAATCCGTCAGAGGGTTCTTCCTGGCAGCCTTCGCAGCACGTTTCGCAGCTCGCTCCGCCTCCTCCGGTGTGATCACGGTGATGGCGTCGGTGAACTCGGCCGGCGTCACAACAGGCACCCGGCCGGCGGTGGTCAGCAGACGAAGTCCGAACGAGTAGAGGCTGACCACGGCGGTCGCAGCGACGAGCGACGTGACGGCGACGATGAGGAACGCACCCCAATCGATCATTTCTTCACCTTCTTGGGCTTCGGGTTGCGCTTGATCTTGACGGCCTTGCCCGACGCGGCGACCTCACTCACGACGTTGTGGTGGCTCACCTCGTTGCGGCGGGAGATGATGAAGATCGTGAGGATGACGCCGACGCCGACGACGGCGTCGATGATGATGCCCCAGATGCCGAGGTGGGCGACGGCCGCAGCGAGGGCGCCGACGATGCCGGCGGCCGGAAGCGTCATGAGCCAGCCGAGACCGATGCGGCCGGCGGTTCCCCAACGCACCTTCGAACCACGACGGCCGAGGCCGGAGCCGATGACGGAGCCGGAGGCGACCTGCGTGGTCGAGAGCGCGAAGCCGAGGTGGCTGGACGCGAGGATCGTGGCCGCGGTGCTCGTCTCGGCTGCGAAGCCCTGAGCCGGCTTGACGTCCGTCAGGCCCGTGCCGATCGTCTTGATGATGCGCCAGCCGCCCATGTAAGTGCCGAGGGCGATCGCCAACGCGCAGACGATGATGACCCACAGCTCCGGGCCGGTGCCGACAGCCTGGAATCCGACGGCGATGAACGTGAGCGTGATGACGCCCATCGTCTTCTGCGCATCGTTCGTTCCGTGCGCGAGGGCGACGAGGGAGGAGGAGAAGATCTGCGCGTAGCGGAAGCCGTCCCGGCCGTCCGGCTTGCCGTCGTATCGTCTCGTGATCGCGTAGGCGAGCTTCGTCGCCGCATACGCGACGAGACCGGCGACGACCGGTGCGACGAGCGCGGGCAGGATGACCTTCGACAGCACAACGCCGAAGTCGATCGCGTTGAGCCCGGCACCGACGATGGCCGCGCCGATGAGCCCGCCGAACAGCGCATGGCTTGAGCTGGACGGCAGACCGAGCAGCCAGGTCAGCATGTTCCACACGATCGCGCCGATGAGCCCGGCGAAGATGAGCTCCGGACCGATCTGGATCCCGCCCTGCCCCTCACGGATCAGGCCGCCCGAGATGGTCTTCGCCACCTCGGTGGACAGGAACGCACCGACGAGGTTGAGGATCGCGGCGAGGAGCACGGCCGTCTTGGGCTTCAGCGCGCCGGTCGCGATGGGCGTCGCCATCGCATTCGCCGTGTCATGGAACCCATTGGTGAAATCGAAGAACAGAGCCAGTGCGATGACCAGCACGACAGTCAGGGTAACGAATTCCACTGGCGTCTTTCTCTGAGGCGGGCACTTCAGGCACACTCGTCCCTCGGCGAAAGATTCAGAGGGGATTCATGTGGAGGATGACGACGGTTAACCCGCCGTACACGATACTTACACCCCCTCGCGCCGAGGTCAACTTGATGGTTGCGCTTCGGCGCGGCGGCCCGCCCGAGCGCCTCGGGATGCATCCCCACCGGTTGGCTTCAGCGGCCGCCGCCGCCCCCGCCACCGCCACCGCCGCCCGCGAATCCGCCACCGGTCGATCCCCCGGACGAGCTCGCACCGCCTGAGGTCGACCATGATGCCGTTGTGCTGGAGGCGCCCCCTGCGAACCCGGAGAACGAGTTGATGAACAGGGCCGTCGTGAAGGGGGAATTCGAGCCGTACCAGCCCGGGGTCTCGCCGATCCGCTCGTACCTGATCGCCAGTTCACGGACCCATTCGCGTTCGACGCCCCACAGCACGGCGAACGGCAGGAGCTTCTCGTACAGTTTGACGACCTGGGTCGGATCCCCCGGGTCCACGTGGTCGGTCCGCGCGGTCCGCTCGGCGCCCTGCGGGCTCTGCAGCACCCGGAACCGATCGGCTTCCGCGAGCTTCAGGTAGTCGCGCATGCCGATGAGGTAGTCGCGCTCGTCCGCCCCGGTCTCCGTGAGCGGTTGGGGTGCGATGGCGAGCGCCGCAGCGACGAACAGCGCCCCGCCGCACACCAAGAGGCCGATGATCGTGATGCCACCGCCTGCATGGAGGGAGTCCGCGATGCCGTGCACAACGAACGCGGCGACGCCGACGAGCAACAACGCTCCGACGACGATCCAGGACGTGACCGCGGCCACCCTGCGTCTGAACCCGCGGTTGACGGCGGCCGTGTGGGTGCGGCTGATCTCGGTCCTGACCGCCTGACCGAGCGTGGTGTCGACGACACCCATCTCCCTGATCGTACGACCGCCGGGGAACAGCATCCCGAGGACGGTTCGTTCCTGCTCGTCGAGACCGGGGATCGCCGCGATGTCGGGGCGGCCGGTGCCGTCGTTCAGCACCGGGGCGAGCAGCTGCAGGGAATACGCCCTGCCCTGTTTCGCGACTTTCGCACCCTCCGCCGTGACGGGATAGTCGAGGATGCGGACGGCCCCGCGCACGGCGAGACTCACGATCGTCGCAGCCATGGCCGATCCGGATCGGCCGATGAGATCACCGGACATCATGAGGTTGATGTCCTTCGGCACCGAGTATTGGGGGACGATGATGCCCCGGCCGGGGTGGTCCCGCCAGAGTCGCACCCTGATCGTGCCGACGATCGCGAGCCCGGCCGCGGACAGCGTCAGCAGGACGACTGGGAGGATCTGGAACACCGGCCAGTCCCTCGGCCGTTCCGGCTGGGTGAAGGTGCCAGGGGCGAAGCCGATCGCGACGGTGAGCGTCTGCCTCGGCGCGAGCGCGACGTCAGGCACCACGAACGACGCCCCGGCCGTGCTGGTGTCGCCCGACGAACGTGTGATGTCACACGACGAGCTGTCGTCCGGGTTGCCGCGGTAGCAGGCCGCATTGCCGGTCAGCGCGTCGCTCACCGCACGGTCGACGTGCACCGAGACCGATGCCGCCGCGAACGGCTGATCCCAACCGGTCCCCGGGGCGTCCCAGTAGAACTCGTCCGCCCTCGTGTCCTGATACGCGCCGACCACGTTCTCCTGCGTGTATGTGATGACGTAGCTCTGCGTCCCTCTGACGTAGTCGTCGCTGCCGAGGGACAGGGTGACGAAGTCGCCGTCGCGATCCGCGTCCCACTGGACGGGGGTCCCGGCGTCGTCGGTCACGGAGACGACCTTCGTGTGCAGCGGGGCTCCGTTGAAGACGTCGGGGATCGCTCGCACGATGCCCTTGTTCTGGTCGAATTCCGGGAACTCGGCGACGAAGCTCTCGACCGCACGGAGATCGGCTGCGCCGGTGGAGCCGCGGGAGATCGTGTAGTCGCCGTGGAAGGACGCGAAGGTGAAGTCGCTCACGTCCTGGCGGGCGCCAGAATGCGCGCTGGACACGAGGCCAGGCGTTGCCGCGCTCGCACTCGGGGCGCCTGCTGGACCGGTGGCGCCGAGCAGGACGAGCACACCGGCCAGGAGTGCGAGGCCGGTCGTGGTGATCACTCTGGTCAGGCGTCTGTGCTTCACCCGTCCAGTCTAGGAGGGCGCATCCCCCGAGTGTCGGGGCCTGTCCCGTGCGTCGGTTCGAGCGAGCCGATGCGCGCGAGGCCGCGCGCTACATCTCCTCGTGCGTGTTGGGGTCGCCGTCGAAGAGGCGCCCGCCGGCGTGGCCCAGACCGGTGATCGCTTCGACCTCGTCATCGGTGAGTGCAAAACCGAACAGGTCGATGTTGGTGCGCTGGCGCACGGGGTCGCCGGACTTCGGGATGGGGAGCACACCGCGCTGGTGGTGCCACCGGAGGATGACCTGCGCCGGCGTCACATCGTGTGCGGCGGCCGCTACGGCGACCGGGCCCTCCTCGAACGGCGCGTTGCGCTTGCCGAGCGGGCTCCACGCCTCCGTCTGGATGCCGTTGGCCGTGTGGTACTCGAGGAGCTCCTCCTGCGGGAAGTACGGGTGCAGCTCAACCTGGTTGACCGCCGGCAGGACACCGGTCTCCTGCGCGAGGCGATCGAGGAACGCCTCGGTGAAGTTGGAGACGCCGATCGTCCGGACGAGCCCCTCCTTCTGCAGCTGGATCATCGCCTTCCAGGACTCGACGAACTTGTCGACGCTGGGGTTCGGCCAGTGGATGAGATACAGGTCGAGTGTGTCGAGGCCGAGCGCCTGGAGGGAACCGTGGAAGGACGTGATCGTCTCCTCGAAGCCGTGGTCGCGCCCGGGGAGCTTTGTCGCGATGACGAGCTCGTCACGCGAGATCTGGCGTTCACGACCCGCAGTGGCCTCGCGGACCGCGGCGCCGACGGCGTCCTCGTTGCGGTAGTTGACGGCGGTGTCGATGAGGCGATAGCCGGCGTCGATGGCGGACAGGACGGCGTCTGTGCCCTCCCGGCCGCGCAGCGGGTAGGTGCCGAATCCGACGGCCGGCAGGCTGGATCCGTCACTGAGCGCAAAGCTGGGAATGGTCGTCATGGCTCGAATGTACGCCCACAGCGCGCTCCCAGGCTCCATACGCGCTGAGAGTGGCGAGGTCCGGTCGATTTCCAACATGCCCGCGGGTTCCTCTCGACTACCGTTGGATCATGTCGAAGCTCCCTGCACCGAGTGCCCGCATCCATCCCCACGAACGCGTCTTCCACGGTGACACGTTCATCGATCAGTACGAGTGGCTCCGGGAGAAGGAGTCGCCAGAGGTGATCGAGCACCTCGAAGCCGAGAACGCGTATACCCAGCAGGAGACGGCACACCTGGAGGGGCTCCGCGAGCGCATCTTCGACGAGATCAAGTCGCGGACGCTCGAGACCGACCTCTCTGTGCCGAGCCGATCCGGCCAGTGGTGGTACTACGGCCGCAGCATCGAGGGCAAGCAGTACGGCCTGCAGTGCCGGGTGCCGATCGCATCCCCCGACGACTGGACGCCGCCGGTCCTCCCGGCCGAGGGCACGATCGAAGGCGAGCAGATCATCCTGGACGCCAACGTCGAGGCCGACGGCCACGAGTTCTTCTCCCTCGGCAGCTTCGACGTCTCGGACGCCGGGACGCACCTGCTGTACGGCGTCGACACGGAGGGCGACGAGCGCTACACGCTCCGCATCCGCGACCTCGCGACCGGTGAGAACCTCGACGACGTCATCACGGACACGTCCGGCGGGGCGGAGTTCTCCCCCGACGGGACCGCCGTCATCTACACGACCGTCGACGACTCCTGGCGTCCGGACACCGTGTGGCTGCACCTCGTCGGAACGACGCAGGCCGACGACGTCCAGCTGCTCCACGAGCCGGACGAACGCTTCTGGGTCGGTGCGGGATACACACGATCCAAGGCGTACCTGCTGCTCGAGGTCGGTTCATCGATCACGAGCGAGACCAGCTTCGTTCCGGCGGACGACCCGACCGCGACCCCGCGCATCGTGTGGCCGCGCGTCGACGGTGTCGAGTACTCCGTCGAGCATGCGATCGTCGAGAATGCAGGAGCCGATGGCGCCGCCGACGCGGGTGCCGTGGGCGCCGCGGGTGCCGCCGGCACGTCCGACCGGCTGCTCATCCTCCACAACGCGGATGCGATCAACTTCGAACTCGTCGACGTCTCCGTCGACGATCCGCAGGGCGAGCGACGGGTGCTCCTCCCCCACAGCCCCGATCGTCGTCTGGAGGACGTCGAGGCGTTCGCCGCAACGACGACGGTCTCGTACCGTCGTGACGGGCTGACCCGCATCGGCCTCCTCGACGTCGCGACGGGTGCGCTCGACGAGATCGACTTCGACGAGCCGCTCTACACCGTCGGCTGGTCCGGCAACCCGGAGTGGACGCAGCCGACGCTGCGGTTCGGTTTCGGCTCGATGCTCACCCCGTCGACCGTGTACGACCTGGTCGTCGCGACGGGTGAACGGCACCTGCGCAAGCAGCAGGTCGTGCTCGGCGACTACGACCCAGCAGGGTACGAGCAGCGCCGAGAGTGGGCGACGGCCGTGGACGGTACGCGTGTCCCCGTCTCTATCGTTCGTCGGCGCGATGTCGTCGCGCCGGGCCCACTGCACCTGTACGGCTACGGCTCCTACGAGGCGTCGATCGACCCGGGGTTCTCCATCGCCAGACTGTCGATGCTGGATCGTGGCGTGACGTTCGCGATCGCGCACATCCGCGGCGGCGGCGAGCTCGGCCGCCACTGGTACGAGGACGGCAAACTCCTCAACAAGAAGAACACCTTCACGGACTTCGTCGATGTGGCGAGGCACCTCGTCGCCGACGGCTACACCACGCCGGAGCAGCTCGTCGCAGAGGGCGGCAGCGCCGGTGGACTCCTGATGGGTGCGGTGGCGAACCTCGCGCCGGAGCTCTTCGCGGGGGTGCTCGCGGCCGTGCCGTTCGTCGACGCGCTCACGAGCATCCTCGATCCCGAGCTTCCGCTCACGGTCATCGAGTGGGACGAGTGGGGGGATCCGCTGCACAATGCCGACGTGTACGCGTACATGAAGACGTACACGCCGTACGAGAACGTGCGTGAGGGTGTGCGGTATCCGCGGATCCTCGCCGTGACGAGCCTCAACGACACGCGGGTCCTGTACGTGGAGCCGGCGAAGTGGGCCGCTCGGTTGCGGGCCGTCGGCGCTCCGGTGCTGCTGAAGACCGAGATGAGTGCGGGACACGGTGGTGTCAGCGGGCGCTACAACTCCTGGCGTGAGCGCGCGTACGAGCTCGCCTGGTTGCTCGACGTGCTGGGTCTCGCCGACGCAGAGCCGCAGCGCTAGCCGCAGCACGAGCTGCAGCACGAGCTGCACCGAGTGGCCGGGCCGGGACCCGGCCACTCAGCACCCGAGGCGTCATTCGAGCACAACTCCTTCGATTCGGACGGCCGCCGAAACCGACACCCCGGAAAGACGGGGATCTCGGTCGGCGCCATCGACGAATCGAAGGAGTTGTGCTCGATGAGGGGCGCGCGTCAGCGCGAACGGGGTGGATGTGGGCGGGTGCCGGCGGGTGCCAGCGGACGCAGGCGAGTGCCAGCGGACGCAGGCGAGTGCCGGCGGATGCCGCTCAACCGAAGAGGATGGCCGCTTCGTCGTAGCGTGCGTCGGGGACCGTCTTCAGCTTGCCGAGGGCTTCCTCGAAACGGCAGTTGACGAGTTCGGTGCCGCGGAGCGCGATCATCGTGCCCCATTCCTCGGCCATGACGGAGTCGATCGCCGCCATGCCCAGGCGCGTCGCGAGGACTCGGTCGTAGGCGCTCGGGACGCCGCCGCGCTGGAGGTGGCCGAGGACCGTCGCACGCGACTCGATCCCGGTGCGCTCCTCGATGGCCGGCGCGAGGACGTCGGCGATGCCGCCGAGACGCGGGCGGTTGAAGGCGTCGAGACCCTTCTCGGAGTGGGCGGTCTCCATCGTGTCGAGCGTGAAGCCCTCCGACACGACGATGACGGGAGCGCGGCCGCGCTTGTAGACGCTGTCGGCCCACTCGCAGATCTGCTCGATGGACTGCGGCTGCTCGGGGATCAGGATGGCGTGGGCGCCGGCGGCCATTCCGGCGTGCAGTGCGATCCAGCCGACGTGGCGACCCATGACCTCGACGACCATGCAGCGCTTGTGCGACTCACCGGTCGTGCGGAGACGGTCGATGGCCTCCGTCGCGATCTCGACAGCCGTGTCGAAACCGAACGAGTAGTCGGTGGCGTCGAGGTCGTTGTCGATGGTCTTCGGGACGCCGACGATCTTGAGACCAGCATCGGTGAGGCGCTTGGCGGCCGCGAGCGTTCCTTCGCCACCGATGGCGATGAGGGCGTCGATGCCGAGACGATCCATCGTGTGCTGGACGTTCTCCGGACCGCCGTGCGGACCTTCGAACGGGTTCGTGCGGCTCGTGCCGAGGATGGTGCCGCCCTGACGGGACAGGCCTCGGACGCTGTGACGATCGAGCGGCATGGTGAGGCCCTCGACGACGCCGCGCCAACCGTCACGGATGCCCACGAACTCCTGGTTGTGGATCTTGGTGCCCTTCAGCACGGCACCACGGATCACTGCGTTCAGTCCGGGGCAGTCGCCACCGCTCGTGAGCACGCCAATTCTCATATTCGACTCAGTTCCTCATCGGGTCGGGGCACATCGCGGTACCGCATCGTTTCAACGAGAATACCGTCTCACGGGGTGCGGGACGTCCGCAGGGGGCGTGCACCAGGATCGAGCGGTTAGGCTGCTGGTATGAGCGGCGACGACTTCACTCCGGCAGCAGGCAGCATCACCATGTTCACGACGTCCTGGTGCGGCTACTGCCAGCGGCTGAAGCAGCAGCTGAAAGGCGCCGGCATCGCGTACACCGAGGTCAACATCGAAGAGGTGCCTGGAACGGCGGAACTCGTCGCAGCGGTCAACGGCGGCAACCAGACGGTGCCGACCGTGATCTTCCCTGACCGCTCCACGGCGACGAACCCGTCGCTCGCCGATGTGAAGGTCAAGCTCGGCGTCTGAGCCGCACACCGGAGGGGCCCCCACCATCCGGTACATGCAACTGCATGAACGATCGCTAGGCTGAACGGACGCGACATTGGGGGATGTCTTGAGCAAGACCGTCATCATCGTTGTGTTCTGCGTTGCCACGATCGTGGTGGTCGCAACGATCGGCTTCATCGTCGCGCACGCCCATGAGCGGTCCGAAGCGCTCTTCCAGGCTCGCAAGCAGGCCGAGCACGATGCGCGGATGTCGCGTGCAGCCGCTGCCGATCACGCCGCGACGAGCCCCATCGACGACGATCTCCGAACAGCCTGCGCCAACGACGAACCGCCCGCCACCGAACATCGGTGACGGGCGGTTCGACCGTGTGTGCGCCGCTTTCCGCGATCAGCCGCCGAGCGCCTCGCGCAGCAGGTGGATGAGGGCGTTGAGCTGCACGGAGTCGACCGATGCGATGTCCTGATCGCTGCCATCGAGCGCACGGGCCGCGAGACCCTGCTTGCTGTCGATGAGTTCAGCGACCTTCGCGTCGATCGTGTGAGCGGCGATGATCCGCCACGCCGTGACCGGCTCCTCCTGACCGATGCGGTGCACGCGGTCGATGGCCTGCGTCTGCTCGGCGGCCGTCCAGGACAGCTCGGCGAGGACGACGTTCGACGCCGCCTGCAGGTTGACGCCGACGCCGGCCGCCGTGAGCGAGCAGACCGCGACGGACACCTCAGGATCGGTGTTGAAGGCATCGATCGCCGTTTGGCGGGCTTGGGCCGTCTGGTCGCCGCGGAGGGAGACCGTCTTGAGCCCACGACCCGCGAACAGCTGCTCCGCGGCGTTCATCACGTCGATGTGCTTCGCGAAGAACACGACCTTGCCGACGGAACGAGCCAACTGAGCGGTGTAGTCGGACGCGAGGATCGCCTTCGCCTGACCGATCTTGCGGATCATGGTGAAGACGTTCTCGGTGCCGCCGGCGGCCTTCGACTCGTCGAGTTCCGCCTGCGCGACCATCCGCATGAGTTCGACGTTCGGCTCGTGCAGACCGTCGACCTTCTCGCCGCGCGCTTCGATGACACGCACGTAGCGGTTGCGCAGACGCAGACCGAGTTCCTTCTCCGCCTCGCGGATGGAGCGGCTGGCTTCGTCGTCGAGCTCGACGGGGAGGTCGGCGACGAGCTTCGACGGCAGGTCCTTCGCGACGTCGATCTTCTTGCGACGCACGATGCCCATGTCGATGACCGCTGCACGAGCGGCGGAGTAGAAGCCGTGGTCGGCCGGCGTCAGACCGGTCTCCTCCAGGCGTTCCATCAGCTCTGCCGCCGGCTTGCCGTCCTTGACCCAGCCGAGGAACTGCCAGATGGCGTTGAAGTCCTCGACGTCGTTGATGAGCGGGGTGCCGGTCAGGGCGAGGAGCAGCGGGTCGCCGCCGGGGGTCGCCTTGCGGATCCGGTTGGCGAGCGACAGCACACGCTGCGAACGCTGTGAATGCAGGTTCTTGATGAAGTGCGCCTCGTCGACGACCATGCCGCGGAACCCGAGGGTGCCGAGCCAGGCCAGGTGGCGGTCGAGGACCTCGTAGTTGACGATGATGACGTCGGCGAAGGCGTCGAGCGTCGCTCCGTCACCGTGGATGACCGTCGCCCTGCGGTTCGGCGTCCATCGCTCGACCTCGCGCGCCCAGTTCATCTTGACGACGTTCGGGACGATGACGAGCAGCGGATAGGCGTCGGCGACCGATGCGGCGAGCACCGACTGCGCGGTCTTGCCGAGGCCGGGTTCGTCGGCGAGGAGGAAGCTGCGGTGGCCCTCCTTGACCGCTTCGACGAAGCGCGCCTGGTGCTTCATGACCTCGAGGCCCCGCGGCGACAGACGGTCGATCTTCGGCGCCTCCGGCAGCTCCATCGACGCGGCGCCTCCGCCGGACCCGAGCTCGAACGCCTTGTACAGCGGAGCCATCAGCTCCCAGCTGTCGAGTCGGCGACGCGAGGTCGTCTGCGGCTGTGCCTGGCTGAAGTCAGGCGCCAGGAACGGGTTCGCCAGCTGGCGGGCCTTGACGGACTGCGGGATGACCTGCTTCTCGGCGAGTTCGGCGGGGACGACGGGCTCCACGGTCGGCTTCTCGACCGTGATGATGAGTTCGTCCGCGCTGAGTTCCGCACCGGATTCGAGCAGCCAGTCGCGGCGCATGCGCTGGGCGACGGGACTCGTGGCCGCATCCGCTTCGAGCAGCTGGATGAGCGAGGTGTCGCGCGCGGCGGTCTTGGCGAGGATCGTCGCGACGCCGTCGAGACGCTTGAGCAGCTCGGCACGGGTCGAGTCGCTCATCGTCGTGTCGGCCTTGACCTTGGCGCGCTCCTCGCGGACGAGGAAGGCGATCACCTGGTACTTGGTGCGGTTGGTGGGACCGACCTTGCCCTTCTGGGCTTTGGCCTCCACCTCCCTGACCTTGCGGGCGAGGATGGGGATGATGGGTGCTTCATCGTCGTGACGCGACGATGATCCGCGGGTCGATGATCCACGCGTTGCAGAGCCACGGGCGTTGGAACGGCCCGATGAACGGCGTTGGCCGGTGTACGGCATGCTCCTCCTGAGCAGTCGAAAAGCCTCGTCGGCCGACGGGCCGGAAGACACGGGCGCTGAGCGTCCGGCCGATCAACGCGATGTGCCTGTCCGGCGACACGGCCGATGGAACGACTCGTGACGACGACGCGGCACCCTTCGCGGATCGCGGCGGATTCCCAGCGGGCGTGCGAACAGTCTACGACATCGCCGCTGGATGCGTGTCGAGCGTTCGCCGGAGTGTTCAGGAGGACGATTCGACCAGTCCGAGGTGCTCGAGTTCTGCGTCGTCGAGCATCCTCGACCGGATCAGGAACCGCTGCCCGGTCGGTGCTTCGACGCTGAACCCGCTCCCCCGGCCGGCGACGACGTCGATCGTGAGGTGCGTGTACTTCCAGTATTCGAACTGCGATCTCGACATGTAGACCTCGATCGGGTCGAGGCCGTCGATGTGCAGGGTGTCGAGGAGGATGTCGGCCGCGCCCGTGCGGAACATGCCGACGGGATAGCACATGGGTGAGCTGCCGTCACAGCAGCCGCCGGACTGATGGAACATCAGCGGACCGTATTGGGCGGCGAGTTCTCGCAGCAGCGCGGCTGCGGTATCGCTGACGTCGACGCGTTCGTTCATAGTGTGTCGTCCCTCCTGCGTTGGAGTGGAGCTGTTCCTGCTGCGAGTGTACGCCGGGCCTGCCCCGCGGTCCCGGTACCCGTCGAAGGGCCCGACCCTTGGACCCCGGTCCCTGAGCTTGTCGAAGGGCCCACTTCGACAAGCTCAGTGACCGGGAACGCACCCCAGGGACCGGGAACGCACCTCAGTGACCGGGGACGCAACCGTGCCCACCATCCCCCGACCTAGAAGAACCCCATCGGCCCTTCCGCATAGCTGACGAGGAGGTTCTTCGTCTGCTGGTAGTGGTCGAGCATCATCTTGTGGTTCTCCCGGCCGATGCCGGACTGCTTGTACCCACCGAATGCGGCGTGTGCCGGGTACTGGTGATAGGTGTTCGACCACACCCGACCGGCTTCGATTGCTCGTCCCGCGCGGTAGAGCGTCGTCGCCTCCCGGCTCCAGACACCGGCGCCGAGGCCGTACAGCGTGTCGTTGGCGATCGAGATCGCTTCGTCATAGGTGTCGAAGCTCGTGAGCGCGAGGACGGGGCCGAAGATCTCCTCCTGGAAGATCCGCATGTCGTTCGTGCCCTCGAACACGGTCGGCTGGATGTAGAAGCCGCCGCTCAACGCACCGCCGAGGTCGGCTCGTTCACCGCCGATGAGCAGCTTCGCGCCACCCTGTTTTCCGATGTCCATGTAGGACAGGATCTTCTCCAGCTGGTCGTTGGAGGCCTGGGCGCCGATCATCGTGTCCGTGTCGAGCGGGTTGCCCTGTTTGATGCGGCGGACGCGTTCGATGCCGTCGCCGACGAACTGGTCGTAGATCGACCGTTGCACGAGGGCGCGGCTGGGGCAGGTGCACACTTCGCCCTGGTTGAGGGCGAACATCGTGAACCCCTCCTGCGCCTTCTCGTAGTACTGGTCCTGCGCGCGGGCGACGTCTTCGAAGAACACGTTCGGGCTCTTGCCGCCGAGTTCCAGGGTCACCGGGATGAGGTTCTCGCTCGCGTACTGCATGATCAGCCGACCGGTCGTCGTCTCCCCTGTGAACGCGATCTTGCGGATGCGCGGGTGGGAGGCGAGCGGCGCGCCGGCTTCGATGCCGAATCCGTTGACGACGTTGAGGACGCCGGCCGGCAGGAGGTCCTTCACGAGGTCGACGATGACGTGGATCGACGCCGGCGTCTGCTCCGCCGGCTTCAGGACGACGCAGTTGCCGGCGGCGAGAGCGGGAGCGAGCTTCCACACCGCCATGAGGATCGGGAAGTTCCACGGGATGATCTGCCCGACCACACCGAGCGGTTCGTGGAAGTGGTACGCGACCGTGTCGTGGTCGAGTTCGGAGATCCCGCCCTCCTGCGCGCGGATCGCGCCGGCGAAGTACCGGAAGTGGTCGATCGCGAGGGGGATGTCCGCGGCGAGCGTCTCCCGCACGGGTTTGCCGTTCTCCCAGCTCTCGGCGACGGCGATCTCCTCGAGGTGCTGCTCCATCCGATCGGCGATCTTGTTGAGGATGACGGCGCGTTCGGCGACGCTGGTCCTGCTCCAGGCGGGGAACGCCTTCCAGCCCGCTTCGACGGCGCGGTCGACGTCTTCCGCGGTTCCGCGGGCGATCTCGGTGAACACGTCACCGGTGACCGGTGTCGGGTTGTCGAAGTACTGGCCCTTCGCGGGGGCGACGTATTCGCCGCCGATGAAGTGGTCGTAGCGGGGTGCGTAGCTGAACACGGCACCATCGGTGCCCGGGTTCGCGTAGACGGTCATGTTGCTCCTTGTCGACGTCGTTGTCGTGGCCATCACCGGTCCGGATGTGGCACGTCCGACGCTACGTCGTCCGACGTTGCAAGACGTTGCATCCGTGTTCGTCCGCCCTCTCGAAGCCCGCGAACTGGCAGTTGTGGCGCCATTGGACAGGCCGAAAGCAGCCACGACTGCCAGTTCGGGGGCTACAGGGAGGCGTTGATGGACTCGATGCGCTCGACGAGACCGGCACGTTTGGGCGAGCGGGGCGGAAGCAGACGCAGGCACGCGAGGAGGACATCGGTGTCGTCCGGGGCGGCGACCGTCGTCGCGTACTGGAAGAGGACGTCGCCCGACGCGTCCGACAGGATCGATTCCCGGAGACGGCCGGCGACCGTGGTGCGGAGATCGACGATACCGGGCGCGACGGATTCCGGGAGCACGGGTCCCGGATAGGCGGCGAGGGCAGCACGATGCGCGCCGCGGTCCAGCAGCGACAGCACCTGGTGGACGTCGAGTTCGAGCGCGATCGGCAATCGGTACGGGCGCGATTCCGGCACCAGCGACGGCGCAAGACGTCCGAGTACTTTGCGAAGCCGCACGAGTTCGGCGCGGAGGGTGACCGGCGCCTCATCTGCCTCGTAGAGCAGGTCCGTCAGTCGGTCGGCGGACAACCCCTGTTGGTGCCATGCCAGGAGGGTCAGGATCTCGGCGTGCCTCGGGCTCAGGGCGCTGGGGCTGGGGCTGGGGCCGTTGGGGTTGGAGCCGGTGGATCTCGGGGCGTTGGGGCTCAGAGCGTTGGGGACGGCCGTGTCGAGCGATGCCGCCGTCAGCAGGCCGGTGCTCCGGCCAAGGATCTGCAGGGTGCCGCGTTGTGGACGCGATGCGGCGGACGTCGAGGTTGCAGCCGATCGGGTTCCCCGCGCGGTCGTCGACGTGGATCTCGAAGACCTCGACGATGCGCGCCCGCCCGGCGGCGCAGCGGCCCCGGCGCGGAGTCGTTGCACGAGGATCTCCGATTCGACGGCCGCAGCGGTCGCCTCCATGAGCGGGAGTGCGTGCGCGGCGACGGCCTGTGCACCACCCGTGATGTCGATGACGCCGATGATGCGACCCGACTCAGGATCGTGGACGGGGACCGCGGTGCAACTCCACGGATGGACGAGGCGGTTGAAGTGTTCGGCGGCGTGGATCTGGATGCCGTGATCGAGTTCGAGTGCGGTGCCGGGGGCGCTGGTGCCGACATCGCGTTCTGACCAGGCGGCTCCTTCGACGAACAGCATGCCTTCTGCGAGGCGGCGGAGGTGGCGGTCGCCGTCGATCCAGAGGAGTCGGCCCATCGCATCGCCGACGGCCACGAGAATGCCGGAGTCGTCGTCGGCGTCCTGGACGAGGAGTTTGCGGATGACGGGGAGAACTCCGGCGAGTGGATGGCTGAGACGGTGATCGCGGAGTTCGGCCTCGTCGAACGCGAGTGGTGCGAGGAGATTGTCCGGGTCGAGGTGGTGGAGAGTCGAACGATGCCACGATTCTCGGACGAGTCGTCGTGGGCCGGGCATGACCGGCGCAAGCGGCGCAGGGGCAGCCGGAATGGCGAGCCACGGATTGCTCATCTGGTGCACCGCCCATCATCGTCGATCGGTTCGGAGTGTGGATTCAGTGTACGTGGGGCATAGGGCAAACGGTCCCTGAGTGCGGCGAATCGGGCCCTTCGACGAGCTCGGGGACCGGGTGTTGGGGTCCGGTCGTGCGTCGGTCCCTGAGCCTGTCGAAGGGGCTGCGGTTTCGGACACTTCGACAAGCTCAGTGACCGGTGCTCTGGACGTCTGGCCGTGCTTCGGTCCCTGAGCTTGTCGAAGGGGCTGCGGTTTCGGGCACTTCGACAAGCTCAGTGACCGGGTTCTCGCGTCTGGGGAGGTCGGTCCCTGAGCCTGTCGAAGGGCAGGGGCGGACGACGCCCAGTTAGCCCGGGCGTTCCAGTCGTACCCGTCCGCCACGCTTGGGTGTGCGGGTACGGTCCAGGTGTGCGGGTGGGATGAACCACGGGGACCCGTCCCTGACCCGGATGCCCCATCCGTCGGCGTGGACGCGGTGGTGATGGTGGGTGCAGAGCATCACCCCATTGCCGAGATCTGTTCGGCCACCGGCCGACCACCAAGTGATGTGGTGGGCTTCCGTGTATGCGGGCGGGTGCGGGCATCCGGTCCAAGCACACCCGCCGTCCCGCTCGGTCAGCGCCAACCGTTGCGCCGGGGAGAACAACCGCCGGGACCTCCCGAGGTCGAGGATCTGTGATGGGCCGTTGAGGACCGCGGGGAGGAGGTTCGCGTCTCCGGAGAGGCGCCTCACGGTGCCGGCACTGACCGGTTCCGTGACCCCATCGATCGTGGCGTGGCCGAGCCCGGCCTGCAGCTCAGTGAGGTTCATCCGCACGACAATGCTCACCGGTGCCAACGTGGTGGCGGCTTCCGTGCATCCGGCGGTGTGTCTGCAGACGTCGATCAATGCGTCCAGGCGCAGTTGCTCGATCGTTCGCGGATCCGGCATGTCATCCGCGGGGTCTGGGGCATCACGATCGGTGAGTTCTTCCTCGGGTGCGGGTTGTTCGACGAAGACCGGAGTGCGCAGGTTCTTGCCGACGATCGCGTCCAGGGCGCCACGCACCCACATCGCGGACTCCGGATCCAACACCGCAGTGAGCCTCGTCATCCCATCCGGTTGCTCCACCAGGCGCAGGGACCGGCGCGACTTCAACACGTGCTCACGGGGTTCGGTGCCGTCCTCATCCAGGATCGTCCGCCCGACGACAGCAGCCCGGCGGGCAGTGCTCACGCCGACGCCGGTGCAATGATCGACCAGCGTCTCCTCGATCGCCGCGACCTTCACAGGTTCCGATACCTTCGCACCGAGTCGGAGCTCCCGCACGATCGCCGCCGCAGCATCCACCGTCAACGCGACCGGGGCACCCACCCCGCACCCGATGCCGTCTCCGACGACACGGCCACTGTCACCAGCAGGATCGGACAACGGTTCGACCGGCGCAGACAGGTGGGAGCCTGGGCGGATCGCGACCGCGACTTTCGGGAACTCACACTCCTGCACCACCCCCAGGAATGAGCGTTTCGGGACGATCGCGGAACCGACATCAACCAGGGTGGCGGCACGGGCGGTTGAGACCCGCCAGCGCTCCGACACGACCACCGCAGCAGACGCATGACCGAGCCGTTTCGCGAGCCCGTCACCACCACGATCCTTCCCCGACCGGGCCGCCACCGTCCCCGCCGCAGCGGCCTGCAACGCGTCGAGGGTGTGTTGCAGGCCGCCGAGGCGATCCACCACCCGGATCAGCCCGGCATCGGTCATCGTGTCCAACTCGACTGCAGCACGACCACTGGACGACAACACCTCGGAAGGGACGACTGCGTCGTCGTTCGTGGTGAACGCGGGCACGGCACCGGTCCATGCCACCTGAAGTTCGTCAAGCGCTGCCACGACGTCCTCGAACACCGGCGGCTCGGTGAACCCGGCCGGATGTGAAGATGGGGAGGAGAACGACATGAGATAAGCATCGCATCGACCACTGACACTGCAACAGGTGGAGAATATGATGCTGATCTGGAGTTTATGGGCGACAGGTGTGGGGTGAAACGAGGGCTCTGGGGCGACGGGTGACGGGCAAACAGGGTGGACCCTTCGACAAGCTCAGGGACCAGGGCGGCGACGACTTGCGAGGCTGCCCTTCGACAGGCTCAGGGACCGGGGCGACGACAGGGCGGGGTCGACCGGGCGGGGTCGACCGACTCAGGGGCGATCGACGGCGAGCTGGGTCATCGGAGCGAGATCCGGGAAGGCCGCGTTGTACCGTAGGCGGGACTCGGCAGCGAAGAGCGCCTCGATGGCCGCATCGTCAGGCACTGCGATCGGAAAGACCGTGATCGGTCGAATGGAGACGCGAACACTAGCCCGGCCCGAGCCGCTCGACACCGCAGTCACATCTGCAGCACCCGCAGCGGCCGCATCCGACGCCGCCTCGACCGACGAGACCCGCCCGTAGACGAGCGCAGCATGAGCAGCACCCGGCCGCGAGACGACGACGGTCCGCATCACGTCACGTGCGGCGCGCTCCCCCGCATCATCAACCGAGTCGTCGACCCGATCGGAATCCCGACCCGAAACGACAGGCTCGTCACGCACGAACCGAACCGCACTACCCGCCACCTCACCGGCGAGCGCCGCCAACACGAGTCGTTCCACACGCGCGAGCATCGTCGGGCCAGCCCCTGGATGCACCACGCCAGCCCAGTGCCAGGGCGTCAAGAACGCCGGATCCTCCCCGAACGCGCGCGCAACATCGCCACCCACCCACCGATCGCGTTTCGCACCCCAGGGCGTTGCCGCCGTCGACAACAGATACCCGTAGACATGCAGCAACCCCGCATTCCCGACCGGCCAGACGACGTCACGGCGAGCAGCATCTCCGTCAGCATCAGCGGCGCCATCATCCACCCCGCCCAACCCGGCGATCCGATGCAACGCCTCAAATGTCGCCCGGTCGAGCACAGCTTCCCCGGTGAACTCGTCCACCACGGTCGACAAGCTCCACCGGGCGAACCGACCCTCCTCGGCATCGGCACGGATGTCCGCCACCAGCCACGGCAAGCGAGTCTCGATCAACGCTTCCGCACCGAATGCGGCGTCAGCTACTCCGGCCTGCAACTCAGCTGCCCCGGCCTGCAACGCGGCCGACACGGCGAGCAGGTCCGCCAGTCGAGCAGCCGCGATTCCATCGTTCATCATCCGCACATCGTATGCACCGACCCCCGGACCGGATCGCTCCACGAGCCCCAGCGCCGCCACCCCGGCCGTGATTTCACCCGTTGTTCACCCCAGATGGTCTTTCCGTCCACATCTCGCTCTTATTCTGGACGCATCGTCCACGGCGGTCCTCACACCGTTCCGACGCGGACGCTCCGGCATCCAGCCATCACCCACCCCGAAAGGAAACCCACCGAGTGAGCACGCGCACGAACACCCTGGTCTTCGACTTCGACGGGACGATCTCCCTCGGCCACGGACCGGTGCTCGCGTACGCGAACGGCATCGCCGAAGCGTTGCCGGCCGACAGCGCCACGACCCTCCTCGACGAACTCGCGACCGGCCTCGCAGCCCACCCGTCCGGCCGCGTCCCAGGCACCGATGCCATCGACGGATACGGGTACGTCCGGGAACTCGCCATCACCCACGGCGCCACCGAGGACACCCTGAGCACCGCCTACCTCGCCAGCCGCGAACGCCTCGCAACCCTCGACGCCGCCATCAGCGCACCGGACGGCCTGGCAGCGTTCCTCGCTGAAGCCCGCGCATCGGCGAACCTCATCCTCGCGACGAACGCGCCGGCGACGCGCATCCCCGAAGCCCTCGAACTCCTCGGGCTCACCGACGCGTTCGACGAGATCCACACCTCGGTGGGCAAACCGGCCGGCCTCGACGCGATCCTGGACCGCTGGCTGCCAGAGGGACGCGTCCTCGCGATCGGCGACGTCTGGACGAACGACCTCGAACCTGCCCACCGCCGCGGCGCGAGCACGGCGCTCGTCACCGGCACCCTCCCGGATGTCGACGGCGCGGTTGCAGCGGGCGCGAGCGACGACGACGCCGCTTCGGAACGGACCATCACACCAGACTTCGCGGCCGCGACCCTCGACGAGCTCTACCCCGTGATCCTCGACTGGCTCGCGTGGGAGTTGAGGTGAGGTTGCGACGCTTCGACAAGCTCAGCGACCGGGCCAGGAAGCTCAGCGACCGGGCCAGAGAGCCCGGTTACCGGGTCAGACAGCTCAGCGACCGGGCCAGGGAACCCGGTTACCGGGTCAGACAGCGAAGCGACCAGGCCAGACACCTCAGCGACCGCACCACGACTTCTCCCCTCTCCACCTAGCTCAACCTTCATCCCACCTCAACCGCAAAGGCAGAACCGTGATCTCCAAGAAGCACCTCACCATCGTCGGGGCGACCGTCGCCGCGGCGCTCGCCCTCGTCGGCTGTTCGGCATCCGGCGGTTCCTCCGCGGCCGACACCGCCGCGCCGAAGGCCGACCCGACGTCGATCGTCCTCGCGCTCGTCCCCTCACAGGACCAGGGCGCACTCGTCGACACCGCCAAGCCCCTCACCGACTACCTGACCAAGGCACTCGGCATCGACGTCACCGGTGTCGTCTCGAAGGACTACCAGGCGGCCGTCGAAGCGATGGGCGCCGGCCAGGCGCAGATCGGCTTCCTGCCGTCGCTCCAGCTGTGGCAGGCGAAGGACATGTACAAGGCGTCCGTCGTCCTCCAGACCGAACGCAACGGCAACATCACCTACCCGGGCCAGTTCATGACGAACAACCCTGACAAGTACTGCAAGGACAAGCCCGTCGAACGCGACGGCAAGATGTTCTGCAACGGCGCGGACGCACTCAAGGGACCGGCCGGCCTCGACAGCATCACGAAGATGAAGGGCGCCAAGGTCTCCGTCCTCGGACCGGGCTCCCCCGCCGGCTACATCTACCCGATCCTCGCACTGAAGGAAGCCGGTCTCAACACGGACACCGACATCCAGCAGGTGCCCGTCACGGCGAACGACGCGAGCGTGCTCGCCGTCTACAACGGTGACGCGGAAGTCGGTTTCAGCTTCTGGGACGCCCGCGACATCGTCAAGAAGGATGTGCCGGACGTCGGCAAGAAGGTCACCGTGTTCGCGCTGACCGATGAGATCCCGAACGACGGCGTCGCCGTCTCCGCCGACCTCTCGAAGGGTCTTCAGGACAAGATCACGAAGGCGCTCGAGGACTACTCGAACACGCCTGAGGGCAGCAAGGTCCTGACCTCGATCTACTCCATCACGAAGCTCGCACCCGCCGACCCGTCGACCCTCGACGTCGTCGCCCGCGCAGCGAAGAAGCTCGGACTGGTCTGATCCATGACCGACTCCACGTCGGGTGTCGAGGCCGGGGCTGCTGCCCCGGCCTCGGCGCCGTGGTCCATCAGGGCCAGAAATCTGACCGTCCGCTACCCCAACGGCGTGACGGCGCTGCGCGAGGTCGACCTCGACATCGCGGCGGGAGAGATGGTGTCCGTCGTCGGGTTGTCCGGCTCGGGCAAGTCCAGTCTCATCCGCACGATCAACGGGCTCGTCCCGGTGTCGAGCGGCACGCTGGAGGTCGGCGGCACCGCGCTGCATGGCGCAAAGCCCAGGGAGCTGCGACGCCTGCGCGGCGACATCGGCATGATCTTCCAGGGGTTCAACCTCGCCAAGCGCACGAGTGTCCTCAACAACGTCCTCGTCGGCCGGCTCGCGCACACGCCGACGTGGCGGACGCTGCTCGGCGCGTACACGGCAGCGGACAAGCAGATCGCGTTCGAAGCCCTCGAACGGGTGGAGATCCTCGGCAAGGCCTGGGATCGCGCGTCGAGTCTGTCCGGCGGACAGCAGCAGCGCGTCGCGATCGCGCGAGCCCTCAGCCAGGAGCCCCGGCTCGTCCTCGCCGACGAACCCGTCGCGAGCCTCGACCCGCCGACCGCCCGCGGGGTCATGGAAGACCTCAAGCGCATCAACCAGGACCTCGGGATCACGGTGCTCACGAACCTGCACCTCATGGACCTCGCGCGCCGATACGGTTCGCGCATGATCGGGCTGCGTGCGGGCGAGGTCGTCTACGACGGTCCGGCCGCGACTGCGACCGACGAGGACTTCGCCGCGATCTACGGTCGATCGGTGCAGCGCGAGGACGTGCTGGAGGCATGAACGCGCCAACCGCCACGAGCGATGCTGCACCGGCATCTGCACCGGCAGCCGCAGCCGCAGCCGCAGCCGCAGCCGCAGCACGCGTGATCGTCCCTCCCCCGCGCCCGGCCGGACGCTGGAAGCCGTGGGTCGCCCTCGCCGTCGTCCTGGGCATCACCGCCGTCGCGATGAGTCCACAGTGGGGCATCGCGTTCGGATTCGACGCCATCGCCCGCAACTGGATGAACGGGGTCGAGAAGATCCTCAAGCTCGTCCAACCGGACTGGTCGTTCTTCCCGCGGACCGTCGCCCCGCTCATCGAGACCGTGCAGATGGCGGTCATCGCGACCGCCATCGGTGTGATCATCTCGCTCCCACTGAGCCTCTGGGCCGCGAGACTCACCAATCCGAACCGGGTCGGACGCGGCATCCTCCGCACCCTCCTCAACATCGTCCGCAGCATTCCCGAACTCCTCTACGCATCGATCCTCGTCGCGATGGTCGGTGTCGGAGCGCTGCCAGGCATCATCGCGATGCTCCTGTTCACGATCGGCATCGTGGTGAAGATGGTGTCGGAGGCGATCGAGGCGAACGATGCCGGTCCCATCGAAGCTGGCCGCGCCGCCGGCGGCACCCAACTGCAGATCAACCGGGCCGTCGCGCTGCCGGACGTGTGGCCGTCGTTCATCGGGCAGTCGCTCTACGTGCTCGAACTCAACGTCCGCGCCTCCGCCGTCCTCGGACTCGTCGGCGCCGGCGGCCTCGGACTCCTCATCGATGCGGTGCGCACCTACTACCGGTACGACCAGCTCGCCCTCATCATCCTCGAGATCCTCGTCATCGTCGTTGCGATCGACCTGCTCTCCGCCGCTGTCAGAAAGCGACTCGTATGACCGCCACCGTCCCGCAGCGAGCCGCACTCCCGAAGCCGCCGAACCGTTCGGTCGCCCCGGGTGGTCGACGCACCTCCGGCTTCCCAGGCGTCCCGCCGAAGCCGCGGCACCCGGCGGTCGCCATCGCCTGGGTCGTCGTCACCCTCGTCGTCGTCGCCTCGTTCTGGTCCATCGAGATCGCCTGGGGCCGCCTCGCCGACCTCCCCGCCGCGATCGTCCGATACACCTGGCTGATGTTCTCGAACCCGGACTGGTCGAAACTCCCCGAAGCGCTCCTGCAGACCTGGCGCTCGCTCGAGATGGCGTGGGTCGGCACGATCCTCGGCATCATCGTCGCGACCCCGTTGAGCTTCCTCGCCGCTCGCGGATTCGGTCCGGCTCCCAGCCGCTGGTTCCTGCGGGTGCTGTTCAGCGTCATCCGCGCCGTCCCGGAGATCATCACGGCCATCATCATCCTGTCGGTGACCGGCCTCACCCCGCTCACGGGCGCACTCGCGCTCGCCGTCGGCAGCGTCGGCACACTCGGCAAGTGGGGATACGAATCGATCGAGGGCATCGACCCTGGACCGGTGGAAGCCGTCAGGGCGGCAGGCGGACGCACGAGCCAGGCGATCCGTTGGGGCGTCTGGCCCCAGGTCACGCCTGATTTCCTGTCGTTCTGGCTGTACCGGTTCGAGATCAACGTCCGCGCGTCCGCCGTCCTGGGGCTCATCGGCGTCGGGGGCATCGGCGACATGCTGACGTCCTACACGCAGTACCGGGAGTGGTCGACTGTCGGTATGTTGCTTCTGGTGGTGATCGTCGTCACCATGTCGATCGACGCCGTCTCCGGATTCCTCCGGCGTCGGATCACCGAGGGGGTGCCGGTCCGTGAACTGGTCGGGAACTGACGAAGCGGGTCCGACGACCCGCATCGCCGCCGTGCTCAATGCGCTGCAGCCGAGCGAGCGACGGGTCGTGGACCTGATCCTGCAGGACGCGGCGGGGATGGTCGAGATCACGGCGCAGGAACTGGCGGATCGCGCCGGCGTCGCCCGCTCGACCGTCGTCCGGACCTGCCAGACGCTCGGCTACCGCGGGTATCCGCAGCTCCGCGTCGCGCTCACCCGGGAACTCGCACAGTCCCCAGGGCGGGATCAGGACTACGGTTCGACGGCCCTCGGTCGCATCAGAGGCGACGTCGACGCCCTCGCCCTGAGCCTCCCGCAGATCACCAGCCTGCTCGACGAGACGACCGTCGAGCGAGCGGTCACCGGCATCGTCGGCGCCAGGCGTGTGCTCGCGCTCGCCAACGGGCTGTCCTCACCGCTGGCCACCGATGTCGCGATGCGGCTCACCGCCATCGGCCGGCCGGTCGAATTCGTCGCGGACCCCATCGGGCAGCAGATCGCCGCCCGTGGTCTCTCGGCCGACGACCTCGGCCTCGTGATCAGCGGCAGCGGCGCAAACGACGCCAGCCTGCGCTCCGCGAACGCCGTGCGGGCCGCCGGCGCGAGCGTCGTCGCGGTGACGTCGTTCGCCCGTTCCCCGCTCGTCTCGATCGCCGATGTCGCCCTCGTCGTCGCGCCGGCGAGCGGGTCGTTCCGCCACGAGCTCGAGCATACCTCGCGCATCCCGCACGCCGTGTTGCTGGAGGCGCTCGTCGACGTGGTCGCGTCCCGCCTCGGAGACGTCGCTCGGACGAGTCGTTCCATCGTGCTCGACATCCTGAGCGACAATCTGAGCGACTAGCCCGCAGCTCCCCTGCACCGCACATGCCCACCGCAGCTCCCCTGCACCGCACGAGGAGAACCGCACGGGAGAGGGCCGGTTTCTCGGCCGAGGACCTTCTCTCGCGCGGTTCTCCTTGTGCCATGCGGCGACGGGCGACCGGCTGACTGGTCAGCTCAGCCGTCCCCGGTCGGCTCAGTCCTGCGCGGAGAGCTTCCGCAAGCGATACGCGGCGATGAGCCCCACGAGCACCGTCGCGACGGCGAGCCACACGTACGCGACCACGCCGAGCGATGACGCGAACGCCGACAACCCGCCGCCGACGACGACTGCGAGCAGCACTGCGTCAGACTGCCAGAGCAGGACGTTGATGTACGAAACGTCGCCGAGCGGCGTCGGGATGGGCATCATCAGACCGATCGGCAGCGGCCCCTTCGCCGCATCGAACACCCGCAACACTACGCTGAACACCGCGAGCGCGCACCACCAGCCGAGCGCCTGGATCGGGGCCCCGAACGCTGCAACAGCAATCCCTGCGCCGACGCCGCCGAACACGACTGCGGCGATGAGCGGGGCGATCGATGCGACAACGACGAGTTCACTCGGCGGGCGGCCGTAGAGCGTGGGTGCCCCGGCGCTCGCAACACCCTGTCGGATCCCGTCGCACCACACGCCGACGGCGAGGAACACCACGAGTCCGGCCGGTACGACAAGTACCCAGCCGACGCCGGCCGCGGCATTCGCAGACGAGGCGACGACGATCCCGCACACCACGAGTACCGCTGAACCGGTGATCCCCCTGCCCGGGTAACGCAGCAACCCGACGACCGACCGGACGATCGCGGCGAGCGCGAGCGAAGCCGGCATGGCCATCGGGATGCGACGTCCGCGCCTCGGCGGCGGACGCAAGTGCCCGGCGGCACCGGCCGCGTCCCCCGTCTGCACGAGCATCGCGACGGACTGCCAGCGGCGCGACTGGTCCAGGAGCTCCGCACTCCTCAATCCATCCAGCAGGCGCGGAACCGCGAGCACCGTGAACGCGACGAGCACCAGCGCGATGGCCGGCCACCAGATCGTGGTCCCCGCAACGAACGCGAACTCACCGCCGCCAGCGCCCCAGAACCCCGACATTCCGAGGACGAGCCGACCGCCGATCCCGCCGATGAGCTGCGACCACAACAGCCCGACCCAGCCCCACGGGGTGAACAGCAGCACCACCGGAGCAACCAGGGCGAGCGCCGAGGTGACGACGACCGCTCCACCGAGCGCCCAGACCACCGGGCGAAGCCGACGTTGGGCCGCGAGCCACACGACGGCGAGGAACGCCGCGAACGCGATGACGCCGAGGAGGAACGCGATCACCACGTCCGGTGGGACCGCCCCGCCTGGCCCCGCCGCAATGCCGACGACCATCGCCGAGCCGAGATCAGACCCCGCCGACACGATTTCGGATGGCGCCTGGCCGGACGCCGAGCCGCCAGAGACGCCGATGAGCCGCGAGAGCGCCACGATCCCACCGATGATGAAGACCACGATGACGAGCCCGGCGACCGAGAACAGGAACGGCCGGCGCAGCGTCAGCCGCCTGGGCAGCGGCGAATCGGCGAGGAACTGCACGGCGGACGGCCGCGGGACCACCGGCCCGCGCACGGCCCCGCCGAGGACGACGACGAGCACCGCGAGGCCCGCCACGATCGACGCGCCGACGCCGAACACGTCGGCGCCGATCGCCGCGAACGCATCCGGTTCGATGAGCCCCAGCACGGCGAGCCGCACGAGCGGCGCACCCGCGATGAGGACGGCGAGTCCGCCGGCATAGGCCAGATAGGCGATGTCGGCGATGCTCGGCCGCCCGTTGCGGCCGGCGAGCACCATCCGTGCGCTGCGGAACACACGGCGGTCCTCCGCACGCGACGGCAGACCGCCACGCCTCTCCGGACGCGTGTCATCGAACGCGCCGTCCGGCGCCGAGGCACCGCTCACGGCGCTTCGACGGTGATCGACTCGTCGGCGATCCGCTCGATCAACTCGGCGTTGTGGCTCGCGAACACGACCGCGGCGCCTCCCGCCTTCGCGACGTTGACCCGATCGGCGACGACCGTACGGCGCTCGGCGTCGAGTCGCTGCTCCGGCTCATCGAGGATGAGCACGTCGAACGGGCGGACGAGGGCCGTCGCGAGTGCGAACAATTGGGACTGACCCGACGACAGCTCGTGGGCGAAGCGACGCGAGAGGGCGTCGAGGTGCAGGGCTTCCAGGAGCTCATCGGATGCATCGTCCGCGGCGTCCCCCGTCACACCCCAGGTCGTCGAGATGTACCGGAGGTGCTCGCGGACCGTGAGGTCCGGCGCGAACGCGGGCGTCCCGATGAGCGCGGAGACGGACCGGCGGATGGCACGGTCGCGATCGTCGACGGCGCGACCGGCGATGGTCGCATGCCCGCTGGACGGTCGCAGCCGACCGCTCAAGATGCGCAACAGTGTCGTCTTCCCCGAACCGTTCCGCCCCCGGACGGCGAGAGCGCTCCCCGCGCCCACCGCGACATCGGTCGGCGAGAGCAGCACCTCGTCGTCGATCGTGGCGCCCACCCCGCGCGCATCGACCAGTGTGCTCCCGAGCGCATCGTCAGTGATCCCCATACGGACCATCCTCGCATCCGGAGGCTCACTCGCCCAGGAAGACGACGATGTACTACAGCTGCGGTCGAACAGCTGCGGACGATCCGCCGTCGCACCCGGCACGGTCAGATCACGGCAACAGGCCCAGGTCCCGCACGGCGTCGCGTTCTTCGACGAGCTCAGCGACGGACGCGTCGATCCGTTCCTGCCACGCGGGGGCGATGTCGAGGCCCTCCACGACCTCCCAACGTCCACCGACGGATCGTGCCGGGAAGGAGCTCACGAGCCCCTCCGGAACGCCGTACCAGCCCTCCGACGGCAGCGCGACGGACGTCCAGCGGTCCCGGTTCGCGAGGGTCGCCGTCCCGTTCACCCAGTCGTGCACATGGTCGATGGCTGCAGCAGCAGCGGAGGCTGCGGAAGACGACCCGCGCACCGCGATGATCTCGGCGCCGCGCTTCGCGACCCGCGGAATGAACTCGTCAGCGATCCACGCCTCGTCGACGAGTTCGAGCGCCGGACGACCCTCGACCGTCGCATGGGAGAGGTCCGGCACCTGCGTGGCGGAGTGGTTCCCCCAGATCACCACACCGTCGATGTCCTGCACGCGGGCGCCGGTCTTCGCGGCGAGCTGGGCGACGGCACGGTTGTGATCGAGTCGCGTGAGCGCCGTGAACCGCTCGGCGGGGACACCCGATGCGGAACCCGCTGCGATGAGCGCGTTCGTGTTCGCCGGGTTGCCCACCACGAGCACCCGGACGTCCTCAGCGGCTCGTTCACCGATCGCTGCGCCCTGCGGACCGAAGATCTGGCCGTTCGCGGCCAGGAGGTCCGCCCGTTCCATGCCGGGTCCGCGCGGTCGCGCGCCGACGAGGAGCGCGATGTTCGTGCCGTCGAACGCCTCGCCTGCGTCCGTTGTGACCGTGACCGATTCGAGCAGGGGGAACGCGCCGTCCTGCAATTCGAGCGCCGTGCCCTCCGCCGCGCCGACCCCCTGCGGGATCTCGAGCAGTCGCAAGGAGACCGGGCGATCGGTGCCGAGCAGCTGCCCGGACGCGATGCGGAAGAGGAGCGAGTAGCCGATCTGGCCACCGGCTCCCGTGACAGTGACGACGGTCGATGAGCTCATGCCTGAGATGCTATCCCCTAGCGCTGCACCCCTGCTCCGAGCCGCAGCCCGGTCCCTGAGCGGTGCCACGGTCAGCTCCCCGGTCCCTGAGCTATGGCTCCGGTCCCTGAACGCTGCCACAGTCAGATCCCCTGTCCCTGAGCTATGGCCCGGTCCTTGAACGGTGCCCCAGTCAGAGCTCCGGTCCCTGAGCTTGTCGAAGGGCGCACTTCGACAAGCTCAGTGACCGGAGGAACACCATCAGTGACCGGGCGGCACCATCAGTGACCGGCGCAGCACCGCCCCACCTCAGAACCCCTCGGACTGCACCGATCCGACCGTCATCCACACCACATCGGTGCTGCACGCCGGCACCCCGGCCGATGCCACGAACACGGCGGTGAACGAGTGCGGCGGGTACACCCGGTATCCGTCACCGGCGACGGGGGCGCACCCGTCCAGCGGGCCGCCATCGGTGCCGATGTTCACGGCGGTCAGTACGGAGTGCGCGAGCTTGCCCGGCGCGAGCTGCACCTCCTCCGGGTCCGCCGCCGTGTTCTGCCTGGCAGGCTTGCCGAGCTGGGTGCCGTTGCCGTCACCGACGACCGACACACCAGGGGTCCCACGGAGCACACAGCTCGTGCTGCCCGTGTTGGTGAAGGCGACGTCGAAGGAGATGTTGCCTGCTCCCGCATCGAATTCGGTCACGCTGACCCCGATCGAAGCGTCTGCGCATTGACCGGCCGGCGCGTTCGGGTCGACCTGCCCGGCCGTTCCGGACGGCGATGGCGACGCGCTGACTGAGCTGGACGGGCTCGGCGATGCAGACGCGGTCGCGGTCGCACCGCCGCCGCTGTCGCCGCTGTCCGCGCACCCGCTGAGCAGCAGCATCCCGACCACGGTCGGCAGGATGAGGGCTGGCAGCAGGCGTCGTCGCATCGCACCACGCTATCCGACGACACCTGTTGTCCGACAGCCCCTCCAGCGCACCTGCCTGCTCAGCGCACCGACCAGGCCCGCTCAGCGCACCGACCCGGCCTCCGACTCCGCCTGATCGACCGCCGCGTGTTCCTCAGGCGAAACGGCCTCCATCGCCTTCGACCGCTTCGGGGCGTCCCCGAGCGCCACGGCGGCCGCCGTGATCCGGTTCGCCATGCCACTGAAGATGATGCCGTGGAATGGCAGGATCGCCCACCAGTACAACCTGCCGCCGAGGCCCTTCGGGAAGTAGATCGCGCGCTGCCGGTAGACGGAACCGCCCTCGACGGGCGTCGCGCTCATCTCCAACCAGGCGAGCCCCGGCAGTCGCATCTCAGCACGCAGCCGCAACAGCCGACCCCGGTCCAGGTGCTCGACCCGCCAGAAGTCGAGCGCATCGCCCGTGTTGAGCGTGTGCGGGTCCGTCCGCCCACGCGACAGCCCGACCCCGCCGACGACCTTGTCAGCCCATCCGCGCAGCGCCCAGGCGAGTGGGAACGAGTACCAGCCGTTGACCCCGCCGATGCTCTCGATCACGGAGAACAGCCGCTCCGCGGTGGTCGCCGTCTTCCGTTCGCGGACGTCGGTGTAGACGGTGTGCCCGGCCCAGTCCGGGTCGCTCGGCAGCGGATCGCTCGGCGCACCGTCGACGGTCGCGTTGCGCCAACTGGTCTCGACCTCGCCGTCCCGCATGCGCTGCAGCGCGAGGCGGACCGCGCGCCGGTACCCCGTCAGACCGCCGGCCGGCGGTGGGATCACGTCGTCGATGTGGTGCTCGCGCACCACGCAGTCCACCTGCAGCGACTCGATGATCGGCACCGCGAGTCGCCGCGGAATCGGCGTCACCAGATTCACCCACTGCGATGCGAGCCACGGTGTGAAGACGGGGAGCGACGCGATCGGCCGCTGTTTCAGGCCGGCTTCGAGCGCGTACCCGTTCATCATCTGTCCGTAGCGGAGGACGTCCGGCCCGCCGATGTCGAATGCCCGGTTCACGTCGCCGGGAACGCTCGCGCTCTCCACGAGGTAGTGCAGCACATCGCGCACGGCGATCGGCTGGATGCGGTTGCGCACCCATTTCGGCGCCGGCATGTACGGGAGCACCTCGGTGAGGTGTCTGATCATCTCGAAGGAGGTGGACCCTGAACCGATGACGACACCGGCCTGGAGGACGATCGTCGGCACGCCGGAGTCGAGCAGGATCCGCCCGACCTCCGTCCGGGAACGCAGGTGTTTCGAGAGGGCGACCCCGTCGGGGTGCAGTCCGCTCAGATACACGATGCGGGCGACGCCGGCCGCAGCGGCACCGGCTGCGACGTGTTCGGCTGCGGTTCGCTCGATCGCTTCGAAGTCGCCCCGTCCGCCCATCGAGTGCACGAGGTAGTAGACGACGTCCATGCCCTCGCAGGCGACGGCGACCGCATGTGCATCCGCGAGGTCGCCCTCCACGATCTGCACCCGGTCGCGCCACGGGACGTCGGTCAGTTTCTGCGGCGACCGGACGAGCACGCGGACGCTGTGCCCGGCTTCCAGCAGGCGGGGCACGAGTCTGCCGCCGATGTATCCGGTCGCCCCGGTAACGAGGATGCGGCGGGGCGAAGGTGCAGCATGTGAAGCCATGCCTGCACGCTACGCCCCGCCCGCCAGGGGCTGCACCGCCTTTACAGGAGCGCCTTCGTGTGCCAAACGGTCTTGACCTCGGTGAACGCGGTGATGCGGTCGAGGCTCGGTGCGACGGACACGCCTGAACCGTCCGGGCGGACCACGCGCTTGAGCGTGTCGGCTGCTGCGATCTCGAGATCGATCCAGTCGAGGGCGCCTGCGCCGGCGAGGTCGATCGCGTTGACGTCGGCGTGCGATGCGAGCCACGGTGCGATCTCGGCTGCGGATCCCGTCAGGATGTTGACGACGCCCCCTGGGACATCGCTCGTCGCGAGCACCTCGGCGAGGCTGATCGCGGACAGCGGGAGGCTCTGCGATGCGACGACGACGACCGTGTTCCCGGCGACGAGCGCCGGAGCGACGACACTCACCAGACCGAGCAGCGACGATCCCTGCGGAGCGACGATGGCGACGACCCCGGTGGGCTCGGGAACCGACAGGTTGAAGTACGGGCCGGAGACGGGGTTCGCCCCGCCGACGACCTGCGTGTACTTGTCAGCCCAGCCCGCGTACCAGACCCACAGGTCGATCGCCGCGTCGACCTGCTCGGTCGCGACGGCTGTCGAAACACCCTCCGCGTTCACGATCTCGTCGACGAACTGCGCCTTGCGCCCCTCGAGGAGTTCGGCGATGCGGTAGAGGACCTGGCCACGGTTGTAGGCGGTCGCCCCCGACCATCCGGAGACGGCGGAACGGGCCGCGACGACGGCGTCACGCGCGTCCTTCCGCGATGCCTGCGCTGCGTTCGCGAGGAACGCGCCCTTCGTGGAGGTCACCTCGTACGTCCTTCCGGATTCGCTGCGGGGGAATTTGCCACCGATGTAGAGCTTGTACGTCTTCGGAACGGCGAGACGCGTCATGCGCGTGCTCCCTTCTTGCTTGAGGCGGGCTTGGCGGCGGCTTTTGCTGCCGGCTTCGCGGCGGCTTTTGCTGCCGGCTTGGCCGGTGTCCGAGCAGCCGACGCGGCGACTGCCGTCGCATCGTCTTCAGCGATCCAGGTCTCCGGAGCAGAGCCGGACGAAGACGAGGACGCTGCCAGGGACGGCAGGCTGCCGGCCGCGGCGAGGTACGCTCCGAGACCGTGACGACCTCCCTCACGCCCGTAGCCGGACTCCTGGTAGCCGCCGAAGGGGCTGGCCGGGTCGAAGCGGTTGAAGGTGTTGGCCCAGATGACACCCGCGCGCAACTTGTCGGCGACCGCGAGGATGCGGCTGCCCTTATCGCTCCAGATGCCGGCCGACAGGCCGTACGGGGTGTTGTTCGCCTTCGCGATGGCCTCCGCCGGCGTCCGGAAGGACAGCACGGACAGGACGGGTCCGAAGATCTCGTCCCGCGCGATGCGGTGGCTCGTCGACACGTTCGTGAAGATCGTCGGCGGGAACCAGAAGCCGTTCTCAGGCAGTTCGCACGAGGGGCTCCAGCGCTCTGCGCCCTCCAGCTCGCCAATGTCGCTCAGCTCACGGATGCGGGCGAGCTGGGCGGCGGAGTTGATGGCTCCGACGTCGGTGTTCTTGTCGAGCGGGTCGCCGATGCGCAGCGTCTCGAGTCGGCGCTTCAACCGGTCGACGACCTCGTCGTGGATGCTCTCCTGGACGAGGAGTCGCGATCCGGCACAGCAGACGTGGCCCTGGTTGAAGAAGATGCCGTTGACGATGCCCTCGACAGCCTGGTCGATGGGGGCGTCGTCGAAGACGATGTTCGCAGCCTTGCCGCCGAGTTCGAGCGTCGCACGCTTGTCGGTTCCGGCGATGGCCTTCGCGATCTCGCGACCGACTCCGGTCGAGCCAGTGAAGGCGACCTTGTTGACATCGGGGTGACGGACGATCGATGCGCCCGTCGCGCCTGCGCCCGTGAGGATGTTCACAACACCCGCCGGGAGCTCTGCCTGCTGGAGGATCTCGGCGAAGATGAGCGCCGTGAGCGGCGTCGTCTCTGCAGGCTTGATGACGACCGTGTTGCCCGCGGCGAGCGCTGGGGCGACCTTCCACGCGAGCATCAGCAGCGGGAAGTTCCACGGGATGACCTGACCGGCCACGCCGAGCGCACGGGGATTCGCGCCGAGGCCAGCGTAGTCGAGCTTGTCCGCCCATCCCGCGTAGTAGAAGAACCACGCTGCGACGAGCGGCACGTCGACGTCGCGGCTCTCCTTGATGGGCTTGCCGTTGTCGAGGCTCTCTGCCACGGCCAGCTCGCGGGCGCGCTCCTGGACGAGGCGGGCGATGCGGAACAGGTACTTCCCGCGGTCGGCTCCCGACATCTTCGACCACACACGGTCGTAGGCGCGACGGGCAGCGATGACGGCACGGTCGACATCCGCCTCGCTCGCTGCGGAGACGGTGGCGATATGCTGCTCGGTCGACGGGGAGATCGTGGCGAAGGTGCCGCCGGTCCCCTCGACGAACTCGCCGTCGATGAAGAGGCCGTACTCGTTGCGGAGGTTCAGAACGGCCGTGGACTCTGGTGCTGGTGCGTATTCGAGAAAGCTCATCATGGGTCCTAGTCGATGGTCACGTAGTCGGCGCCGGAGTAGTGCCCGGTGGAGAGTTTCTGCCGCTGGAGCAGGACGTCGTTGAGGAGGCTGGACGCCCCGAAGCGGAACAGGTGCGGCTGGAGCCACTCCTCCCCCACGGTCTCTGCGACGGTCACGAGGTACTTGATCGCATCCTTGGAGGATCGGATGCCGCCGGCTGGCTTCACACCGATCCGCACACCGGTCTGCAGGTGCCAGTCGCGGACGACCTCCAGCATCAGCAGGGTGACGGGCAGTGTGGCAGCCGGTGCCACCTTGCCCGTGGACGTCTTGATGAAGTCGCCGCCGGCGAGGATCGCGAGCCAGGAGGCGCGCTTGACGTTGTCGTAGGTGTTGAGTTCACCGGTCTCGAGGATGACCTTGAGGTGCGCGGACGTGCCGTCCGGCCGGCGGCAGGCGTCCTTGACGGCGACGATCTCGTCGAACACCTGGCCGTAGCGGCCGGCGAGGAACGCGCCGCGGTCGATCACCATGTCGATCTCGTCCGCGCCGGCCCGGACGGCGTCGGTCGTGTCCGCGAGCTTCACGGCGAGCGATGCGCGACCGGACGGGAACGCGGTGGCGACGGCGGCGACGTTGATCCCGGCGGCCTCACCCGATGTGGTGTGTGCACCCGGCCTGGTGTGGGCGGCGCCGAGGGCCTCGACGGCCGTCGGCACCATGTCGCCGTAGACGCACACTGCCGCGACGCGGGGCGTCGATGCGTCGCCTGCGTCCGGCGTGATCGCCTTCGCGACGAGCGAGCGCACTTTGCCGGGGGTGTCTGCGCCTTCGAGTGTCGTGAGGTCGATGAGCTTGATGATCGTGTCGAGCGCCCACGCCTTCGACGTCGTTTTGATCGAACGGCTGCCGAGGTCGGCCGCACGCTGCTGCAGGCCGACGGCGTCGACCCCTGGCAGTCCGTGCAGGTAGCGGCGCAGGCTCTGGTCGGTGACTGGGCCGCCGATGACGTCGAGCGCTGACGATTGGGCGACGAGGTCGCCTGGAGGTGTGTTCATGCTTGGTCCTTCCGAGCGGGTCTCGCTCCGGTTGGTTGGGTGCGTATCGGGTGCTGCACGGCGTATCGGCCGCTCGTCTGCTCGTCGATCTACTTTGTCGATCTGTTCATGGATCTGCTGCTCGGTCTAGTGCTGTCTGGTGCTCTGGTCTGCGGCGATGAGCGACGCCGCGGTGCGTTCGTCGGTCACGAGCACGGTGCAGAGGCCGCTGCCGACGACGGCGCGTGCGATCGCGTGCTTCTCGGCGCCTGCGATGACGGCGATGCTCGTCTCGGCCGCGCGCAATGCTTCGAGCCCGAGCCCGACGGTGCGGTCATCGAGCGACGGGTCCACGATCATGCCCTCTGCGTCGATGTAGCGGCCGACGACGTCGCCGACGGCTCCTCGTGCGACGAGCACGCCCACCTCCGACTGGGTCAGGTAGCCGCTGTGCACGAGTGCGGAATCCGGCCCTGCGACGCCGGCGCTGTAGAGGTAGGCATTCGCGTTGGCGGCCGTGGTGAGGACGTCGGCGACGGTGCGGTCGGATTCGATGGAGAGTTTGGTTTCGAGGCGTTCCAGGATGGCGGGGCTCGGCAGGAGGCGCACCTCGCCCGAGGCCTTCTCCGCGATACGGGCGGCCGTCGATGCCGCGGTGCCGGAACGCTGGTTGATGCTGACGCCGCCGTTGATCTGGACGACGGTCACACCGGACGCCCAGCCGTCTGCGAGGTGGTCCGCGACATCGCGGAGGGTGCGTCCCCAGCTGACGCCGAGCGTCCGCGGGACGGGGCGCATGGCGCTCAGGTAGTCGGCTGCCGCGCGGGCGACGCGTTCGTTGAGTTCTGCCGGGGTGTTCGCGGCGGGGACCACCACGGCGTCCTTCAGTCCGAAGCGATCGCGCAGGGCTCGTTCGAGCGGCAGACGCCTGGCCCTCGGGTGCACGATCTCGATGCGGATGTAGCCGAGCTCGCGTGCCTGGGCGAGCAGCCGGCCGACCTTCCACCTCGTGATGCCGAGGAGGGCGCCGATCTCGTCCTGCGTCTTGGTCTCGTCGTAGTAGAGCTCCGCGGCGCGGACGGCGAGGAGTTCGTCGCTCTCGATCACGTGCTGCCCTCTCGCTGGATGATCACCTCGATCGCTCCAAGTTTAAGAGGTTCAGCACCCCGCACTCAACGTTCGTTGCCCCCCGTGCTCATATGAGCACACGGCGCTCGCGCCCCCGCGCATGTGCGCAACCGCGGCGCGATGCGCTCGCGCGAGCGCACCCCTGCCCCGCGAGCGCGGGTCGCACCCGCACCGCGCTCGCGCGAGCGCATCGCGCTACCCCGAACCGACGAGCGCGTCGCGCTACCCCGAACCGACGAGAGCGTCGCGCTGCCCCGGGCTACGGACGCGGATGGCGCCGAGCACGCGCCGCGAGGTCTGCCTCGATCGTCGTCCGCTTGCCGACGAGCACACCGGCGAACGCACACGCGACACCCGTTGCCAGCAGGAACAGCAGCGGAACCGTCCAGGCCCCGGTCAACTCGTGCAGCAGGCTCACGAGGATGGGGCCTGCCGCACCGATCGTGTACCCGGCGCTCTGCACGAAGCCGCTCAGCGCGACGGCGCCATCGCGGGTGGCCGTCCGCAGGTTGATGAGGATGAGGGCGAGCGGGAACAGCAGCGGCCCGAGACCGATGAACGCGACCCACAGCCAGGTGAGCGTCGTCGGCCAGAGGATGAGTCCGCCGTACCCGAGCACGAAGCACACGCTCGCGATGTACACGAGCAACCCGACGTTCTTCATCTTCGCGACGAGGACTGGGATGAGCAGGCTCGCGGGGACGCCCATCGCCGCCATGAGCGAGAGCAGGATGCCGGCATCGGCCGCCGACACTTTCGACACGTCGCGGAGGATCTGCGGCAGCCAGGCGAACATCGCGTACGCGTTGAGGGCGGATGTCGCGAACACCGCCGCGACCGCCCAGGCGATCGGCGAATGGTGCACGAGCACCCGGTCGGCTGGACTGGCCTCGTCGAGATCGGGGTCGGCGAGGCGCTTGCGCTTCCGCTCCTGCACCAGCAGCGTGAGCCACGGGAACACCGCGAGCACCCCGAGCACGCCCCACAGCCCGAGCGACAGGTGCCACGAGGTCGCATCCGCGACGGGGACGGCGATGAGCGGCGGGATGAACGTGCTGAACGACATCACGGTCGCGTACAACGAGGTCACGAGGCCGATGCGGTCCGGGAAGTACTTCTTCACGAGCGGCGGCAGGACGACGTTGCCGATGCCGATGCCGGCGAAGCACGCAGCGCTGCCGATCGCGAGGATGGTGAAGTTCGGCGCTGCTGCACGGGTGAAGTGTCCGGCCACCAGTGTCACGAGGGCGATGACGAGCACCGGTTCGAGGCTCAGCCTGCGCACCATGCGCGGCGTGAAGACGCCGAACAGCGCGAAGCACAGCGGGGGCAGCATGCCGAGGAGGCCGAGACCGAGCGAGCCGACGCCGATGTCGCCATCGATTTCGGCGAAGATCGGAGACAGCGCCGCGACGGCGGTTCTGAGGTTGCCTGCAACGAGCAGGACTCCGAGGAGCGCGAGGGTCCGGCCCCGCCAGAGGGACGGGACACCGGTATGATTCATCGATCTAGTCTAGGCTCACCCCATGGGATCGACTGCCACAGTGCGCGGTTCCGAGATCGCCGAGGTGCTCGGTGCTCTCGGTGACGTCCTGGATGCCGCGCCGCAGACCGTCTGGGAGCTCCCCAGCCTGTGCGAGGGCTGGCGGGTCAAGGACGCGCTCGCGCACCTCGTCTGGCGGGTCGGTACGCCGTCGTTGGAGTTCGCAGGCGACATCGTGCGGGAGAGCGTCAAGGGGCGGCACCTCAATCCGATGAACGCGATGGACGACATCGCGATCGAGCTCGCAGCAGCCCACAGCACGGATGAACTGCTCGCGATGCTCCGCACCACGGAGGCGGACAAGCGAGCCGGCCGTGGACGGCTGAACGCCGGCGAGCTGACCGAGTCCGTGGTGCACGGGTACGACGTCGCGCATCCGTTCGCCCGGCTGCCGGTCGCTCCCGATGTCACACGTCGCGTTGCGAAGGCCGGCCTGATGATGGCGCCGCACCGGGTCCGCATCACGGTGCGGCACCGCACGCTCGTCGCGTCCGACGCCGGCTGGACGATCGGCGACGGCCCGGATCTCGTTGCGACGGCCGAGAGCATCGTCCTGTTCATCTTCGGGCGTCGGGCGATCGACGACGGCTACACCCGCATCCTCGCCCCGGCTCCCATCCAGCCGCCCAAGCTCGCCTGAACGCTCAGCTCACACCCCGAAGTCACCCGAGGGTGCGATGAGGTTCGTCACAAGACCGTCGGTCTTCCCGAGAACGGCGACCGCCCAGGAACGTTTCTCCGGCTTGTCACCCGTCGGTGGGATGTCGACGCGATCGGCACGCACCATCAGCAACTCGCCGCCCTCGGTCAACGTGTACCGGGAAACCTCGTCCGGGTAGGTCGTCGCGACCGCTTCAGCATTGTCGCCGACGGCGTACCCGCCGACCGTCTCGACCCGGATGCCGTTGACCTCCGGAACGATCACATACGCGGTGATCGCCGGATCGTAGGGCTCCTGCTGGTCGATGTCACGATCGACGATGAAGAAGCCGCTCCAGGTGTACCGCGTGCCTGGCGGCGTCTCGATGCCGCCCTCATCCGGTTCGACGACCGGTGCAGCACCGAACGCCGCCGTGAGCATCTCCGTGAACGTCGACGCGGCATCGAAATACGTCGCCGATGCGATCGTCGACCCGTCGTCTCCGAGCACCTCGACGGCTTCCGCCCGGACGAGCACCGACGCGACGACGGGCGGAGCGGTCGGCGTCGCACTGGGTTCGGTCGCATTCGTCGCGGACGACTCCGGCGCAGCGGCCTGCGGCGTGCAGCCGGTCAAGGCCACCAGTGCCGCGATGACAGCCGGCAGGACGAAACGACGTGAACGCATGTGGGACTCCCCCGGTACCGCAGCACCTCCCGTGCCGCTCCGGCCAGACTAACGGGTCGCCCGCCCCATTTCCGACGCAGCCCGAGTGTGCCCGCCGGATGTTCAGAGCAGCTCAGCTCAGCTCAGGGTGCGCCGCACCCGTTCGACGTCGTCGGTCATCTGCACGATGAGCGGGTCGATGCCGGTGAACGCGACCATGCCGCGGATCCGTTCGACGAAGGAGATCTCCACCTCGTCGTCGTACAGGTCGAGCTCCGTCTCGTCGAGCACGTACGCCTCGACCTGCTTCTGCGGGACGCCGTCGAACGTGGGGTTGTTGCCCACGGAGATCGCCGACGGCAGTCGACGGCCGCGCCAGGTCAACCAGCCGGCGTAGACGCCGTCCGCCGGGATGAGCCCCTGCGACTCCGGCGACAGATTCGCCGTCGGGAACCCGAGTTCACGACCGCGCTTGGCACCGTGCACCACGATGCCGCGGACGCTCGGCGGACGCCCGAGCAGTCGGGCGGCCTCTGCCACGTCGCCATCACCGAGGAGTTCGCGGATCCAGGTGGAGGAGACGCGGCGTCCGCCGGCCGGACGCACGTCCGGGATGGTGCGGACGGAGAATCCGTAGACGTCGCCGAGGGATTCGAGTGTCCTGACGTCGCCGGCCCCGCGATGCCCGAATCGGAAGTCCTCGCCGACGAGCACGATCCTCGCGTGCAGTGCACCGACGAGGATCGTGGTGACGAACTCCTCCGGCGTCAGCTGGGCGAGCGCGGCGTCGAACCGGAGCAGGAGCGTCGCATCGACGCCCGTCTCGGCGAGCAGCGACAGCTTCTGCGGATTGCCGACGAGCGACTCAGGGCAGGCGTCCGGCGCGATGAGACTGAGCGGGTTGCGATCGAACGACACGGCCGCAGAGATCAGGCCACGGTTCGCGGCCTCCTCCAGGAGCGCCGCGATGACGGCCCGGTGCCCGGCGTGCACACCGTCGAACTTGCCGATCGTGACCGCCGACGGTCCGAAGCCGTCGGGGATCTCGTCGAGCTCGGTGAACGTGATCATGCCGACTGGCGCCGATGCTTCGACAGCCACCACAAGCCGAGGATCGGCAGTACGAGCGGGATGAAGACGTAGCCGCGACCGAAGTAGGACCAGACGGTGTCGTGCGGGAACAGCGCGGGATCGAACAGGCTCAGCGATCCGACCACGAGCACCCCGACGAGTTCGAAGGAGATGGCGATCCACGCAACGCGCTTCCACACGTCTCCGCGGGCGACGAGCGAGACCGTCGCGACGATGTAGACGACGCCGGCCAGTGCCGACAGCACGTACGCGACGGGAGCCTCGTCGAACTTCGTCAGGATCTGGAAGACGGATCGGCCCGTGGCGGCGAGGGCCAGGATGCCGTAGACGGCGACGAGGACCACGCCGATGCCACTGAGTCGGGGGCGGGCGGGAGCGGTGGACGTGTCAGCCATAACCTGTCGATTCTATGCGACCCGGCGCACGCCGGGCTCCCTGTGTGACGCACTTCGTTGGACGGGGAAGCGGGTCATGCGCCCTGGACCGTCCAGATCTGCAGCATGCGATACAGCATGACCGCGATCGCGAGGCACACGACGCCGAGGACGACCGTGCTCCACCTGCTGCGTTCCACGAGTGCCCAGAATCCGCCGGCGAGCGGGAGGATGATCGCGGAGATCAGATAGACGTAGAACTCCGGGACACTCCCGGTCGCCTGGTTGCCGACGGCCGGCGCGATGATCGCCACGACGAGTTGGGCGATGAGGAGCACGAAGACGAGCGCGGTGGCGCCCATCGTCAGGTCGCTCGGCTTCCGTCCGGCCAGCCCGAGGACGACGCACAGGAGCCCGCCTGCGACGGCGACGGCGATCTGCGCGTAGGTGAACCACTCGATCATGCGGATGCCTCGTCGCTGGGGAAGTTGACGATCGACTTCAGGCTCGTGCCCTTCGCCTCGACGAGCCCGATCAGGCGGCCGTCGGGACTGACGGCCGCGATCGGTCCGGTGTGTCCGTCCGGAAGCGCCCTGGCGAGTCGTTTGCCGTGGCCGAGGTCGATCGTCTCCTGCTCGGTGAGGTCGAGGGCGCCGAAGAGCGCCGTCGCAACGTCGGTCGGGGTGTGGAGCGATGCCGCGGGGTCGAGTTCTTCGAGCGTCGAGGCGTCCTCGATGCGGAACGGACCGATGCGCGTCCGCCGCAGCACGGTCAGGTGGCCGCCTGCACCGAGCGAGCGACCGAGGTCTCGCGCGAGCGCCCTGATGTAGGTTCCCGAGGAGCAGACCACTCGGACGTCGACGTCGATGACCCCTGCCCCGTCATCGGCTCGCGTTCGCCGGATGTCGAGGACCTCGAACTCGCTGACGGTGACGGCTCTGGACTTGAGCGTGACCTCGACGCCCTCCCGGGCCAGCGCGTACGCGCGTTTCCCGCCGACTTTGATGGCGCTCACGGTGCTCGGCACCTGCTCGATGTCGCCCGTGAGCGGCACGATGCCGGCGAGGATGTCGGCGTCGGCGATGGCGTCGACCACGGCCGGATCCGCCGTCGTCGTGACGTCGCCCTCCGCGTCGTCGGTCGACGTCTCCTGACCGAGCCGGATCGTCGCCGTGTACTCCTTGTCGAGGCCGACCACGAACGTCAGCAGGCGGGTCGCCGAGCGGGTCCCGAGGACGAGCAGACCGGTCGCCATGGGGTCGAGTGTGCCGGCGTGACCGACTTTGCGGGTGCCGGCGAGGCGACGGACGCGGGCGACCGCATCGTGGCTCGTGAAGCCCTGCGGCTTGTCGATCAGGAGGATTCCGGGTGCCGTCGTCTGCGACGCGTTTCCGCCGACCGTACGTTCTTCTGCCACCAGGCAACGGTACCAGCCGCCGGGCGTCGCCCCCGGTCTCCGTCCCCCACGGCTCCGGTCCCCCGGTCCCTGAACTTGTCGAAGGGCCCGACAAGCTCCGACCCCACCCCGGTCCCTGAGCCTGTCGAAGGGCCCGCCACACTCAAGCTCCGACCCCACCCCGGTCCCTGAGCTTGTCGAAGGGCCCGACAAACTCAACGACCGACCTCAGCTCAGCACGAGTCGGCGAAGATCCGCTCGGGGTGGTCCTCGTCGCTGTTGTCGATGAGCGCACCGGCGAATCGGCGTGGATCGTCGTCCGCCTGATACAGCCGCTGCCCGCCGACGTACCTCGCGTTCGACTCCGCGTACGGATCCGCGTCGACGCCGAGCCGGTCGTGCAGCCGAGCGTATGCAGCCTCGAGCGGCACCTCGAGCCAGACGGAGGTGTGCCAGATCCCGCGGATCTCCGGCCGGTGCAGGAACACGCCGTCGACGATCAGCACGGCGTCGACCGGTGCCGTCGTCCACCGCGCCTGCGCCTCCGTGTTCCGTCCCTCGTCGAACCCGACGAGCTGGAATCCCGCGCTCCCACCGAGACGGAACGGTTCGATGAGCACCCGGCGGAAGAGGGAGTAGTCGAAGGAGTCGAGGAAGTAGCCCTCGGCGGAGTTGCGCCCGCGGGCGTACCTCGCCTCACGCGGTCGGTGGAAGTCGTCGATCGATGCTCGGAACGCTGCACGACCCGCCTCACGGAAGACGTCTGCCAGACCGTCCGCGAACGCGGCGGTGCCGGAGCCGCTGATGCCGTCGACGGCGATCATCGTCCGACCGACGGGATAGTGCTTCGACATGTCGTCGCGGAGCCCTCGGAGCAGCTCGACGCGCGGGGTGTTCACGAGCCTCATGACCCGAGCCTACGCCCTGATCTCGTAGGCTGGAACGGTGAGCAACAGCCGTGGATCAGCATCGCCTGGGCCCGCATCGCATCTGCCGGCGCCGCACGAGTCTGCTCCGACCGCCGCATTCGCCGGCCCCATCGCCCCGCTCGTCACCGACTGGTTCCGCCAGAACGCGCGAGACCTCCCGTGGCGCCGCCCTGGCTTCCCTGCCTGGGGCACCCTCGTGAGCGAGTTCATGTTGCAGCAGACCCAGGTGAGCCGGGTGATCCCCCGGCTGGAGGAGTGGTTGGAACGCTGGCCCACGCCCGTGCACCTCGCCGCGGAGCCGCCGGCTGAGGCCGTCCGTGCGTGGGGCCGGCTCGGCTATCCGCGGCGCGCGCTCTGGCTGCACGCCGCCGCGACCCAGATCACCGAGCGGTTCGACGGAACCGTCCCTGACGACGTCGACGATCTCCTCTCGCTCACCGGCATCGGCGACTACACGGCCAGGGCCGTCGCGGTGTTCGCGTACGGCAGGCGGCACCCGGTCGTCGACACGAACATCCGTCGGGTCATCGCGCGCGCGGTCGACGGCGACGCGGAGCCCGGTCCACCGAACGCCAAGCGCGACCTGCCTGCCATGGAAGCCCTGCTGCCGGACGACCTCGCCGAAGCGGCTGTCTTCAACGCCGGGATGATGGAGATCGGCGCGATCGTCTGCGTGGCTCGGTCTCCTCGCTGCGATGACTGCCCGCTCGTCGCGCGGTGCGCCTGGCGTGCGGCCGGATACCCGGAGTACACCGGCCCGGTCAAGGCGAAGCAGAAGGCGTTCGCGGGCAGCGACCGGCAGGTGCGCGGTCTGGTGATGGCGGAGCTGCGCTCGACGCATCGGCCGATCGGCGCAGCTGAGCTCGCCGGCGTCTGGTCCGATCCGGAGCAGTTGGCGCGCGCCATCGCGGGTCTCGTCTCCGACGGTCTCGCCGTCCACTCCCCCGACGGCTACGCCCTCCCGCACGAGTAGCGCCCTTCCGCGCCCCCGGTCACTGAGCTTGTCGAAGTGCCCGCCCCCGGTCACTGAGCCTGTCGAAGTGCCCGGGGGCGGACACTGAGATTGTCGAAGTGGCCCTTCGACAAGCTCAGGGACCGGCTTCCTTCGACATGCTCAAGGACCGGCGTCCCTCGGACATGCTCAGGGCCCGACGTCCCTCGTTCACGCTCGAGGGCCGGCGCCACCGCTCAGAACTCAGGACGCCCCCGGCGTGTCGCGTCCGGTCACGGGAGTGAACGGGGCGACGCGCCGGGGGCGTCCTGAGTTGTGAACCGAGTTGCTACTCCTCGTCGTCCGCCTCACGCGGCTTGACGTACGGGTCCTCGTCGCCGGCGTACGCGGCGCCCTGCGCGAGTCCGGCAACCTCGGTGTCGCGGTTGCGGGCCTCACGCAGCAGGTCCTCGATGTGCTGGGCGTTCTCGGGGATCGCGTCCAGGAAGAAGTCGAGGCTCGGCGTGAGCCGCGAGTTGATGTTCGCGCCCACCTCCTTGCGCAGCAGACCCTTCGCGGATTCGAGGGCGGCCTTCGTGCCCTCCCGCTCCTCCTCGGTGCCGTAGACCGTGTAGAAGATGTTGGCGTGTTGGAGGTCGCCGGTCACCTGGACGTCGGTGATCGTGACGAAGCCGAGTCGAGGATCGCGGATCCCCTTGTCGAGACGCTTCGCGATGATCTCCTTGATCCGGTCGGCCAGTTTCCGTGCTCTCGGGTTCTCTGCCATCTCGTCCTCCTCTGATGACCGTCGGGGCACGAACGCCCGACGGATGCTGCACACAATACAAGCAGGAATCCCCGCCGCCCTCCCGAAGGAGGGCGACGGGGATCAGCCGGGCGGATTAGCCGCGCGGCTTCTCCTTGAGTTCGATCGTCTCGATCTCGTCGCCGATCTGGATGTCGTTGAACTTGCCGAGGCCGATACCGGCTTCGAAGTCCGTACGGACCTCGGTGACGTCGTCCTTGAAGCGACGCAGCGACTCGATGGCCAGGGCATCGCCCACCACGACGCCGTCGCGGATGACGCGAGCCTTGGCGTTTCTCGTGATGGTTCCCGAGCGGACGATGACACCCGCGATGTTGCCGAACTTGGAGGAACGGAACACCTCGCGGATCTCGGCCACACCCGACTGCACCTCTTCGAACTCGGGCTTGAGCATGCCGGTGAGGCTCTGCTCGACGTCCTCGAGTGCGTTGTAGATGACCGAGTAGAACCGGATGTCCACGCCTTCGCGAGACGCACGGTCGCGCGCCTTCGGGTCGGGGCGGACGTTGAATCCGATGATGATCGCGTTGTCGATCGTCGCCAGGTTCACGTCGGACTCCGTCACCGCACCCACACCGCGGTGGATGATGCGCAGCTGCACGCTGTCGTCCACATCGATCTTGAGGAGCGATTCCTCGAGCGCCTCGACGGCACCCGACACGTCACCCTTGATGATGAGGTTGAGCGATTCGACCTTGCCCTCTTCGAGTGCACGGGTGAAGTCTTCGAGGCTGATGCGCTTGCGGGCCTTGGCCAGCTGGGCGTTGCGCTCTGCTGCTTCACGCTTCTCGGCGATCTGACGTGCCGTGCGGTCTTCCTCGGTGACGAGGAAGGTGTCGCCGGCGCGCGGGACGCTCGAGAGGCCCTGCACCTGGACGGGACGCGACGGTCCGGCCTCTGCGACCGTCTCGCCGTTCTCGTCGACCATGGCGCGGACGCGGCCGTACGCCGTGCCTGCCACGATCGCGTCGCCGACGCGGAGCGTTCCGGACTGGATGAGGACGGTGGCAACCGAACCGCGGCCCTTGTCGAGCTTCGCTTCGATGGCGACACCGCGGGCGTCCTTGTTCGGGTTCGCACGCAGGTCGAGGCCGGCGTCCGCGGTGAGCAGCACGGCATCGAGCAGCTGCTTGATACCCGTGTTGTTCCGCGCGGACACGTCGACGAACATGACGTCTCCGCCGTACTCTTCAGCGACGAGGCCGTATTCGGTGAGCTGCTGGCGGACCTTGGCCGGGTTTGCGTCCGGCTTGTCGACCTTGTTCACCGCTACGACGATCGGGACGTTCGCGGCCTGGGCGTGGTTCAACGCCTCGACCGTCTGCGGCATGATGCCGTCGTCGGCCGCGACCACGAGGATCGCGATGTCGGTGACCTGCGCACCACGGGCACGCATGGCGGTGAACGCCTCGTGACCAGGGGTGTCGATGAAGGTGATGGGACGTTCGACGCCCTCGTGCTCTGCAACGACCTGGTACGCACCGATGTGCTGCGTGATGCCGCCGGCTTCACCTGCGACGACGTTGGCGTTGCGGATGGCGTCGAGGAGTCGCGTCTTACCGTGGTCGACGTGACCCATGACCGTGACGACGGGGGGACGGACGACGAGGTCCTCGTCGGACTCGTCTTCCAGCTCCTGGTCGAGGTCGATGTCGAAGCCTTCGAGGAGCTCTCTGTCCTCGTCCTCCGGCGACACCATCTGGATCTTGTAGCCGAGCTCTGCACCCAGCACGTCGAACGTGGCCTCGTCGAGGGACTCCGTTGCCGTCGCCATCTCACCGAGGTGGAACAGCACGGTGACGAGGTTTCCGGGGCTCGCGTCGATCTTGTCGGCGAAGTCCGAGATGGATGCGCCGCGACGCAGACGGATGACGGTGTTGCCGTCGCCGCGGGGGACGCTCACACCACCGAGCGACGGGGCTTCCCGCAGCTCGAATTCTGCTCTCTTCGTCCGCTTCGACTTCCGTGCCTTGCTCTTGCCGCCACCGCGACCGAAGGCACCAGCGGTACCACCGCCAGGGCCACGACCGCGACCGCCGCCGCCACCTGGACGACCTGCGAAGCCACCGGCTGCCGGAGCTCCCCCGGGAGCGCCGCCTGGACGGAAGCCGCCACCGGCGCCTGCGCCTGCACCACCCGGACGGAAGCCACCGCCGCCTGGACGGCCTGCGCCGCCCGGACGACCTGGGCCGCCTGGACGCTGACCCTGGCCGACGCCCGGACGGGGCGAGCCGGGGCGCGGAGCCTGCGGACGGGGGATGTTGCTCGGGTTGGGTCGCTGACCCATGCCCTGTGCAGCGGCAAACGGGTTGTTGCCCGGACGCGGCGTACCGGTCGGGCGCTGACCCATGCCCTGCGAGGATGCGAAGGGGTTGTTGCCCGGGCGGGGTGCGCCAGGACGGGGGATGCTCGGCTTGGAGTCGCCTGCTGCGTCACCAGAAGCCTCGCCGGCTGCTGCCGGAGCTGCGGGTGCCGCAGGAGCTGACGGGGCAGGGGCTGCCGGAGCGGGTGCTGCCGGGGTCGCTGCTGCCGGAGCTGCAGGTGCTGCCGGAGCCGCTGCGGCGGGAGCCGCAGGAGCTGGAGCGGCCGGGGTTGCCGCCGCAGGGGCCGGAGCCGGTGCTGGAGCGGCCTTCGGGCCGGGGACCACTGCGGGCTTCGAGCCGGGAGTCGGCGCACCGGAGGGGCGGGCCGACGGGGCCTTGGGGGCAGCGGGGGCGCCGGCCGGAGCCGTCACGCCTTCTGCTTCGAGTGCTGCGCGCAGCTTGCGGGCAACGGGGGGTTCGATGCTCGACGACGGTCCCTTGACGAATTCGCCCAGTTCTTTGAGCTTCGCCATGGCGACCTTGCTGTCGACACCGAGTTCGGATGCGATCTCGTGTACGCGTGGTTTTGCAGCCACAATTCTCCTGTCTGAGCTCGCACCCAGGCAGGGGCGAGCGTTAGTGGTGGACGGGTCTCATTTCGAGCCGCTCATGAGTTGTCCATTAGCCGTTCGCCTGTTCTCTCGGAATGCCTGATCGAAGGACCGGCATGCGCAGCGATCACCCGGAAAACCGGGTGTACTGCAGCGATGGGAAGTACATGCGCATCGAAGACGCGCGTCGGTACATCCTCAATGGTACACCCGTCGCTTGTCACGCCAATCCAATCGGCGTGATCGGAAGGCGCTTCTCAGCGTCGGATCGCCCGACACGCCGAGCCGCAGGTCATGCCTGGGCGGCGCTCCCGGCGCGTGGGGCGTGAGCGCCGACGTACTCCTGCACCTGGGTGGCGTCGAGCGCCGTCGTGACGCGGAGCGCCCGCCCGAACGCGCGCCGTTGGAGCGCCTTCTCCAGGCAGTCCTCCGAGACGTGCAGCCACGAGCCGCGGCCGGGCAGACGCACGGCCGGGTCGACCACGAGGGCGCCGGTCGGCTCCCCCGCATCGTCGGATCCGGCCACGACGCGCAACAGCTCGGAGCGCGCGCCCCGCCCGCGACAACCGATGCAGATCCGGACGGGACCGTCGATGTCAGGGGCGGGGCGCGCCGAAGCTCGCGCCGAGTTGCGCTGGGAACCCATACGGCCGATCAGTCCGCTTCGAGGATCGAATCCGGCTGGATGTCGATCTTCGCGCCCGTGAGCTTCGCGGCGAGGCGGGCGTTCTGGCCCTCCTTGCCGATCGCGAGCGACAGCTGGTAGTCGGGGACGAGCGCACGGACGGCCTTGAGCGACTGGTCGATGACGTACGCGCTCGTGACCTTGGCCGGCGACAGCGCGTTGGACACGAATGTGGGCAGGTCCGGCGAGTAGTCGACGATGTCGACCTTCTCGTTGCCGAGCTCGTCCGTGACGGCACGGACGCGACGCCCGAGCTCGCCGATGCAGGCGCCCTTGGCGTTGATGCTCGGGTCATTGGCCTTCACGGCGATCTTCGTGCGGTGGCCGGCCTCGCGGGCGAGCGAGACGATCTCGACGACGCCGGAAGCGATCTCGGGCACCTCGAGCGCGAACAGCTTGCGCACGAGCGACGGGTGCGTGCGCGACACGGTGATCTGCGGCCCCTTGAGCCCGCGGGTCACACTCGTCACGTAGACGCGCAGTCGCGCTCCGTGCGGGTACTCCTCGCCGGGGACCTGCTCCTCCGGCGGCAGGATCGCCTCGATCGTGCCGAGGTCGACGTGGATCATCCTGGGGTTCGGCCCCTGCTGGATGACGCCGGCGATGATGTCGCCCTCACGTCCCTTGAACTCACCGAGCACTGCCTCGTCCTGGATGTCGCGCAGTCGCTGGCTGATGACCTGCTTCGCCGCGAATGCCGCGATGCGTCCGAAGTCGTCCGGGGTGCTCTCCGACTCGCCGATGAGGACGTCCTCCTCGTCGAACTCCGGCACGAGCACTGCCACGTGACCGGACTTGCGGTCGAGCTGGACACGGGCCGGGGGCACTGCGCCCTTGCCGACTTCTTCTGCGCCAGGCGTGTTCTTGAGGTACGCGGTCAGGATGGCCTGTTCGATGATCCCCACGAGCTCTTCGAAGGGAATCTCCTTCTCCCGCTCGATCGACTTCAGCAAACTGAGATCAATGTCCATCGATGGTCTCCTCTATTCAGCTCTTCTTCGCCGCGTCGCCGCGGCCGGGCGCACCGGTGATGCACAGCCGGGCCCGTCCGTCTACGGTACCCGATGGTTGGCCGTTGGTCACCATCGTCCGCGCTCCCGGGCGGTTCCCGCACCAGCTGTCCGGGTGCGGGCTCACAGTCCGGGGAGCCATAATGGGCGGCATGGGGTTCGGCGAACGTCTTGGCGACCTGCGGGACCGTGTGCGCGACCGCCTGCAGGACACCGTGCAGAGCACTGCCAGGAACACGCGCGTGCGCATCCTCGCTGCGATCCTGCTGGCGACGACCCTCGCGATGACGCTCGCCGGCGTCTCCGCCGCGGTGCTCCTGCGGCAGCAGACCGTCGATGAGCTCGACGCCAGACTGGCGAGGACGGCTGAGGCGACCGCGTTCCTCGTCGCGGGCTCTGGCGACTCCGCGAACGCGCCGAAGTCGACGGCGGATGCGGTCGCGCTCGTGCTGGCCCGCTCGACGTTCCAAGCGGACGAGTCCGCCGTCGGACTGCCGCCGGCGGCGCAGGCCGCACCGGATGCACCGGCTGCACCGGCTGCACAGACGGCGGCTGTCTCGCCGACCTCGCCGACCGGGTTCCGGATCGACCGCGACGGCCGACTGATCGACCGGTTCGCACACGAGGCGGCCGGGACCGTCGTCGTCGGGACCGCGACGACGTCGGGAACAGGCGCTGGCACCGGCGCGGCCACTGTCGGCGCCAGGGACATCCGGTACGCCATCATCCCGGTCGCCGTCATCGGTGATCCGGCGGTCGGACACGTCGTCGTCGCAGCGGACCTCTCGGCGGCGATGGCGCGCGTGGACGAGGTCCTGACCGTGTACGTCGTCGTCGCCGTCATCACCCTCGTGCTCATCGGACTCGTCGGCTGGGTGCTCGCGAGCAGGCTCCTGCATCCCATCCGCCTGTTGCGTGAGACGGCGGCCCGCATCACGGAGTCCGACCTTGACGAGCGGATCCCGGTGGTCGGCCGGGACGACGTCTCGCAGCTCACGTCGACCGTCAACGACATGCTCGACCGACTCGATGACGCGTTCACGAGCCAACGACGACTCCTCGACGATGTCGGCCACGAGTTGAAGACGCCCATCACGATCGTTCGGGGGCACCTCGAACTGCTCGATCCCGCCGATCCGAGGGAGGTCGAGGCGACGAGGGACCTGGCGCTCGACGAACTGGATCGGATGAACACCCTCGTCGCGGACATCGTCGAGCTCTCGGCGGTCGGCGCAGGCGCCGTGCCGGCACGCGAACCGGTCGACGTCGCCGACTTCACGATGGCGGTGTTCGACAAGGCCGCAGCCATCTCCCCCGCCCACCGGTGGGTGCTCGGCGAACGTGCAGAGCTCATCGTCGAGGTCGACCCGTCGCGGATGGCGCAGGCCTGGCTGCAGCTTGCGGACAACGCCGCGAAGTACTCGCCGCCCGGGTCCACGATCGTGCTGTCGAGCGCGTTCGTCGACGGCGACGACCCACAGCTGTCGTTGTCCGTCGCCGACGAGGGCCCTGGCGTCCCGCACGCCATGCGGGAGCGCATCTTCGACCGCTTCACCCGCGGATCCGAGGGGCGCGGCATCGGCGGATCCGGTCTCGGACTCTCGATCGTGCAGGCCATCGCGACGGCCCACGGCGGCTGGGCGCAGGTCGATGACGATGTTCCAGACGACCACACCATCGACAGCGTCGACAGCATCGACGGAGACGGCGATGCCAGGCACGGCTCGGTGTTCAGCATCCGACTCCCGCTCGCCGTATCGGACGACGAACCGGGCGACGAGCTGGACGATGAACTGGATGACGGGCTGGACCAGGAACAGACCACGGGGCCGGACGACGCGCACAAGCCGCAGTCCCTGGATGGGGACACGGACGAAACCAGCGAGGACACAACACCCGCCACGCCGCCCCTCCCCGCCGACCGCCCGGCAGCCACACGGGAACCGCAGCCCGACGGCGAGTTCCCACCGCTCGTTGAGACACCGATGCCACGATGGAACCAGGACCCGAAGCACGGGAACGGGGGCATCGGATGAGCAGGATCCTCGTAGCAGAGGACGAAGTGCGGATCTCCGCGTTCGTCTGCAAAGGCCTGCAATCAGCCGGCCACACCGCCACCGTCGCCGTGAGCGGGACCGACGCACTCGATCTCGCGGAGAGCGGCGAATTCGATCTGCTCGTCCTCGACATCGGCCTCCCGGAACTCGACGGTTTCGAAGTGCTCGAACGGCTGCGTGCCGACGGGAGCGAGTTGCCGGTCATCATCCTGACGGCCCGCGACTCGGCCAGGGACCTCGTGGCCGGCCTCGACAGCGGCGCCGACGACTACGTGTCGAAGCCGTTCCGGTTCGACGAGCTGTTGGCGCGCATCCGCCGCCGACTCGCAACTCATCCGCCGACGGGAGCCATCGTGCGCCCCGATTCCGAACGGTTGACGGTCGGCGACCTCGTCCTGGAGGTGCGCGAGCGTCGCGTCGTGGTGCATGGCGTCCCCGTCGAGCTGTCGACCCGCGAGTTCGCCCTCGCCGAAGAGTTCTTCCGCCACCCCGACCAGATCCTCAGCCGCGAAGAGCTGCTGCGGCGTGTCTGGGGCTACGACTTCGATCCTGGCTCGAACGTCGTCGACGTCTACGTCCGCTACCTGCGCAACAAGATCGGCCGTTCCACAATCGACACGGTCCGAGGTGCCGGCTACCGCCTTGCGGCCCCCGCCATCCCCGCATCGGCCCGCGAAGGGTCGCATCTGGCGGGTCCGGACCAGGCCTGACCAACCATTCGCGACCCCTCGCGGGATGACATGCGGATTAGAGCAGGGCTGCGAGGCCCTCGATGGGGAGCTTGTCCTTCGTACCGGCGGCACGGTTCCACACCTCGGCGAAGCCCTCGGCCGCATCGCGACCGATGACGACGACCGTCGGGACGCCGATGAGCTCGGCGTCGCCGAACTTGACACCGGGCGAGACCTTGGGGCGGTCGTCGAAGAGGACGTCCTTGCCGGCTGCCTCGAGGTCTGCCGCAACCTGCTCGGCGATGGCGGCGACAGCTGGGTCCTTGCCCGTCGTGACGACGTGCACGTCGAACGGCGCGACGGCCTTCGGCCAGATGAGGCCGCGGTCGTCGTTGTTGAGCTCGGCGATCGTCGCGAGGATGCGTGTCACACCGATGCCGTAGGAGCCCATCGTGACGGTCACGAGCTTGCCGTTCTCGTCAAGCACCTTCAGACCGAGCGCGTCCGCGTACTTGCGGCCGAGCTGGAAGATGTGCCCGAGCTCCATACCGCGAGCGAGCTCGACCGGACCGGAACCGTCGGGAGCCGGGTCGCCTGCGCGGACCTCAGCTGCCTCGATGAACGCGTCCCCGGAGAAGTCACGACCGGCGACGAGGCCGAACACGTGCTTCTGGTCGACGTTGGCGCCCGTGATCCACTCGGTGCCGTCGACAACCCGGGGGTCGAGGACGTACCGGATCTCGGTCGCGCTCTCCTCGCCGAGCACGGCGCCCTGCGGCGACCACGGCCCGATATAGCCCTTGACGAGCAGCGACTGCTTCGCGAAGTCGGCCTCCGTGGCCGGCTCGACCTCTGCGGGCGCGAAGGCGACCTCGACACGCTTCATGTCGACATCGCGATCCCCCGGCAGGCCGATGACGACCAGTTCACGGGTGCCATCGAGGTGCGTGAGCGTCAGGACGACGTTCTTGAGCGTGTCCGCCGCCGTCCACGCACGGCCGTCGTCGCGCGGGTGGTTGGCGTTCGCCAGGTCCACGAGCGTCGCGATGGTGGGCGTGTTCGGGGAGTCGAAGACCACGGGATCCGCGAGGCCCTCGATGGGGAGGGCGTCGGGGACGGCCGTCGTGTACGCCTCGACGTTGGCGGCGTAGCCACCGGCCGAACGCACGAACGTGTCCTCGCCGATGGGCGTCGGGTGCAGGAACTCCTCGCTCCGCGACCCGCCCATCGCGCCGGCATCGGCCTTGACGATGGCGTATTCGAGACCGAGGCGCGCGAAGATGCGCTCGTACGCGTCGCGCTGCGCCTGGTAGCTGAGATCGAGACCGGCGTCCGTGTAGTCGAACGAGTACGCGTCCTTCATCGTGAACTCGCGACCGCGCAGGAGGCCTGCCCGGGGGCGTGCCTCGTCGCGGTACTTGTCCTGGATCTGATAGATCGACAGCGGCAGGTCCTTGTAGGAGGAGTACAGGTCCTTCACCATGAGCGTGAAGACCTCCTCGTGCGTCGGCGCGAGGAGCAGGTCGGATCCCTTCCGGTCCTGGAGGCGGAAGAGCGCGTCGCCGTACTCCTCCCATCGACCGGTGACCTCGTAGGGTTCACGCGGCAGCAGCGCCGGGAAGTGCACCTCGAACGCGCCGGCGGCCGCCATCTCCTCACGGATGATGGTCTCGATCTTGGCCTTGACCTTGAGCCCGATCGGCAGCCAGGCGAACACGCCTGGCGCCTGACGGCGGATGTAACCGGCGCGCACCAGCAGGCGGTGGCTCGTCACCTCCGCATCAGAAGGGTCTTCACGGAGGGTACGGAGGAAGTAGTTCGATAGACGCGTTACCACCCGTCCATGCTAGTGGTTGCCGCTGGAAGCGGTTCACGGCCTGAGCGGCCGCTCACCAGGGGCGCTCGGTGAAACCTCCCGTGCCGTTTCCCGACTGCCGTCCGCGTCCCTTCGCGTCCTCGGTGGACTTGCCCTGCTCCGCCTCCTGGCCGGAGTCCTTGAGCTTGTCGACCTTGCCGTCCAGCCCGGGGTCGCCCGTCCCGCTCGATCCGCTGCCGGGCTGAGGTTGGCCACTCCCTGGCTGGTCGTTCTGGCCGTTCTGACCGTTCTGACCGTTCTGGTTCTGCTGACCGTTCTGGCCCTGCTGGCCCTGCTGAGTGCCATCGCGCTGCTCGGTCGCACTCCGACTCTTGCGATCGAGGCGATCGCCGGTGTCCTCGAGGTTCTCCCCCGGTGTCGCCTTGGGGTCGATCTGCCCGGATTCGTCCTGCCCCTGCTGGTTCTGGTCCTGCTGCTGATTCTGGTCCTGCTCGTCCTGGGGCGGGAAGCACGCCGCTCCGCCGTCGACAATCTTCTTCGCCGTCTCGTACAGGTTGATGCCGCCCTGGAAGAACCCGCCCTTGACGTACTCGTCGCCCTGCGTCTCGTAGGCGCGCGCCAGGTTGACCCGCACGATGCACGCGGACGCCTCGTCCGGCGCGAGTTCGAGCGCTTTCGCGAGGTCGTCCGTCGCGAGCACCCAGTTGCGTCCGACGGCTGCGGCGGTCCCTCGGTCGAAGTAGGCGAGGTATCGCTCGACGATGTTGACGGTCTGCAGATGCCCGGCGCTCGCGATGCTGTCGGCATAGGCCCCGGATTCGTAGGATGCGATCGTGGACTGCGCGACGACGGGCAGGCTCACGAACTTGACGCCGAAGAACACGGCTGCGGCGACGAACGGCAACGACCACCAGAAGAGTCGACGACGGAGGCGCTTCGCCTCGCTCGGCGTGAGCGGCGGCTTCGTCGGTCGGCGAGGCGGAGGACCGGACACGGCCGGTGGCACCATCGACGGTTGCGACGGCGACGGTTGCGCAGCCGAGCCGCCGGCGGGGCGCGTCTCGAAGAGCGTCATGCGGAACCGCCCTTCACCCGTCGGAGTTCCCGCAGCGAGCCGATGATCCAGCCGAGCTCCGTGAGCAGGAGCGTCCCGAACACGATCGCCGCGATCCAGTACAACTCATCGGTGCGGGTCACGTCCATCCCAGCATCGACCTTCGTCTGGCCGACCGAGAGGCCGTCGAGCGCCGGCGCGATGTCCGCCCCTGGCTCCCGATGGAACGCCTGCACGCCGAGCTGGGTCGCGATGCTCGTGAGGGTGGCGTCGTCGGCGTGCGACAGCGCATCGGTCCCGGTCGTGTAGTCCTGGATGTAGCGCGGGCTGAGCTCCTCGAAGCCGCTGAACTCGCGCATCCGTCCGCCGGCCTCCGTGCCGTAGCCGAGGACTGCTCCGCCCTGGACGAGCGGTGCGATCGGATCGAACGACGCGACGGCCTTCCCGCTCGTCTGCTCGCCGTCACCGAGGTAGAACACGATGCGGTTGCGATCCGCGTCCTGCTCCTCGGCCTTCGTGAGGAGCGTGGTGAGGAATTCGACCGGGGCGTCGATGCTGCTGCCGCGCGAGTAGTTCGTGATCTCCTGTGTCATCGCCTCGACCGCGGAATCGAGCGCGCTCGCATCGGTCGTCAACGGGACGCGCTGCACCGTGACGGCGTCGAAGGTCACGAGCGAGAACCTGGCGCCCGCGAGCCGGTCGGCGATGGCGGCGATGTCGGCCTTCGCGCCGTCCAGACGGGTCGCCGGGCGGCCGGCATCTGTGCCAGGCGCCCCTCCGACGACATCCCAGTCCTCAGCAGCCATGCTGCTCGTGGTGTCGACCACGAAGTACACGTCGAGGTCGCCCACCGCGGCCGGCGGACGGTGTGTGCCTGGGATCGTCGGGCGCAGCGCGATCACGAGCAGCACGAGCACGAGCAGGACCCGGACGATCCAGTGCCACGCCCCGGCGTGCTTCCGATTCCGGAACCACTGCCAGATGCCGAAGGCCACGAGCACACCGGACATCGTGGCCAGGATCCACACCGGCAGGACGGGTTCGAGGGTGATGGCGGTCATCGTCGCAGCCTCCATCCGACGAGCATCAGGAGCGCGAGCGCGCCGAACCCGATGAGCACGAACACGAGCGGCTCATCGGTCTGCACCAACTGCTTCGCGCCCTTGAGCGTCTTCGTCTGCTCCGCCGTGATCTGTTGGACGATCGAGGGCACGGCACCGGTGTCGGCGAGGGCGTAGTACTCGCCGCCCGTCGCCTCGACCACCTGCTGGAACTGCTTCGCGAGGTCGTCGAGGTACTCCTTGCTCGCGACATCGCCCGGGTTGATCCCGTACACCGTGATGCCCTTCGCCTTCGCGAACTCGCCAGCCTCAGGCAGTGTGAGGATCGGTTCCCCCGCCACGTAGTTGTCGGTCGCGAGGATGATCGACCGCGACCGCTCCTCCCCCAGCTTGTCGAAGCGCATCACACACGACCCGAGCCCGTCCCCGATGAGGGACGAACCGTTCCCGAGGTCCGTCCCGTTCCAGTACTCGTAGGTGCTGTCCGGGGAGGTGAAGTCCTGCACGAGGTGGTCGAGCTGACCGGCGACGTACTCGTAGTCGCTCGTCAACGGGAAGTGGGTGGCCGCAGAGGCGTTGAACAGTACGAGCGAGATGCGTTCCCCGTCGAAGCGCTTCACGAGGTCCTCGAATACCCCGACGATCGCCGCGTCGTACTCGGTCATCGATCCGGACACGTCGAGGCACAGCACGATGTCGCGGTTGCGCATCTCCGGCTGGTACACGGTCGTCGAGACGACGCGCGAGCTGAGCGCCGTTCCGGTCAGCAACAGCACCCCGACGACCGCGACGGCCCCGAGGACGAGCGCCCGATACCGTCCGAGCGCGCGGCGGTAGCCCGGCAAGGAGGTGAGCCTCGCCGAATGTGCTACGAGCACACGATCCGCCTCGGGCGCGCGGTTCCGACGTGCGCGTCGCACGAGGACGATCGTCGCGACGACGACGGCGACCACCGCGGCCCAGACGATCGGCATCCACCAGTAGATCAGCGCCACGTGTCCACCACCCCCCTCGCGATGGCTGCCGCATCGCGCACACTCCCGGACTCGAGTTCGCGGAACTCGGCCGGATAGTAGGCGAATACGGCTTGCGCGACCGGGAACAGTTCCGCCCGGTTGAGGTCGTCGAGCGTCATGACCTGCGCCCGGACGCCTCGCGACTCCTGGGCGTACATGCGGACGATGCGCCCGAGCTGTTGATGCGCGATGCGGGACGTCACGGCGCCTGAGGCGTACTCTCGCTCGATCTGGTCGATGAGTCCGAAGAATCGGGACCGCAGCACCTCGGTCGACGGCGGCACGAACGCGGGGGGTTCGGGCGCCTTGGCACGGCGACGGACGTGGCGGATCATCCACACGTACCAGACGACGACGAGCCCGAGCAGGACGAGTCCGAGGATCGGCCAGAGCACCGAGTACTGCGTCGGCGCGTAGTAGCCGTTGTCCCCCGGCACCGGCGTCGAGGCGCCTCGGAACACCGCGGCAGCCACAGCCGGCATCACGTCACCGCCTGGCATGACGGTGCGCTTCCAGGAGTCTGAAGAGGGCAGGGATGACGTCGTCGTCGCCCGTGATGCGGCGGCTGCTGATGCCGAGGGACTCCAGCATGTCCACATGCCGCTCCGACAGCACGGCCACCGATGCTTCGAACTCGTCGCGGAGCGCAGCGTCGTTGCGGACGAAGGACGGCAGGAGCGCCCCGCCCTCGACATCGGTCATCTCACGCCAGGTGTAGTCCCTGCGCATCAGATCGGCATCACCGACGGACACCCACAGCACCTCGTGTTGTGCGTGCAGCCGGCGCAGCAGGTGCACTCGCTGCTCCGAGAACTCGTCGTCGTCCGCCACGATGACGACCAGCGACCGCTTGTGGACCGCCCTCGTGACGTGGCCGAGCAGCCGGTCGAGATCGCTCCGCGGCGCGTCGGCCGACGACCGGCGGTCGATGCGCTGCAGGAGGCGTTCCAGCCCACCCTCCGTCCCAGCAGGCGGCAGGGTCTCGATGCTCTCCGCGTCCCCCGCGACGAGGCTCACGAGGTCGCCGTGGCGGACGGCGAGAAAGCCGAGCACGCCGACGGCGAGGACCGCGACCTCGCTCTTCTGGCGACCGCTCTCGGCGACCGCCGCGAAATCCCGCCCGGTGTCGACGACGAACAGCACCTGATGCTTGCGGTTGGCGATGAACCGCTTGACGAGCGGCGAGCCGTGCCTGGCCGTCGCCTTCCAGTCGATGTCCTTGATCTCGTCGCCAGGCGCGTACTGCCTGAGGTCGTCGAAATCGAGGCTGCGACCCTGGAACACCGAGCGGTACTCGCCGTCGAGCATCCCGCGCACCCGTCTGTGCGCGTGGATGAAGAGCTTCGACTTCACTCGGTGGAGGAGCGCTGGCATGGTGCGCCTACGGTGCTTGGACTGCGGCGAACACGGCGTCGATGATGGTCTCCGGGCCGACATCGTCCGCTGCGGCCTCGAAGTTCAGGATGATGCGATGGCGGAGGACCTGGTGCCGGTAGCTCTTCACGTCCTCCGGGATGACGTGGTCGCGTCCGGCGAGGATCGCGAGCGAGCGGGCGACGGTGCTGAACGCGATGCTCGCGCGCGGGCTGGCGCCGTACTCGATGTAGCTCGCGAGCCGGGGCGAGAGGTAGTCGCGTGCGTGCCTCGTCACGTAGACGGTCTGCACGATGTAGTTGAGGATCGACGGGTCGAGGTACACCCGCTTCGCGAGCGCCTGCAGGAAGAGCACGTCCTCGACGGTGACGTGGGGGTGCGACGGGCGCTCGGCCGATCCATCATCCGGAGCATCCGGCACAACCGGCTCGTCGTAGACGCCGGCGTTGACTCGGCGGACGATCTCCGCCTCCTCGCCGATCGTCGGGTAGCTGAGCACCTCCTTGAGCAGGAAGCGGTCCAGCTGCGCCTCGGGCAGCTGGTACGTGCCCTCCTGCTCGATGGGGTTCTGCGTCGCGAGGACGAAGAACGGCTTCGGGAGGGCGTAGTTCACGCCGCCGATCGACGTCTGGCGCTCCTGCATGGCCTCGAGCATGGCGCTCTGCGTCTTCGCGCTCGAACGGTTGACCTCGTCGAGGAGCACGAAGTTCGCGTGCACCGGCCCGAGCTGGGTCTGGAATCCGCCCGTGCGGGCATCGTAGATCTGGGTGCCGATGATGTCGCTCGGCAGCAGGTCCGGTGTGCACTGGATGCGCTTGAACGAGGCGTGGACGGCCTCGGCGATCGATTCTGCCGCGGTCGTCTTGGCGAGCCCGGGCACGCTCTCGAGGAGGACATGGCCGCCTGCGACGAGCGCGGCGAGCAGGCTCGTGCGCAGACTGTGCTGGCCGACGACCTTGCGATCGTAGGCGCCGACGATCGTGGTGAGGATGGAACGGGCCCGATCGAGCTCATCGGCGTGGATCGGTGTGTGGTGCGTCACGGCGCGCGTCTCCCCTGGTGCCTGCGGTCGGTGCGCACCAGTCTATGCGTGTGTCACGACATCATCGGCACTCACGGCGAACGCTCCGTTCGGCCGGGGACGAAGCGCCGGTGGCGCTGCTCGTTCCGCGCGCGAACGGAGCGTTCGAGTGCTCGGTGACGTCAGTTGGAGCCGACGGTGACGACGGGGCTGCCCGTCGAGGTGTCGTCCGCCGGCATCTCGGCCGCGAGACGGTTGGCCTCGGCGATGAGCGTTGCGACGATCTCGCTCTCCGGGACGGTCTTGATGACCTCGCCCTTGACAAAGATCTGGCCCTTGCCGTTTCCGGATGCGACACCGAGGTCGGCCTCGCGGGCCTCGCCCGGACCGTTCACGACGCAGCCCATGACGGCGACGCGGAGCGGGACGCTCATGCCTTCGAGGCCGTCGGTGACGTCGTTGGCGAGCTTGTAGACATCGACCTGGGCGCGGCCGCAGCTCGGGCAGGAGACGATCTCCAGCTTGCGCTCGCGGAGGTTCAAGGACTGCAGGATCTGCAAGCCGACCTTGACCTCTTCCGCCGGCGGAGCGGACAGGGACACGCGGATGGTGTCGCCGATGCCCTCCGACAGGAGGATGCCGAACGCGGTCGCGCTCTTGATCGTGCCCTGGAACGAGGGGCCTGCCTCGGTCACACCGAGGTGCAGGGGCCAGTCGCCGCGCTCGGCGAGGAGGCGGTACGCCTTCACCATCACGATGGGGTCGTTGTGCTTCACGGAGATCTTGAAGTCGTGGAAGTCGTGCTCTTCGAAGAGGCTCGCCTCCCAGACGGCGCTCTCGACGAGTGCCTCGGGCGTCGCCTTGCCGTACTTCTGCAGCAGGCGCGGGTCGAGCGATCCGGCGTTGACGCCGATGCGGATGGAGACGTCCGCCGCCTTGGCGCGCTTCGCGATCTCGGCGATCTGGTCGTCGAACTTCCGGATGTTGCCCGGGTTCACGCGGACGGCCGCACACCCGGCGTCGATGGCCGCATAGACGTAGGCCGGCTGGAAGTGGATGTCCGCGATGACCGGGATCTGGCTCTTCTTCGCGATGATCGGCAGGGCTTCTGCGTCGTCACGGCTCGGCACGGCGATGCGCACGATGTCGCAGCCGGAGGCGGTGAGCTCCGCGATCTGCTGGAGCGTCGCGTTGATGTTCGTGGTGGGGGTCGTGGTCATCGACTGGACGCTCACGGGTGCGTCGCCGCCGACGAGCACCTTGCCCACCTTGATCTGCCGGGACTTGCGCCTCGGACTCAGTGTTTCGGGAACTTTGGGGAGACCCAGATTGATTGCTGCCACACCGGTAGCTTACGCGCGTGGCCGGGTGGCGGCTCCCCGCCCGCTGGGAGCCGCCTGATCGAACGGTCAGGAACCGAGTCGCCGATCGACGATGAGCGGGGGCTCGGTGGCGGCGATCACCTCGTCGAGCGTGACCCCCGGCGCGAGTTCCCTGAGGACGAGACCTGCCGGTGTGACGTCGATCACGGCGAGATCCGTGATGATCCGATCCACCACCCCGCGCCCCGTGAGCGGCAGGGAGCAGGCGTTCACGATCTTCGCGCCGCCGTCCCTGGCGACGTGCTCCATCAGGACGATGACCCGCCCTGCGCCGTGCACCAGATCCATCGCGCCGCCGGGGCCCTTCACCATCTTGCCCGGGATCATCCAGTTCGCGAGGTCGCCCGTCCGGCCCACCTGCATCGCCCCGAGGATGGCAGCATCGATCTTGCCGCCGCGGATCATCGCGAAGCTGAGCGCAGAGTCGAAGAAGGAGGCGCCCGGGAGGGTCGTCACGGTCTCCTTGCCGGCGTTGATGAGGTCGGGGTCGACATCGTCCTCGCTCGGATACGGGCCGACGCCGAGGATCCCGTTCTCCGATTGCAGAACGACCGTGACACCGTCCGGGACGAAGTTGGGCACAAGCGTCGGCAGCCCGATGCCGAGGTTGACGTAGGAGCCGTCGACCAGCTCCGCTGCTGCGCGGGCGGCCATCTGTTCGCGGGTGAGCGCCATGATCAGCCCTCCCGTCCGGTCGAGGCCGAAGCGCCCGGCGGAGTGGGGTCGCCCTCGCGCTCCTGGCGCACCGTGCGCCGCTCGATCCGTTTCTCGATGCCAGACCCGACCTCCAGGATGCGGTGCACGAACACACCTGGCAGGTGTACGGCGTCCGGATCGATCTCGCCCGGTTCGACGAGTTCCTCCACCTGCGCGATGCACACGGCGCCGGCCATCGCCGCGAGCGGTGAGAAGTTCCGTGCCGACTTGTCGAACACGAGGTTCCCGAATCGGTCGCCGCGCTTGGCGTGGACGAGGGCGAAATCGGTCGTGATGGCTTCTTCGAGGACGAAGTCCCGGCTGGTCCCGCGCACGTCGAAGCTGCGCACCTCCTTCGGCGGGGAGGCGATCGCGATCCCGCCCGCGCCGTCGTAGCGACGGGGCAGTCCGCCCTCCGCGACCTGGGTGCCGACACCCGTCTGCGTGAAGAACGCCGCGATGCCGGACCCGCCGGCGCGCAGCTTCTCCGCGAGGGTGCCCTGCGGGGTGAGTTCCACCTCCAGCTCCCCGGAGAGGAACTGCCGCTCGAACTCCTTGTTCTCCCCCACATACGACGACGTCATCTTCCGGATGCGCCCCGCTGCGAGCAGCAGGCCGAGCCCCCAATCGTCGACTCCGCAGTTGTTGCTCACGACGGACAACCCGCTTGATCCGCGCTCGAGCAGCGCCGTGATGAGGGCCATCGGATTGCCGCAGAGGCCGAAGCCGCCCACCGCGATCGATGCCCCGTCCTGGATGTCGGCGATGGCCTCGTGAGCCGAGCCGACGGTCTTGTCGATGGTGATTCCACCGTTCATGCCGTTTCCTCCTCGCCACCGGACCACGTCGTCCGGTGTGCACCAACCGTCTCCCGCCAGGTGAGATCCGTCAAGCCGCGTGCGAAGCTGGATGCAGACGAACGGACGAAGGGGTCGGTGGGATCGATGGTTGCGGAGCAGATTGACGGCACGGACGAGGGCGGCGCAGGAACGGGCGGTGCGCACACGAGCAGCGCCATCGACGTCGTGATCCTGAACGGCGCCAGAACCCCGCAGGGCCGGCTCCTCGGCCAGCTCGCCGCGTTCAGCGCCGTCGAGCTCGGCGCCTTCGCTGCGACGGCGGCCATCGAGCGCGCCGGCGTCTCACCCGAACAGATCGATCAGGTGATCATCGGGCAGGTCCTCCAAGCAGGCGCCGGCCAGAACCCAGCGCTCCAGACGGCGCGGGCGGCCGGTGTGCCGTGGGACGTGCCGTCCGTCACGATCAACAAGGTGTGCCTGTCCGGCATCCAGGCGGTCATCGACGGTGCACGCCTCATCCGCTCCGGGGAAGCCGGCGTGGTCCTCGTCGGAGGGCAGGAATCCATGACGAACGCCCCGCACCTGTTGCCCGGGGCGCGTTCCGGCTACAAGTACGGCTCACGCGAGGTCCTCGACCACGCGGCGTTCGACGGCCTCACCGATGCCTACGACCACACGTCGATGGGCCTCAGCACCGAGCAGCACAACGGGCCGCTCGGCATCGACCGGGCCGTGCAGGACGAGACGGCGCTCGCATCCCACCTCCGTGCGGCGGCGGCGCAGGCCGAGGGCGCGTTCGATGCCGAGATCGTCCCGATCGAGGTGACCGGACGTCGCGGGACGACCCGCATCGACCGGGATGAGGGCGTCAGAGCCGATTCGACGATGGAGTCGCTCGGGGCGCTCCGGCCGGCGTTCACGGCCGACGGCACGGTGACGGCCGGGAACTCGTCTCCGCTGAGCGACGGCGCTGCCGCCATCGTGCTCGCGAGCCGCGCCTTCGCGGAGGCGAACGGCCTCAGCTGGCTCGCGGAGGTCAGGAGCGCAGGGCAGGTGGCCGGGCCGGACAACTCGCTGCACGCGCAGCCGTCCCGCGCCATCGCTGCAGCGCTCGCCCGTGAGGGTTGGAGCGCGTCGGAGCTCGACCTCATCGAGATCAACGAGGCGTTCGCGGCCGTGACCGTCCACTCGACCCGTGAACTCGGGGTCGGATCTGACGTTGTGAACATCCACGGCGGGGCGATCGCGATCGGGCATCCGATCGGCGCGTCCGGTGCACGGCTCGTGCTGCACGCGGCTGCTGAGCTCGCGAGGCGAGGTTCCGGACGCGCTGCGGTCGCGCTGTGCGGCGGCGGCGGGCAGGGAGACGCGGTGCTCCTCGTGCGCTGACGCAACACTGCTCGTGCACCGACGTCGGAATTCCGATGTCTGTGCACGAGCAGCGAGGTGAGCCGGGTTCCGCTCAGCTCACTTCCCGGGCGGGACCTGGGGTGCGGGCGGTGCCGGTGGAGCCGGTGGAGCCGGCGGGGTGTTGTTGGCACGCAGGACTTCGAGCCGTGCCCGGTACTCCACCTCGTCGATGTCGCCCTTGGCGAATCGCTCGGCGAGTGTCTGCTCGGCGGCGACGACCGCCTGGTTCTGGCCCCATCCCCACGGACCGGCCGCTCCCGCGCCCTGGCCGTACGCCTGGCCGTGACCAGGCCCGTATCCCGGACCGAAACCGGCTCCGACGCCCGGGCCGTAGCCGTATCCGTACGCGGCGCGGTGCTCCCACGCCCGACGACGCCAACGACGCCCGAAGATCGCGGCGAGCACCACGATGACGACGAACCAGAACAGCGGGATGAGCAGGAACCACCACGCGCCACCGCCCCACGGCCCGTGCATGCCCGGGTGCATGCCGGGGTTCATGGCCCCGTGCAGGCCCGGGTGGTGCATCGCTGCGCCGACTGCGGCCTGTTGCAGTGCGGCAACGGTTGAGCTGAACATCGGAGGACTCCATTCGATTGAGGACGCTGCTGCGTCCGGTCATCCAGTCCCTCCAGCATCCGCGGATCCGCCAGCGCGCGGATCTGCTCCATGGATGATTCCGCCCTACTCCCCAGGGAGCACCCCGCGCGCGGGCGGGAGCTCGGAGGGGCGGAGCACAGGGCGCTCAGGAGCCTCCTGGCGCCACCAGACCGGTCTCGTAGGCGATGACGACGAGCTGCACCCGATCGCGCGCGGCGAGTTTCGACATGATGCGCGACACGTGCGTCTTGGCCGTGAGCGGGCTGACGTAGAGTTCCGAACCGATCTCGTCGTTCGTGAGGCCACGTCCGACGAGCGCGAGCACCTCACGCTCCCGATCGGTCAACGCGGCGAGCGCAGCGGCGTCGACCGGATCACGCAACGAGCCGGACACCCGGGCGAGCAGACGCTTCGTCACCCCCGGGGAGAGCAGCGCGTCTCCGGCCGCGACGACGCGCACCGCACGGATGAGTTCGGCCGGTTCCGTGTCCTTCACGAGGAAACCGCTCGCTCCGGCGCGGATGGCCTGCGCGACGTACTCGTCGAGTTCGAACGTCGTCACGACCACGATGCGCGTCCCGGCGAGCGCCGGATCGGCGACGATCGTCTCGGTCGCCCACAGCCCGTCGCCGTCCGGCATCCGGATGTCCATCAGCGCGACGTCGGGTCGTTCGCGACGGATCACCTCGACGGCCTCCGTCCCGGTCGCGGCCTCCCCCACCACCTCGATGTCCGGTTCCGATCCGAGCAGCGCCCGGAATCCACCGCGGATGAGCCCTTGATCGTCCGCCAGCACCACACGGATCACGGCTGTCCTCCTCCGGCGCCGGCGTCTCGGGACGGATGCTCCGCGACCGGCAGCGATGCGACGACAACGAACCCGCCTGACGCCCCTGCCCCCGCTTCGAGCGTTCCACCGAGCAGCTCCGCCCGTTCGGTCATCCCGAGCAACCCGTTGCCGCGTTCCTCCAGGCCGGCCGGCGCACCGTGACCGTCGTCGGTCACGGTGAGGCGGTAGTGGTCGCCCTCCTCCACGAGCACGATGTCCAGCCGGTGCGCTCCCGCGTGCCTGATCACGTTCGTCACGCTCTCCTGGGCGATGCGATACAGCGCCAGTTGGGTCGAGGACGGCGGCGGGGTCGCACCGATCCGGACGTCGAGCGTCGCCTCGATCCCCTGTGACGCGAGGCTCGCGACGAGACTCGGCAACTCACCGACGCCCGGGCTGGGGCGGCGCGGAGCACGCCCGCCTGTCCACGGGTCGTCAGCACCATCGGGCGCACCGGCTGTACCACCGGTCGCATCCGCCCGGCCAGTCCAGCCGGGCCCGCCACCGCCGCCGGCCGAACCGCCGTCGGAACGCAGCACGTCGAGCAACCCGCGCACCTCGTCGAGCGACGACTTGCTCGCGGCCTTGATGTTCGTGAGCGCTTCCCGAGCGCGCTCGGGTTGCGTGTCCATCAGGTGCAGGCCGACTCCCGCCTGCACGTTGATCTGCGCGAGCGAGTGCGCGATCACGTCGTGCAGCTCTCTGGCGATGCGCACCCGTTCCTCCTGCGCGGCGGAGGTGCGGCGCTCGCGCTGCCGCCTGCGGTACTCCGCGAGGCGCTCCATCTGCGCACGCGCGCCCTCCGCGAGCAGGTTGGCGAGGATGAGCAGCACTGTCGTGATGCCGACCCGCAATCCGGACAGTTCGCGCCCGACGAGCAGCGCGACGCCGAGCACGAGCACCCACCCGACGAACAGCGACACGTACGTCCATCGTCTGGCTCCACGGATGATCCCTGATGCGGCGGCGAAGGCGAGCGCGATGGCCGGGGGCCCGGCGGCCGGACCGATGAGCATCGACGCTCCGGACAGGGCCGCGACCACGGCGACGGTCGGACCGGGGAACCGCCGCGCCCCGAGGAGCGCGATGGGGCCGAGGATCGAGAGCAGGATGGCCGTGAGGTGCATCCAGTGCAGCTCGCGTCCAGGATGGTCGAATCCACCGAACGGCCCGCCGCCGCGCCCGGCCGCGAACACGGTCGCCGGCACCTGCACGAGGAGCGAGACGATGACCGGGAACCACAGTCGTGCTGCGGGCGGCATGGGCCCGAACCGCCTCGGGCGATCCCATGGGAGCCCGCCGTCGACGCCGGCCGCGTCCCAGACTGGACGCGCCCAACGGTGGTGCTCGGTCTGCGGCATGTTCTGCATGCTACTCGGGAGCGAACGTGGGATTCGTCGGCCGGTCGGCGGAGCATCGTCGACGCGGGTACTCCCCCGGGAGTAGACGGCACGTCAGCGCCGTCGCACCGCCCGACTCACCAGGCATGGCCCAGCAGCCCGACTCAGCAGCCCGACTCACCAGGCCCGGCTCACCGGCCGCTTGCTCACCCGAACAGGTTGACGGGCTTCACGATGTCGGCGTACACCAGCAATGCGCTCATCCCGCCCAGCAGGATCACCACGGTGAAGGTCAGCGGGATGAGCTTCGCGGCGTCCACGGGGCCCGGATCGCGACGCTTGAAGAGCTTCGCCCAACCCCGGCGGATCGCCTCCCAGATGCCGGCGGCGACGTGTCCGCCATCGAGCGGCAGTAAGGGGATGAGGTTGAAGACGAACAGCGCGACGTTGAGCGATCCGAGGATCCCGAAGATCGTCGCCGCCTTGCTCGCGACCGGGATCGCGTCGAGGCTGACGACCTCGCCGACGATGCGGCCGACGCCGACGACGCTCATGGGGCCGTTCGGGTCGCGCTCGCCCGAGCCGAACGCCGCCTTGCCGACGTCGATCAGCCGCTGCGGCAGGTTCAGGATGATGCCGGCGGTCCGGGAGACGGTGTCGCCGACGGTGGGGAGCACGGTCGCGGGCGACTGCTGCACAAGACTCGCCTGCGGGGTGATGCCGACGAAGCCGACGTCGTGGGTGACGGCCTTGCCGTCCTTGTCCGTGACGACCTTGCCGGTCGCGCTGTCGACGACGTCGCGTTCGAGCAGGAGCGGCGTCATCGTGAGGTCGAGTTGCTTCCCGGAACGCTCGACCACGAGTGCGAGCGGCTTGCCGGGGTTGCTCTGGACGAACTTCGAGACCTGGTCGAACGTCGACACGCTTGTGCCGTTGATGCTCGTGATCGTGTCGCCCGGCTTCAGACCGGCGGCGGCGGCCGGGCCGGCCGGATCGGAGGGATCGCAGGTCTGCCTCGTGCTCGTCGACGGTTGGACGCACGCCGAGATGCTCGCGAGGGTGCTCGTGTTGGTGGGGACGCCGAATCCGACGGTTGCGATGCCGATGAACAGCACCGCGAGGATGAGGTTCATCACTGGCCCGCCGAGCATGATGATGATGCGCTTCCAGACGGGCAGCCGGTAGAACGTCCGGTCCTCGTCCCCCGCACCGATCGTTTCCGCGCTCGCCTCACGGGCGTCCTGCACGAGCGTGTCGAAGAAGCCCGTGCTCGCGTTCCGCGGCGCCTCCCCGTTCTTCGGCGGGAACATGCCGATCATCGAGATGTATCCGCCGAGCGGGATCATCTTGACGCCGTACTCCGTCTCGCCCTTCCGTTTGGACCACAGCGTGCGGCCGAAGCCGATCATGTACTGCGTGACCCTGACGCCGAAGAGCTTGGCCGGAACGAGGTGCCCGACCTCGTGCAGACCGATCGACACGACGAGGCCGATGAGCACGATGACGATGCCGAAGATGTACAGGAGGACGGTTTCCACGGTGTCACGATAGCGGCAGGCGCTGTGGGCCGGCTGCGCGATGCCTGTGCGCGGCCGGGAGGGTCGCTGAGCGTCCGACCGGACGTTGTGCGGGCAGGGTCCGGCGACGATCCGGCGGAGCGATCAGCTCCCGGCTGCCGCCATCACGGTCTGGGCCTTCGCGCGCGCCCAGGTCTCGGCCTCGCTCAGCCCCTCGCGGGTCAGCGCGCCCTCCGGTGCCTCGTGCGCTTCGACGACCCGACGGACGGTGTCGAGGATGTCGAGGTAGCCGATGCGGCCGGCGTGGAATGCCGTGACGGCCTCCTCGTTCGCCGCGTTGAACACGGCCGGGAACGTCCGTCCGTATCCGCCGACCTGCTTCGCGAGGCGGACGGCGGGGAACGCCTCGTCGTCGAGCGGTTCGAAGGTCCAGGTCTGCGCCGTCGTCCAGTCGAGCGGTTTCCCGACGCCTGCGACGCGGTTCGGCCAGTCGAGGCCGAGTGAGATCGGCAGCCGCATGTCGGGCGGGGACGCTTGTGCGATCGTCGACCCGTCGACGAACTCGACCATCGAGTGCACGATCGACTGCGGGTGCACCGCGACGTCGATGCGGTCGTACGGCACGTCGAAGAGGAGGTGTGCCTCGATCACTTCGAGGCCCTTGTTGACGAGGGTCGACGAGTTCGTCGTGACGACGAGCCCCATGTCCCAGGTGGGGTGCGCGAGTGCCTCGCGCGGGGTGACGTCGGCGAGCGAGTCCCGGCTGCGTCCGCGGAACGGGCCGCCGGACGCGGTGAGCACGAGCCGTCGGACCTCCTGCGCCGCACCCGAGCGGAGGGCCTGGGCGATCGCGGAGTGCTCCGAGTCGACCGGCACGATCTGCCCAGGCGCGGCGATGGATCGCACGAGGTCGCCGCCGACGATGAGCGACTCCTTGTTGGCGAGTGCGAGCGTGCGTCCGGCTTCGAGTGCCGCGAGGGTCGGTCCGAGGCCGACGGAGCCGGTGATGCCGTTCAGCACGACGTCGGCGTCGACGCTGCGGACGAGCCGTTCTGCGTCCGCCGCACCGAGCGCGACGTCGTCGACGTGGAAGTCCGCGGCCTGTTGCTCCACGGCCTCCCGGTTGGTGCCGGCAGCGAGGCCGACGACTTCGAAGCGCTCCGGATTGGCCCTGATGACGTCGAGTGCCTGCGTTCCGATGGAACCGGTCGACCCGAGGATGATCACACGTCTCACGTCGCCCAGCCTACTTCCCCCGACTTCCCGTTCATCTCGCGAGGGGTCGCAAACGGCGGGTTCCGGGTATCAGCACCCGCCATTCGCGACCCCTCGCGGGATGGAGGTGGCGGGCTAGCCTGCAGGGGTGGGAGTGGGGGTCGCGGCTGCCGTGGGTTCGCTCGCGTCGAGGATGTCGATCACGAAGACGATCGTGTCCGTGGCCTCGATGCCGGCGCTCGGCGATCCGCCGCTCGGTCCGTACCCGAGCTCAGGTGGGATGACCGCCAGCACCTGCGAACCGATGTGCTGACCGGCGATGGCGCTCGTGAACCCTGGCACGACCTGCGAGAGCAGGAAGTTGGCCGGCCCCTTGCCCCAGCTCTCGTCGAACACCTTGCCCGTGCGCCAGTTGACGCCCTGGTAGTTGATGATGACGCGGGAGTCCTTCGTCACGACGGGGCCGTCGCCCTCCTGGAGGACGGAGACCTCGAGCGATGCCGGCGCCGTGGCGTCGGGGATCGTGACCGTCGGGCGTCCGGCGGAGTCGAGCTGCACACCGGGGAGTCCTTCTGTCGGCTCCTTGGGGGTTCCGTCGGCCTTGGCGTCGCTGCGGACCGTGCCGAGGATGTCGGCGACCACGACGATGGGCTGATCGGCCTTGACCGCTCCGTTGGACGCACCGGCGCTGCCGTACGCCTCCGAGGACGGTACGACGGAGACGACGCGCGAGCCGACATCGACGCACTCGAGTGTGCGGACGAGCCCCTTCATCCACTTCTGGTCGTCGATCACGATGGCTTCCGCCGGGCTCGTGCCGTACGCCGTCTGCGCAACGAGGTCACCGGTGACACCGTTGTAGATCGTGAGGTCGACGAACGTCGTGTCGCCCGGCTTCACCTCGGTGCCCTTGCCCTTCACGACGACGTCGCGCTCGGTGGACGTCGCTTCGAGGGTGCCCTTCTTGAAGACCACGGTCGGGACGGCCCCGAAATCGCCCTTCACGGAGATGGCTTTGGACGCCGACCCTGATTCGGTCGAGGCGCACTCGCCGGTCGCGGCCGCTGAGGTGCTCGAACTGCTCGGCGTCGAGCTGCACGCGGTCAACGCAGCCAGCGACGCAATGACGGCCAGGAGGGAGAGGCTCTTGCGCACAGAGGAACTTTCGGTCGATGCTTCGGGTGTCGGATCAGTCTCACCCATGGAGCTTGTGGGTTGCTGATAGCGGCCCGCATGTCGGCCGCACGTTTCATTGTGGTGCAACTCCAACGACACCTGTCGTATGCCGGATGGAGCATAAAAGCCGAGTACAGTCGTCGACATGGCCGAGACGGAACTCACCGAGGATGCGACGGAAGCACCCTCGAGACCCGGATTCCTGTACCTCTTCGGCCGCGCGATCCTGATTCCGACGGCAAAACTGCTCTACCGTCCGAAGATCATCGGCCGGAAGAATGTGCCGAAACGCGGCAAGGTCATCCTGGCGAGCAACCATCTGTCGTTCATCGACAGCATCGCGATTCCGATCAGCGCGCCGCGTCGGGTCCAGTTCCTCGCGAAGTCCGACTACTTCACCGGCAAGGGCCTCAAAGGCTGGTTCTCGCGCAACTTCTTCACCTCGATCGGCGCCGTCGGTGTCGAGCGGGGCGTTGGCCAGGCCGCGCAGGAGGCGCTCGATCAGGGGCGCCGGATCCTCGAGGGCGGGAATGCGTTCGCGATCTATCCGGAGGGGACGAGGTCGCTCGACGGCCGGCTCTACCGCGGTCGCACGGGTGTCGCGTGGCTCGCGTTGACGACGGGTGCGACGGTCGTCCCGGTCGGTCTCATCGGCACGGCCGATCTGATGCCAGTCGGTTCGAAGATCCCGAAGTTCAAGCCGGTCACGATCGTGTTCGGCGAACCGATCGATGTCAGCCATCACGGACCGGCCGATTCCGGTCGTGCCCGCCGGAAGGCGACGGACGAGATCATGGCGGCGATCCACGGGCTCACCGGGCAGGAACTCGCGAACGCCTACAACGAGTCGAAGTCGGCGGACCCGGTCGAGCGCATCAAGCGTGCCGTCTGGCGCCGAGAGCGCCTCTAGCCTGCGTCCGTCGGTCCCTGAGCCTGTCGAACGGCCCGCCTGCCCCAGCACGACCACGCCCGGTCCCTGAGCTTGTCGAAGGGCCCGTCGGTCCGCTGCGTGGCGGCGCGCTTCGACAAGCTCAGCGACCGAAAGCTCCGTCTCAGCGACCGGAGGCCCCGTCTCAGCGACCGGAGGCCCCGTCAGGAACCGGCGACGACGATGACCGGTTCGTGGTGCACGGGGAAGTTCACCGAGTTCGCGATGAAGCACAGCGCGTTCGCCCGGGAGTGCGCGGCTGTCGCGGCGTCGACCATGTCGGCCGACGCCACCGTGACCCGCGGACGCAGCACGACCTCGGTGAACGCTCCACCGCCCTGGCCGTCCTCCGCCATCCGGCCGACGGCGTCGTCCGCATAATCCGTGACGACGACCCCGAGGGTGACCGCGACGTGCAGATAGGACAGCAGATGGCATTCGGCCAGTGCCGCGAGGAGCAGCTCCTCCGGATTCCACCTGGCCGGGTCCCCGCGGAACGGCTTGTCCGCAGACGCCTCGATCGTGTGCTTCCCCCGGGCCGTGACCGTGACCTCGCGGCTGTACTCGCGATATCCGCTCGTTCCGGTGCCGAGGTTGCCGTCCCAGACGACCCCGACGGCGTACTCATGACGTCCGATGACCATGCCACCAGTATTCCACTGGCCTCACCGCGCGCCTCCCTCCCAGCTGTCCTCGGGCGACGCCCGGAGTAGGCTGGTCCAACTATGACTGACACCCTCGACACCACCACTCCGTCCACCACGAGCACCCCCGTGGCCCAGGAGCGACGCATCGTCACGGCCGTTCCCGGCCCGCGCTCGCAGGCCATCCACGCCCGCCGTACCGCCGTCGTCTCCGATGGCGTCACGAGTGTGCTGCCGGTCTACATCGAGCGCGCGCACGGCGGCATCGTCGTCGATGTCGACGGGAACCAGTTCATCGACCTCGGCGCCGGCATCGGCGTCACCACCATCGGCCACACGGAGGAGTCGGTCGTCGACGCCATCCGTCAGCAGGCCGGCGATGTGCTCCACACCCTCTTCACGATCACGCCGTACGAGGAGTACGTGCGCGTCGCAGAGCTCCTCGCAGAGCACACCCCGGGCGACTTCGCGAAGAAGAGCGTCCTGGTGAACTCCGGCGCAGAAGCGGTGGAGAACGGCGTGAAGATCGCCCGCAAGTACACCGGACGCCGCGCCATCGCCGTCCTCGACCACGGCTACCACGGCCGCACCAACCTGACGATGGCCATGAACTACAAGGCTGCGCCGTACGCGACCGGCTACGGCCCCTTCGCCGGCGACGTGTACCACGCACCCAACTCCTACCCGTACCACGACGGCCTGACGGGTGAGCAGGCTGCGGCCCGCACCATCGCGTACCTCGAGAAGCGCATCGGCGCCGTCGACCTCGCGTGCCTCGTCGTCGAGCCCATCCAGGGCGAGGGCGGCTTCGTCGTCCCGGCAGAGGGCTTCCTCCCCGCACTGCAGGACTGGTGCACGGCCAACGGCGTCGTGTTCATCGCGGATGAGATCCAGAGCGGCATGGCCCGCACCGGAGCGTACTTCGCGAGCGAGCACCTCGGGCTCGTCCCCGACCTCGTGCTGAGCGCGAAGGGCATCGCCGGCGGTCTCCCCCTCGCCGCCGTCACGGGCCGCGCGGAGATCATGGATGCGAGCCAGCCCGGCGGCCTCGGCGGCACGTTCGGCGGTAACCCGGTGGCGTGTGCGGCATCGGTCGCCGTCTTCGACGCGATCGAGCGCCGCTCGCTCCTCGGCGAGGCCACCCGCATCGGCAACACGCTCACGGCTGCACTCAACGGGCTCGCCGAGAAGTACGACATCATCGGCGAGGTCCGCGGCATCGGTGCGATGATCGCGATCGAGCTCGTCCAGCCTGGCACCGGTTCTACCACGAAGGAGCCGAACGCCGCAGCGGTCAACGCGATCGCCGCAGCTGCCGCTCAGCAGGGCGTCCTGGTCCTCACGGCAGGCACGTACGGCAACGTCCTGCGCTTCCTGCCGAGCCTCGCGGTCACGGACGAGCTCCTCGCCGACGCGATCGAGGTCATCGACCAGGCGTTCGCAGCCCTGTGATTGCTGGCGGCCCGGGCAACGGTGTGACAGGCACGTTCGGTCTCGGCGAGGCCGTTGAGCTTGCGGTCCTGGAGCGCAGCGGTTTCATCGAGTCGAGACACGCAGGTTCCGCCGTTGTGCTCGGGCCGGAGGGCGACGTCCTGGCGTCGTTCGGCGACCCGTCGGCGCCGATCTTCCCCCGCTCGTGCTTGAAGCCGTTCCAGGCGATCGCGATCATGGGGGCCGGCGTCACGCTCGAGGGCACGCAGGCGGTGCTCGCGACGGCGAGTCATGCTGGGACGAACCGTCACGTTCAGGTGGTGCGGTCGATCCTGGCGAGGGCCAGGATCGACGATTCCGCACTGCAGTGCCCGGCCGATTGGCCGGGCGACACCCGCAGCCGCGACGAACTCGTGCGCGATTCGCTCGGGCAGAGCCCGTTGTACATGAACTGCTCCGGCAAGCACGCCGCCATGCTGCTCGCGTGTGCGCAGAACGGGTGGGATCCGTCGTCCTACCTCGATCCGGCACATCCGCTGCAGCTCGCGGTCCGCGACACCATCGAGCGGTTCACGGGTGAGAAGCCCTCCGCCACGGGGGTCGACGGATGCGGGGCGCCGGTGTTCGCGATCTCGCTCAACGGGCTGGCACGCGGCATCGGCAGGGTCGTCGGGTCGTCTCCGACGTCGCCGTTCGCGTTGTATCGCAACGCCGGGCTGCTGACGGCGGCCGTCCTCGCGAACGGATGGGCGCTCGACGGTCCCGGCCGCGCGAACACCCTCGTGATCGAACGTCTCGGGATCTTCGCGAAGCTCGGCGCAGAGGGCGTGATGGTGATGTCCTCCCCCGGCGGAGCCACGGTCGCGCTCAAGGTCCTCGACGGTTCGCTGCGGGCGTCAACGATCATCGGTCTGCGTCTCCTGGCGTCGGTCGGCAGCATCTCCTCGGAGGCCGTCGACCAGCTCGTTCCGGAACTCGGGCTCGCGATCGCCGGCGGAGCAGCGCAGGTCGGATCGATCCGCGTCACCACCGTCTGAGGCAGTCGCGGCCCGGCGGCGGTCGGGCTGTGGTCCCGCCGCGACCGCCAGGCGGGCTTGTGTGCGACCGAGCACGGCCGGCACGATCGTCGTCGGGCCGGCCGTGCACCACAGCGTCGCGATCCCGTCGAGACCGACGACGAGGACGACCCCTCGCCGAACCCTGCGCAGGCCGACACTGCCGGCGACACCCGCCGCGGGGTTCGCAGCGAGGCCGAGCGCCGTCCCGGCGACCACGTCGACCGTGTGCGCATCGATCATCCGGACCTCGACCCCGGCGACCAGCAGGACCGCTTCATGCTCAGTGGCCTGCGTGGCGCCGGAACCCGTGGCACTTGAACCAGTGGCGCCCGTCACAGGAGCTGACGAGTCCGCGGCCCCCGGCTGAAGCCGGTCCAGCGCGTCCAGCACGTCGAGTGCGCCCTGCATCTCGAGTGCGTCCGGCGATTCCCGGACATCGCTTGTGATCGAAGACGCGATGAGCTGCAGCACCACATTGCGCGCGATCGACCGCGCCAGGGCCCACCCGGCGACGATCGTGATTCCGGACGCGACATCGACGACCACGGGCTGCAGAGGCGCCTGGTCGAGCCGGCTCCCAGCGGCGACCGCCCCGCGTCCGATGGCGACGAGTCGACGTCGAGGGCCACCGCAGCCGACGTCACCCACACAGCGCATGCTGCGGTCTCCGTCCGCAAGGCGCGTCACGAGCGCTGCGCTCATCGGCCAGTCCTCCTCGATGCCGGCACGCTCCTCGGCGAGCGCGAGCGCCGCCTGTTCCGCTGCCTCGACAACGGCCCTGGCGGCGGCTCGGGCCTCGCCGGCACGCGCCAGCCGCGCACTCCGGCGTTGCTCGACGAGCCAGGCGAGGAACATGACCGGGCAGAGTGCGAGGCACCACAGGGGTTCCAGCCGCCCGGTGACGGCGAAGAGCAGCACCGCGAACACGACGGGCACAACGGCCACGAGCACCGGGAACGCCCCTTGCCGTGCGCGGCGGCTGGTTCGGTGGTGATGTCGTCCGGTCATCCACTCAGTGAATCAAGCCGTGGTGCGGCTCGATCGACGAAGCCGTCGGATTGTGGACAACACGGCCTCAGCAGCCTCCTGTGGAGGAGACTCCGGCGGCGCAGGAACGCGGCACCTCAGCCACTCAGCAACACGGCGACACAGCAACGCGGCAACGCCGGTCGCGATCAGTTCGTCGGCACCGAACCGGTCACAACGGCCGTCTGTCCGGTGGCGACGGCGACCGGGTCGGCGATGTCGAGGACGACGACGCTCACGTTGTCACGCCCGCCGTTGTCGAGGGCGGCCCGCACGAGCAGTTCCGCGGCGTCGACCGGCGTCTTCCCCTCGGTGAGGAAGTACCAGATCCCGTGATCGGTGAGTTCTTTGGTGAGCCCGTCCGAGCAGATGAGCCACCTGGCTCCGGTCTCGATGGGAAGGAGTTCGACATCCGGGATCGGGTCGTCGGACGGCCCGACGGCCCGCGTGATCATGTTGCTGTTGGGGTGGAACTCCGCTTCCTCCGGGCTGATCGCACCGGCGCGGATGAGCTCCTGGACGATCGAGTGGTCCTCGGTGATCTGCTGGAGTTCCGTATCCAGCAAGCGGTAGACGCGGGAGTCGCCGATGTTGAAGACGGCGAGGCGCCCTGCGCCCTCGTCCGAGGTGAGGATGACGCCGGTCACGGTTGTCCCCATGCCCAGTTCGCCTTCGCCGGCGTTGTCGATCATGTCGGCGACGGCGAGGCGCAAGGCTTCGACGAGTCCCTCGACGGTGAGGATCTCCGCCCCCTCCGTTGCGGCGGTGAGCTGCTTCGCGACCGCGGCGCTGGCGACCTCGCCCGCCGAGTGCCCTCCCATGCCGTCAGCGACGGCGAAGACGGGCGGGATGGCGACGAGCGTGTCCTCGTTCAGTTCGCGTCGTTTGCCGACGTCCGTGATCGCTGCCCATGCAAGCGACAGGTGCTGTCCATCGGGCAGGGTGACGATGCGTTCCCCGTGCTCGGTCACGTCGGGCTCCTCTTCGCTCGCACCGGCCGGTCGGCAAGTGCACCCACGACGATAGTACGGGAACGGGCATCATCCGAGCCGACGCTCTGGCGATCCGCACCCGACGCCCGGCAGATGCAGGCAGACCACGGCACCAGAATTCGCGAGATACGTTGCATATCCTGCCGATGCTGACGATCTCGTCCGTATCAGGCCGCAACAAAAACGGAATCGCTTGCCGGGCGAGTCTCTCGATGTCACAATCGACGCATGACTCGAATCTCCTCCGACGTGACCGCACGCGCCACCGGGCCGGACGAGATCTCCAAAGCCATCATCGAACAGTTGCAGACGGACGGCCGACGCTCCTACGCGGAGATCGGGAAGGCCGTCGGGCTGAGCGAGGCCGCCGTGAGACAGCGGGTGCAGAAGCTCACCGAGTCCGGCACCATCCAGATCGTCGCCGTGACCGACCCCCTGCAGCTGGGATTCACGAGGCAGGCGATGATCGGCGTCCGCGCCGCCGGTGACACCAGAGAGGTCGCCGCGCGCCTCGCGGAATTGAGCGCCGTCGACTACGTCGTGCTGACCGCCGGCTCCTTCGACATCCTCGTCGAGGTCGTCTGCGAGGACGACGAGGAGCTCATCGCGCTCCTGAACGACGAGATCAGGGCCATCGAGGGTGTCGCGAGCACCGAAACCTTCGTCTACCTCCGCCTCCACAAGCAGCGCTACGACTGGGGCACCAGGTAGCGCTGCGCACGACCAGCAGCACCGGCACGATCCGACTCGACGAGGAGCACACGGATGAGCACAGAGAACACAGGCACTGAGAACACAGGCACCGACAACACAGGCACTGAGAACACAGGCACCGACAACACAGGCACCGAAACAGGCAACACCGACACAGGCGACACAGGCCCCCGCGCCTACGACACCGCAGCCCTGCATGCCAAGGCCAAGGACCACCTCTGGATGCACTTCGCCCGGCAGTCGGCGTACGACTCCCCCGGCGGCGTCCCGATCATCGCGAGGGGCAGCGGCCATCACATCTGGGACACAACGGGCAAGCGGTACATCGACGCGCTGTCCGGCCTGTTCGTCGTCAACGCCGGCCACGGCCGTGAACGCCTCGCGCACGCGGCGGCGAAGCAGGCGTCGGAGCTCGCGTTCTTCCCCGTCTGGTCCTATGCCCATCCTGCGGCGATCGAGCTCGCCGACCGCCTGGCGGACTACGCCCCAGGCGACCTCAACCGGGTGTTCTTCTCGACAGGCGGCGGCGAGGCCGTCGAGACGGCCTTCAAACTCGCCAAGCAGTTCTGGAAGCTGCAGGGCAAGCCGGGCAAGCACAAGGTCGTCTCCCGCGCCGTGGCCTATCACGGCACGCCGCAGGGCGCCCTGGCGATCACGGGGATCCCGGCGATGAAGGCGATGTTCGAACCCGTCACCCCCGGAGGGTTCCGGGTGCCGAACACGAACTTCTATCGTGCACCGGAGCACGGCGACGACCTCGAGGCCTTCGGCCGTTGGGCGGCGAACCGCATCGAGGAGATGATCCTCTTCGAAGGTCCGGAGACCGTCGCGGCCGTGTTCCTCGAGCCGGTGCAGAACGCCGGCGGATGCTTCCCTCCCCCGCCCGGCTACTTCGCCAGGGTGCGGGAGATCTGCGACACCTACGACGTGCTCCTCGTGAGCGACGAGGTCATCTGCGCGTTCGGGCGCATCGGCCGCATGTTCGCGTGCGACGAATACGGGTTCGTCCCCGACATGATCACGTGCGCGAAGGCGATGACGAGCGGATACTCGCCCATCGGCGCGACGATCGTGAGCGACCGCGTGTACGAGCCGTTCCGCACGGGGCAGACGAGCTTCGCCCACGGCTACACCTTCGCCGGCCACCCCGTCTCGGCGGCCGTCGCGCTCGAGAATCTCGACATCTTCGAGGAGGAACGGCTCAACGAACGCGTGCGGGAGAACTCGCCGTTGTTCCGGGCAGAGCTCGAACAGCTGCTGGATCTGCCGATCGTCGGCGACGTCCGTGGCGACGGGTACTTCTTCGGGATCGAGCTCGTGAAGGACAAGGCGACGAAGGCGACGTTCGACGACGACGAGTCCGAGCGGCTGCTGCGCGGATTCCTCTCCGAGGCGCTCTTCGAGGCCGGTCTGTACTGCCGGGCGGACGATCGCGGCGACCCCGTCATCCAGCTCGCCCCTCCCCTGACGACGGGACCGGCGGAGTTCGCAGAGATCGGCCAGATCCTGCGGGGTGTGCTCGGCGAGGCGTGGTCGCGTCTCTGACGCGCCGTGACCCGCCGCTGACCAGCCTGACTCCGGGAAAACACCGACCCCCGAACGACGGGGTGTCCCACCAACGGGTGTCGGTCGCGGTACTCTCGTGCCATGTCTGAGAATGGGATCGAGCGGTCGACGGAGCCGTCACCCAACGACCTCCCTCCGTCTCCGCTCGATGCGATCGCCGGACAGCCCGTCAATCGGTTGAGCGGGTTCGGCGCGTTCCCGCAGCTGCTGTTCGGTCTCGCGGTCGTCGCCGTGCTGTTCTCCACGATCCTGTTCCAGGGCGTCGACAACTCCTCCCTGCTGTTCTACGCCGGCATCATCCTCGCGTTCGTCGCGACGGCCATCTCGCCGATCATCCCGTGGAACCGCATCCCGAAGCTCCTCATCATCCTGCCCATCATCGACATCATCGCGATCGAGTTCGTCCGGCAGGGCGAACCGCAGATCGGCGCCGGATTGCTGTGGGTGTTCCCCGTGATCTGGATGTCGGCGTCGTTCGGCGTCTTCGGCGCAGTCACGAGCATGGTGCTCGTCTGCCTGTCCGCGTGGAGCAACATCGTCTTCTCGCCGTCCCCGCTGACGATCGCGAGCCTGCCGCAGCTCATCGTCCTCCCGATGGTCCTCGCCTTCGTCGCGACGTCGACGACGCTGACGGCCAAGCGCGGGGAGGCGCAACGCGTCCTGCTCAACAAGCAGGCCGGACAGTTGGAGACGGCGCTCTGGCGGGCACAGGAGCAGGAGCGGCGCCTGGCCGAGATCCTGAACGCGGTCAACTTCGGCGTCGTCCGCTTCGACCGGCTCGGCGCACGCGCCATGGTCAACCGGTTCCAGTCGAAGCTGCAGGAGGAGATGGGCGCGTTCTCCGACATCGACCCGAACGTCCCGGTGTGGGCGGCGGACGGGATCGTGCAACTCGAACCCGCCGAGAAGCCGTTCCTCCGCGCACGCGGCGGTGAGGAGTTCGACAACCTCATCGTCTGGTTGGGCGGGCCAGGCACGGAGCGTGTTGCCCTCGCCATGACCTCCAGGCGGCTCTACGACCACGACGGCGACTATGACGGGACCGTTCTGGTGTCCCGGAACGTGACGGCGGAGATCAACGCCGTGCGTGCGCGCGACGACCTCGTCGCATCGGTCTCCCACGAGCTGCGGACCCCGCTCACCTCCATCCTCGGGTACCTCGACCTCGCGCTCGACGATCCGGATCTCCCGCCTCGCGTCGCCAAGCAGCTGACGATCGCCCAGACCAACGGCGACCGGCTCCTCGAACTCATCGCCGACATCCTCGCTGCCTCCCGCGACGCGAACCGGACGATGGAACTCGAGCGCACGACGTGCGACCTGCGGGAGATCGTCGAGCGGTCGATCGAGTCGCTCAGCCCCAGGGCGGCGGAGCGCGGCATCACGGTCGAACGCCACGACGAGGAGGACGTCGAGCTCTTCGCCGATCCGTTCAGACTGCGTCAGGTCGTCGACAACCTGCTCTCCAACGCGATCAAGTACAACCGCGACGGCGGCGAGTTGAGCATCGGTGTGACCGCGGAGGGCGACACCGCCTGGGTCATCGTCCGCGACGGCGGCATCGGCATCTCCGAGGAGGATCAGTCGAAGCTCTTCGAGCGCTTCTTCCGCTCCGACCTCGTCCGCAACTCGACCGTGCACGGCAGCGGCCTCGGGCTCGCGATCAGTCGAGACATCGTCCGGCTGCACGGCGGAGACCTCACGGTCCACAGTGTGCTCGGCGAGGGCACAACCGCGGTCGTCCGCATCCCGAGAGGCGTGAGCGCATGAACATCGACCCGGCGACCATCTCCATCGCGAGCGCCCTCGTGGTGTTCGTCACGGGCGCGACGTTCATCCTGAACACGTTCCTGCGGAAGGACGACCCGGCCGGACGCGTCTGGTCCGTGTCGTACATGGCCGGCATGTTCACGAGCTTCTCCTACCTCGTCGCGGCGATGAGCCCCGACGCATGGTGGGCGATCGCCGCCGGAAACGCCAGCTACGTGCTCAGCATGGCGGCGCTGTGGTCCGGCGCCCGCCTGTTCAACGGCAAACCGGGGCTCCTCTGGGTCGCGCTCATCGGAACGGCCGCAGCAGCAGTCGGCGTGGTCGCTGCCGGTCCGACCGGCGGCTACTGGGCCGGTTCAGGGGTGATGTTCGTCTGCATCTCCGTCTTCACCGGTCTCGCCGCGGCTGAGACCCTCATCGGTGCGATGGGCGACAACCCGAGTTCACGAGGCTTCACCGTCGCCCTCATCATCGCGAGCCTGTTCTTCGCCGGGCGCTTCATCGTCCTGCTGGTCGAGGGGACGGAGGGGACCCTCTTCACCACGATCTTCAGCACGTCCTCCGCGTCGCTGCTGCTCATCGTGCTGCTCATCGTCGCGACGATCACGCTCTCGATCATCCGGGCGGAGCGGGCGGCGCCTGCGAGCAGACGGCACGGCAGCATCGTCGCGTATACGAACGACGACGTCCTGTTGAGCGAATCGTTCGAGCGGATCACGACCGACTGGCTCGACCGTGCGGAGTTCCACGACGAACAGCTCGCGATCCTGCACGTCCGCCTCGACGACCTCCTGGAGGTGCGGACCGCCTTCGGCGCCGGCTTCAGCAGTCAGGTCGCGAGCGACTTCATCGCCTCGGTGCGACGGTACGGACCGACCGTGTCGGACATCGGTGAGGACGGCACGGGGTGTGTGCTCATCGCGACGCCGGCCGAAGACGCGGATTCTGCGCTCCAGGCGGCCCGGAGCATCCAGGAGGGTCTGCTCGACCACCCGGTCGAGACGACGCCGAGGCTCCGGCCGACCGCGAGCGTCGGCATAGCACTGACCGACTTCATCGGGTACGACGTCGCCACCCTGATCGAGGCGGCCCGTGCGGCGAGCGCTCGGGCTGCGGAGGCCGGCGGCAATCGGACGATCATCGCCGCGAACGTCTGAGGACGCTGAGCGCGCGGGCCGCGGGCCGCTCGGGGTTTCGGGCCGTTCAGAGTTTCAGGACGCTCAGGGTCTCGGGACGCTCAGGCCGCTCGGTCGGCAGCAGTCGCGTACCGAGCCGTCACTCCGGCTTCGGCGCGATCGCGACCGTGAGCGAGTCGACGGCGGTCTGCTTGGCGTAGTCGGTCGCGAGCGGCGCCGACTGGATGAGCAGCTCATACGTGATCGTGAGCGTCACGCCGGTCGCCGCGGGGTCGATCTCCGGCAGGACGAACGTCTCGCTGTAGCTGTACGGCGACTTGATCAGGTACCCGGGGTTGACCGTCGTCTGGTCGGTGAACGGTGCGGGCGCCGGCAGTTCGCCCTTCGGCCCGTGCACCGCGGTCGTGAGGGTGACCCGGGACAGGTAGACGTTCTGTCCGTCGTCCGGCGCGAGCGTGCCGATGAGGGAGAAGCTGAGCGGCTTGTTCGCCGCCGCCGTCCACTTGTCCATCGACAGCGTCGACCAGTACGTGGCCGTGAGGCTCGCGGCGCCGGCCGTGAGCGTGTGCACCGCGTTGCCGGCGGCCAGCTCGTTCGGGACGGCCGTGACCTGCGGGGCCTTCGTTGCGGACTTCGATGCGCTCGCGTGCGGAGCGGCGGTGCCTCCGGCCTCCCACGGAGGCGTCCCGCAGGCGCTCAGCGCCAGGAGGAGCGCCCCGGCGAGCACAACCGAACCCGCCCTCGCAAGCCGTCTCTTCGAGGCCTTCTGGGCGGTTCCACGGTTCGGGTTCGTGGTGCTGGAGTGCTGCATCGGGGTGCTCCTAGTCCATGCGGCATCACCCACGAATGGGGGCCACAGCCAATCTTGAGGAAATCCTGAGCCGACGCTACCGCATTCACGCGGAGAACCAGTGCTCGGCACGGCAGAGTAATGAGTGCGACGCGGAGACGTTGCACCCGATCCAACAGGAACAGGACCCAGGATGTCTGATATCGAAGCTCGCCCCGGTAGCGCTCGGTCGGCCGCGAAGACGACGGACGGACGATACATTCACACGCAGCCGCTTCTCGCACCCGAACTTGAAGCGTCCGCGAATGAGTTCATCGACTCCGTCAACTCGCTCCAGGAGGCCCGCGCCACGATCGGGTGCATCGTCCCCGCCTACAACGAGGAGGAGACCCTGCCCCAGGTGCTCGAATCGTTGCTGGCGCAGACGCGCCTCCCCGACGTGATCCACGTCATCATCAACAACACGACGGACAAGTCGGTCGATGTCGCTGCACCGTACGCAGGGCCGCACTCGACCCTCGACGCCGAGGGCATGGAGCAGTTCACCGAGGTCTTCATCCACGACATCGGCAAGAACCCCGACAAGAAGGTCGGCGCGCTCAACTACGGGTTCACGCTCGTGGAGGGGTACGACTACCTGCTCGGCGTCGACGGCGACACGGTCGCCGAGACCAACGCGATCGAGTCGCTCGAGGCGGAGATCGTCTCGGACACCCGCATCGGCGGCATCTCGGCCATCTACTCGATCGACGACAAGCCGTTCGCCAAGCAGCTGATGCCGGCGTTCCTCATCGCCGGTCAGCGCACGCAGTTCGCGGCGTTCAACATGCAGAACATGCTGCGCGGCCGCAACATGGCGGTGCTCGGCGGTCAGTACTCGATCTTCTCGGTGCAGGCCCTGCGCGACGCCATGGAGCAGAACCACCAGTCGACGCCGTGGGTCAAGGACTCGGAGGTGGAGGACTCGCTCCTCTCCCTCCAGATCAAGAGTGCAGGCTACCTCACGAAGATCTCGGCCCGCGCCAGGGCCGATGTCGGCGGCATGACGACCGTCCGCTCGCTCGACGCGCAGCAGGTCAAGTGGAACTACGGCGCCATCGAGCTCATGTGGCCGGGACAGCGTGGCGACACCAAGGGCCAGCCGTTCCACCCGAACCTGCGTCTCCGCTGGCTCGAGAACGCCGAGATGCTGCTCAACATGGTGACGCGAGTCCTGTTCGTTGTGCTGCTCGCCGGTTCGCTCTCCATCCACGCGTTCGTGTTCAGCCCCGTCTGGCTCATCCCGCCGATCGTCGCCATCCTCCTCAACCTGCGCATCGCGCTGTCGATGAAGAACCGCAACATCCGCGACATCCTGTTCGCCGTCCTGATCTTCCCGGCCGAGTTCTACATGTGGATCCGGATGGGGCACTTCATCCGGGCGTGGACGAAGTTCGCGAGCAACAAGAAGGTCGACAACTGGGCGGAGCAGGCCAAGGCCGAGCGCGGCTCAGGCAACGCGCACCTCGCACCCCTCCTCTTCGTCCTCGCAGCGATCATCGCGATCGTCGCGGCGTGGACCCAGCTCTCCCCCGTCGTCCAGTCCACGATCCTCTGGGCCGGTTGGCCGGTCCTCGGCGTCATCACCGTCCTCCAGACGCTCAGTATGTTCGGCAAGCTGATCCGTCGTCAGCGCGGATACCGGGTGTGATGGATCTCGACCATACGGGCGTCAGCGCCGACGAGCTGAGAAGGTTGCTCCGAGAACTCTCGGGCGACCTTCTCAGCCGTCGGCGTTTTGTGCGCACCTATGTCGAGATGTGGCCCACGAGGCTGTCGCGTCTGGTCGCGGCGATCGATGACGACGACCTCGACGAGACCAAGGTCGTGCTGCTGAGCATCCGGTCCTCGAGCGTTATGCTCGGTGTGACCGGTCTCGCGCATCTGGCGACGCAGGGGCTGCACGCCCTCGAACGGCACGACCTGATCGAGTGCCGTCACGTGCGCGACCTCCTGGCGGAGTCCGGCGATCGTGCGTGCGAGCGGCTCCTGGAGCTCGAGGCGACCGAGTCGATGCTCGGACGCTAGCCGCTTCACCGCCGGCTTCGGCCCGCGAACTGTCAGTCGTGGTCGTTCAGACCCACGTCGAAGCCGCCACGAGTGACAACTCGCGGGCTTGGGCCGGTGGGCAGGGTGGCTGGGCGGGCGAGCGGCTAGTCGTCGGAGGTCATCCGGTAGCCGACACCGCGGACGGTCTCGATGAACCGGGGAGCGACCGTGCTGTCCGCGAGCTTCCGGCGGAGGTTCGCGAGGTGGACCTCGATGGCGCGCTTGTCGGCCTCGCTCACGTAGTAGGCCGTCACGTAGCTCTCGCCGCGGAGCATCAACGCGAGGTCCGCCTTGCTGCGGACGCGGCGCCGCGACTCCATCAGCGCCTGCAGGAGTTCGAACTCGCTGCGGGTCAGATCGATCTCCGTCCCTTCGATCTCCACGATGCGCGTGGCCGGGCTGAGCCGGAGGCCGCGGTGGATGAGCCATCCCTCGGTCTCCGGGTCCGACTCGACCTGCGGCGGCAGGATGATCGGTGCGACGACGGGCAGCGACGGCGCGACGTGGCGGGCGATCTGGTTGGGTCCTGTCGCCGGTCCGGCCTCGACGAGCTGGTGCTGGTCGAGCATCTGCCCCTGCGGCAAGCCCTGCACGGCCGGCTGACCGACGGGCGATGCCTGCAGGTACTGCACCGGCTGCTGCTGGGTCTGCTGGCCCTGGGATTCAGCGGACCCGTCGCCGCCGATCCGCGGACGTCGGAGCATCGCCTCGATGCGCGCGCGGAGCTCTCGGGGACGGAACGGCTTCGTCATGTAGTCGTCGGCGCCGGAGTCGAGGCCCTGCAGGGTGTCGATCTCGTCGCCGCGAGCGGTCAGCATCACGATGTACGTGTCGCTGATGGCGCGGATGCGCTTGGCGGCCTCGAACCCGTCGATGCCTGGCATGCTCACATCCAGCGTCGTCACGAGCGGCTGGTGCGAGCGGACGGCCTCGACGCCGTCGAGTCCGTTCGCCGCGGACACCGTGTCGAATCCGGCCTGCTCCAGGACCGTTTCCAAGAGCTGCCTGATGTCGGCGTCGTCCTCGATGACGACTGCCGTCCGGCGTTCATTCCCACCCTGTGACGTCACGACTCTCTCTTCCCGGCCGTACCAGCACATCCGGACCGGGATGTGGTCGACACCGTCGCTACCATGCGCTGAAACCCTGTGCGAGCTCACTCGCTCGCTGTGGCCACCATACCCCAGCCTGGGGGCCACCGCCGCACTCTCCGTCGCTCTCTCCCGGCGCCTTGATCCAGAGGTTCGCGTCGAGGTGTGGCGCGGTCACGCTGAGCGGTTCCGCACCGACTGTCCGACCGGCCGGATTGCACCAGTCGCCGTTGGATCCGCTGCCGTTGCGCGAGGTGTCGATGACGAACGGCTTGCCACCGAGGAGCTCGCTCAGCTGGGCCGCGTAGTGCAGTTCGGAGTCGGTCGCGTTGTAGTTGGAGACGTTCGTCGCGAAGCCGCGCGCGTCATCGATTCCGGCCTCGCGGAGGAGCGTCGCCATCTCGCTCGCCGGTCGCCAGGTGGAGTGCCCGCCGTCGAGGTAGACGTCGGCGCCCGCCGCGGTCAGCTGCTTCGTCGCCTGCTTGAGCTGGGACATGCGTTCCGCCTGGTTGCCGCAATCGGGTGCGAGGGCGACGGCGTCCGGTTCCATGATGACGGCGACCTTGTGGTCTTTCAGGGCCCCTGCGATCTCCCCGACCCAGTCCTGGTAGTCGGCCGATGCGGTTCCGCCGGCCGACTGGTTGCCGCAGTCCCGTTGTGGGATGCCGTACACGACGAAGACGGGCATGCGGCCGGTCGACGCAGCCTGCTGCACGATGCCGTCCACCGTCCGACCGACCGTCGCGGTCGGGAAGCGCTCCGGGAGCAACCAGATCGCGGTCGGTTGGGCCGCGAGCTGCTTGGCGGCCGTCTTGGCGTCGCCGGTCGACGTCTTGACGGCTTTCGCCGCCGCAGAGTCCGGATAGACGTACAGCTGCGCACCGGCGAAGGGGCCCTCATCGGCCGATGCGGCGCGTCCGATCATCACTGCGACGAGCGCGGCGGTCGCCACGACCACGGCGACGACGCCCCACACGATCGAATTCCGGACGCGGCGCCCCGCGCGTTTGTCTTTCGGCACCGTTCCTCCTGCAGGTCTTGTGCCATTGTGCACGAGAACCGGGCCCGCGCCTGACATCCCGACCGTTTTTCAGCAATTCCGGTGTGGTGCCGGGCAGGCCCGCACCGGACAGCCCGCGCCGGACAGCGCGGGCCGGCCCACCGCCTCAGGAACCGGTGCCGGGCGATGCGACCTGGTCGACGACCTCGTCCTCGTCCACGAGTGCACTCGAGAACTGGGCGTTCGAGAGGGTCCAGTAGGCGCCCTTCGCCTCCAGCAGCTCCTCGTGTGTGCCCTGCTCGACGATCGACCCGTTCTCCATCACGAGGATGAGGTCGGCATCGCGGATGGTCGACAGCCGGTGCGCGATGACGAAACTCGTCCGCTCCTGCCGCAGCGCGGCCATCGCCTGCTGCACGAGCACCTCGGTGCGGGTGTCGACCGATGAAGTGGCCTCGTCGAGGATGAGCACCTTCGGCTGGGCGAGGAACGCCCGCGCGATCGTGATGAGCTGTTTCTCACCCGCGGACACGTTCGACGCCTCGTCGTCCAGCACGGTGTTGTATCCGTCCGGCAGCGAGTGCACGAACCGGTCGACGTACGCGGCCTTCGCAGCGGCGATGACCTCCTCGTCGCTCGCTCCGGCGCGTCCGTACCTGATGTTCTCCAGGATCGAACCGCCGAACAGCCAAGTGTCCTGCAGGACCATGCCCGTGCGCGATCGGAGGTCGTCCCGCGTCATCGTCTTGATGTCGACGCCGTCGAGGAGGATCCGTCCGGAGTCGACCTCGTAGAAGCGCATGATGAGGTTCACGAGGGTCGTCTTGCCCGCACCGGTCGGACCGACGATCGCAACCGTGTGGCCCGGTTCCGCGACGAGGTCGAGGTGCTCGATGAGCGGCTTGTCCGGGACGTATCGGAACGACACGTCCTCGAACTGCAGGAGCCCCGTTCCGCCGGAGGCGCGGTCGACGCCATCGGTGCCGCGGGCGCTGTCCGGTCCGCCGCTCGTGGTTCCGGCGTCCGGCGACTGCGGGTCGGTCGGGTCCGGGGACTGCTCCTGTGCGTCGAGGAGTTCGAAGACGCGCTCGGCGCTCGCGACGCCGGATTGCAGGAGATTGGCCATGGAACCCAACTGGCTGAGCGGCTGGGTGAACTGCCTGGAGTATTGGATGAAGGCCTGCACGTCACCGAGTCGCATCGCGCCGGCTGCCACCTGCAGACCGCCGACGACCGCGATGGCGACGTACACGAGGTTCCCGATGAACATCATCGCCGGCATGATGATGCCGGACACGAACTGCGCACCGAACGAAGCCTTGAAGAGGCGCTCGTTCTTCTCCCCGAAGTCCGCGATCACCTCGCGCTGACGGCCGAAGACCTTCACGAGCGCATGCCCACTGAACGACTCCTCGACCTGCCCGTTGAGTTCGCCGGTGTGCTGCCACTGCTGCACGAACAGCTTCTGCGAACGCTTTGCGATGACGACCGTCACGAGCAGCGTCAGCGGGATCGTCACGAGTGCGATCACGGCCAGCAACGGCGAGATGATGAACATCATCACGATGACGCCGACGACCGTGAGCAGGGAGGTGAGCGCCTGGCTCAGCGTCTGCTGCATGCTCTGGCCGACGTTGTCGATGTCGTTCGTGACCCGGCTGAGGAGCTCGCCGCGCTGCATCGTGTCGAAGTAGTTCAACGGCAACCGGTGGATCTTCGATTCGACGTCCGCGCGCAGACGGAACATCGTCCGCTGCACGACGGTGTTGAGGACGTACGCCTGCAGCCATCCGAAGACGCTCGACAGCACGTAGATCGACATCACGAGCAGCAGGATCATGCTGAGCGCCTGGAAGTCGATGCCGTGACCGGGGTTGAGGGTCATGCCGCTCAGCAGGTCGGCCTGCCCGGTGTCGCCCTTCTGCCGCAGCCCCTCGATGACCTGCGCCTTCGTGGCGCCTGCAGGGAGCTGCTTGGAGATGATGCCCTCGAAGATGATGTTCGTCGCCTCACCGAGCAGCTTCGGGCCGGCGACGCTCAGGGCGACGCTCACGACGCCGAGGACCGTCACGAGGATGAGGGCGAACGAGTGGGGCGCGAACCGACCGAGCAGTCGCTTCGCCGACGGGCCGAAGTTGAGCGACTTCTCTGCGGGCATCCCGCCGCCCATGCCGCCGCCCATCGGGCCGCCGCGCCTCGGTGCCGGTCGTCTTGTGGTCTCGCTCATGCTGCCGCCTCCGCTGCGTGCTGCGACTCGACGATCTCGACGTAGGTCGGACACGTTTCGAGCAATTCGGTGTGGGTTCCGCGACCGACGATCCGTCCGTCCTCGAGGACGAGGATCTGGTCCGCATCGACGATCGTCGACACCCGTTGGGCGACGATGATCATGGTGGCGTCTGCGACGTCGCGGGCGAGCGCTTTACGCAGGCGGGCGTCAGTCGACAGGTCGAGCGCGGAGAAGGAGTCGTCGAAGACGAAGATCTCCGGACGTTTGACGAGTGCCCGTGCGATCGCGAGGCGCTGGCGCTGTCCGCCGGACACGTTCGTCCCGCCCTGTGCGATGGGCGCATCCAGCTGCTCGGGCAGCCGACGCACGAAGTCCCTGGCCTGCGCGGTCGTGAGCGCAGCCCAGAGCTCCTCGTCGGTGGCGTCCGGCTTGCCGTAGCGCAGGTTGCTGGCGATCGTGCCGGAGAACAGGAACGGCTTCTGCGGGACGAGGCCGATGCTCGCCCACAGGACGTCCTGGTCGAGTCGTCGCACATCGACGCCGTCGACCTGGACGCTGCCGCCGGTCGCGTCGAAGAGCCTCGGCAGGAGGTTCACGAGCGTCGTCTTGCCAGAGCCCGTGGAGCCGATGATCGCCGTGGTCGTCCCAGGGGCCGCCCGGAAGGAGATGTCGCTCAGCACCGGGTCGTCGGCGCCAGGGTAGGAGAAGGACACGTCGACCAGTTCCACTTCGCCGCTCGGGGCGACGAGGTCGATGGGGTCTGTCGCGGGCACAACACTGGATTCGGTGCCGAGGACCGCTCCGATCCGATCCGCGCACACCGCGGCGCGCGGGATCATCACCGCCATAAACGTCGCCATCATGACCGCCATGAGGATCTGCATGAGGTACTGGAGGAACGCCGTCAGTGTGCCGATCTCCATCGACCCCTCGTCGATGCGGAAGCTGCCGAACCACAGGACGGCGACGCTCGACGCATTGAGGACGAGCATCACGATCGGGAACATCAGCGCCATCAGACGCCCGGCGCGGAGCGCGGTGTCCGTGACCTCCTCGTTGGCGACGGCGAAGCGGGTGCGCTCGACGTCCTCCTTCACAAACGCCCGGATCACCCGGATGCCGGAGAGCTGTTCGCGCAGGATCTGGTTGATGCGGTCGATGCGGGTCTGCATCAGTCGGAAGAGCGGAACCATCCGCACGACGATCAGTCCGACGGCCAGCAGGAGCACCGGGATGCTCACGGCCATGAGCCAGGAGAGTTCGAGGTCCTGTCGGAGCGCCATGACCACACCGCCGACGGCGAGGATCGGAGCTGACACCATCAGCGTGAAGGTCATCAGCACGAGCATCTGCACCTGCTGCACGTCGTTCGTGTTGCGGGTGATGAGGGACGGAGCGCCGAACTGGGCGACCTCACGCTCGGAGAACTCGGAGACGCGCCCGAAGACGGCCGCCCGCAGATCCCGGCCCATCGCCATCGCGGCCCTCGCACCGAAGTACACGGCGCCGATGGCGCACACCACCTGGGCGAGGGTGAGGACGAGCATCAGGATGCCCGTGTTGAGGATGTACTGCGTGTCGCCCTTCGCGACGCCTTGGTCGATGATGTCGGCGTTCAGGGTCGGCAGGTAGAGGGACGCGATCGACTGGAACAGCTGCAGGACAACCACGGCGAGGACGAGCGGCCAGTAGGGGCGCAGATATTTGACGCTGAGGCTCCAGAGCATGGGCCCATCCTTTCGAGCGTTCTTCGGCTGGCGCTTGGGGGTGTTGTGATCGTCCTGCCGTGCAATGCCGATCGCGGTGCCGGTCGCGGTGCCGGTCGTGGTGTCGGTCGTGCTGGATTCGCTCATGTCGCGGCTCCGTTCGTCGGGATGGCGCCCACGACGCCGTAGAGGAGGATGTCGGTCAGTTCGTCATCGGTGAACTCGGTGCCCTCGTTGAGCTGTTCGACCGAGGAGGCGAACGCCAGCAGGCGCGCGATGTGCGCCACGCGGACGGGAGGCCAGTTGAGTTGGTCGCGGTGCGGTTCGAGGGCCGTCTCGATGATGTTCGCGAACTCCATGCGTGCGCGGCGGCCGGGCGGCGGACCGGAGTGCTCTGCCGCCGCCATGATGCGGAACACCCCGCGGAAGCGTTCGCGCAGCGCCACGAGCATCGTGCGCACCTGCCGTTCGACGGGCCACGCCGGTTCGATGCTGCGCAGCTCGTTGCGAAGGGGCTCCGGGTCCAGGTAGGCGAGGATCGCGGCGCTGATGATCGCTTCCTTGTCTCCGAACGCGCGGAAGAGCGTCCCCTCGGCGAGTCCGGCGGCTTCTGCGATCTGCTTCGTTGTGACGTTGCGGCCGTGTTCGAGCAGGAGCGGGATGACGGCGGCCACGATCATGGCGCGCCGATCCTCCGCTGGGAGCGGGGCCGCACGACCGCTCGGGGTGGTGCGCGGCGGTTGCTGGTCCTCGACCGAGGTGAGTTCCGGCGCGGTGACGTCGAGTGGATCCACAGGAGAGATCATAAGTGAGTGAGCGCTCACTCGCAATGCTCCCCTCGCATCTGTTCAGCCGCGCTTGTGCTTAATCGACTGCGGCACTGCACATCAACCCCTCTCGTGCAACGTTGTCGCCCACAACGGCTTTCCGTAGGGTTGGAGCGATCGCCGGGGACGATTTCCGGCGGCGAACCGGGAGCAGGCTGCACCATGAGCGCACGAACACCGAAGCCGAAGACCGCGAAGACGCGCTCCACACCACTCGCGACAGCCGAACCGTCGGCTGTTGACAGGACGGCCGCAGCGGGCGGCCCCGCGGGAAGCGGCACTGCAGCAGGTGGCACCGCAACAGACGGCACGCCATCGTCCAGATACATCCCGTGGGTTCTCTGGCCAGCACTCGTCGTCATCCTCGGCGTCGCGCTGTTCTCGATCGTCTTCCCAGGCCAGGCCGAAGCGGTCTTCGGCGCCATCCAGAGTGGGATCATCGGCGGGCTCGGCTGGTACTACGTCCTCCTCGTCGCCGCGTTCGTCGTCGTCGCGATCGTGTTCGCCGTCTCCAAGTTCGGCGACATCAAGCTCGGCAAGGACGATGAGGAACCCGAGTTCAAGCTCGTCTCCTGGTTCTCCATGCTGTTCGCCGCCGGCATGGGCATCGGCCTCGTCTTCTACGGCGTCGGCGAACCGCTCACCCATTTCCTCGATCCGCGGCCCGGCGTCACCGGTTCCCAGCAAGCGCTCGCGCAGCAGGCCATGACGCAGACCTACCTGCACTGGGGCCTCCACGCCTGGTCGATCTACGCGGTCGTCGGTGTGGCCCTCGCGTATGCCGTCCACCGCAAGGGCAGGCCGATGTCGATCCGCTGGGCGATCGAACCGCTCCTCGGCAACCGTGTCGCCGGCGGCTGGGGCAACGCGATCGACGCCATCGCCGTCATCGGCACGGTGTTCGGCGTCGCAACGTCCCTCGGCCTCGGCGTGCTCCAGATCTCGGCCGGCCTCGGCTACACGGGCATTGCCCAGCCGGGCATCGTCACGCAGATCATCCTCATCCTGGTGATCACGGGCATCACGATCTTCTCCCTCGTCTCCGGTGTCCACAAGGGCATGAAGTGGCTCTCCAACACCAACCTCATCCTCGCCGCCGTGCTGCTGATGTTCGTGCTGTTCGCCGGCCCGACGCTCTTCCTCCTGCGCGAATGGGTGCAGGCGATGGGCGCGTACCTGCAGAACGTCGTCGGCCTGACCTTCAACGTGTCCGCGTATCAGGGTGCTGCCGGAGAAGCCTGGCAGGCGTCGTGGACCACGTTCTACTGGGGTTGGTGGATGTCGTGGGCCCCGTTCGTCGGAGTGTTCATCGCCCGCATCTCGCGTGGCCGGACCGTCCGCCAGTTCATCCTCGGTGTGTTGCTCGTGCCGACCCTGCTCACGTTCCTGTGGTTCGCCGTGCTCGGCGGCACGGCCATCATGCAGTCGCTGAACGGACGCGACTTCAGTGGGGCGAGCGGTCCCGTCGACCTCAACACGGCGCTGTTCAACATGCTGGCCGGGCTGCCGGGTGGCAACATCGCCACGATCGGCGCGATCCTGCTCATCCTGTTGTTCTTCGTGACCTCCGCGGACTCCGGTTCACTCGTGATGGGCATGCTCACGACGGGTGGCAGCGAACCGCGCAACCGGGTGCGGATCGCGTGGGCGGTCGTGACGAGTGTGCTGTCGATCGCGCTGCTCATCGCCGGTGGCCTCGCCTCCATGCAGACCGCCGCGATCATCACGGCGCTGCCGTTCAGCATCGTCATCATCCTGATGTGCGTGTCGAGCTTCAAAGCGTTCACCGCCGAGGTCAAGGCGGAGACGAAACTCCGCCGCGAAGCGTTCCGCGATCGACTGACCCGACATGTGTCCGCCGACGTGACGGAGCAGATGAGCGAGCAGGTCGCAGAGCAGGTGTCCGAACAGGTGGCGGAACAGGTGTCCGAACAGGTCGCGGAGCAAGTGGCCGAGCAGGTCGCGGAGCAGGTGTCCGGCGATGCTGCTGCCCGGTTCGCCGAGAACGTCGCCGAGCGCGTGACCGAGCAGCTCACCGAGACCTTCACGGCCGCGCTCGACCTCGAATCGGTCCGTCAGGAGCAGCTGCGGGATGAAGCGACGACGACGCCTGCACCTGCATCTGCACCGGCGTCTGAACCCGGGACTACGCCTCCGGCCGGACCGCCGGCGGGAACAGCGCGCTGATCTCCGCGACCTCAGCAGCGGTCGGTGTCCAGGCGGCGCCGGCTGCCGCGTTCGCCCGGACCTGCTCCGCTGTTGTGGCGCCGGCGATGACGCTCGTCAGTTCCTCCCGGGCGAGCAGCCAGCCGAAGGTCGCTTCCAGCATCGAGATGCCGCGCTCGTCCGCAAACGCCTGGAACCGTTCGATGTCATCCCACGGCGCCGCATCCAGGAGGTGCTTCCGCTGGCGCATCAGCCGGCTGCCGGTGGGTCCGCCGGAACGCGTGAACTTGCCCGTGAATAGACCGTTGTAGAGCGGGAAGTACGGCAGGAAGCCGAGCCCCGTACGACGGATGGCCGGGAAAAGCTCGTCCTCCGGCTGCCGCACGAGCAGGCTGTACTCGTTCTGCGCCGAGATGAAGGCGGTGCGCTGCTGCGCCTTCGCCGCCCAGTCAGCGTCCACCAGCTGCCAGGCCGCGAAGTTCGAGTGGCCGTAGTAGCGGATCTTGCCCTCTGCGACGAGGTCGTCGAGGGTCGCGAGGGTCTCCTCGATGGGCGTGTTCGGGTCGGGGGTGTGCAGTTGGTAGAGGTCGATCCACTCCGTCTGCAGGCGACGGAGTGAGCCTTCGACCGACTGGCGCAGGTACCGCCTGGACGCCTTCGCACCCCAGTTGCTGATGGGACTCGGGAAGTCGGCGTGGCCGAACTTCGTGGCCAGAACGATCTGATCGCGTCGCTTCCCGAGCGCTCGGCCGAGCAGCGTTTCGCTCAGGCCGTACTCCTTGCCGTAGATGTCGGCGGTGTCGAACAGGGTGATGCCGGCGTCGATCGCCGCATCGACGACCGGAACCGTGCCGTCAAGCTCTTCGGAGACGGTGCCGGATCGGCCGAAGTTGTTGCAGCCGAGTCCGACGGTGGAGACGACGAGGCCGCTTCGGCCCAGGGTGCGATACGCGATGTCAGGCATGCCTCCAGGCTAGCGCCGCGCGCTGGTGGACTGCACAGCGCTGGTGGAGTGCACAGCCGCTGCTGCGCGACGACTTGTCCACAGGTCGATGGAAAGCCCGTTCTCCGGTGACCCGGCCGCCTAGCGTCGGGACATGACATCTGCACCCACTCCCACACCACGCACACTCGCCCCCACTCAACAGTCCAGACCGACACCCGTGCGCGTCCCGGATCTCCTGACGAGGTTCATCCGCATCCCCAGTCCGCTCGGCCGGATCGAAATCGTCGCCGACGCCGGGGAGCATCCCGCCATCGTCGGCGTGACCCTCGAGAGCGCGGGTGCACTCCCCCTCGACGATCTCGACGACCGGCCGGATGAACTGCTCTTGGAGGCCGCGGACCAGATCGGCGCCTACTTCCTCGGGCAGGTCCCTGTGCCGATCGGCGCCGCGGGACCACCGGCTCCCCCGCCACCGTTCACGGTCCCCGTTAGAGCGGAGGGCACCGCGTTCCAGCGTGCCGTCTGGGCGCAGCTCACCCGTGTCCCGTTCGGCACCGCGACCACGTTCGGGGACCTCGCTGCGGCCGCCGGTGCCCCGGCCGCCGGACGCGCGGTCGGCTGCGCCGTGCGCCGAAACCCGCTCGCGCTCCTCGTCCCCTGCCATCGGGTGCTCGCGAGTGGCGGACGATTCGCCGCCTATTCTGGAGTGAACCGCTCCGGCGGCAACGGCCAGCCGACCAAGGCCTGGCTGCTCGAACACGAGGGGATCGACCACCACCCATGACTGCACGCGCATCGCTCATCGTCGGATCAGACGGCAAATCACGATGCTCATGGGTCGGCCTGGACGAGGAGTACACGCGGTACCACGACGAGGAATGGGGCGTCCCGCTCCTCGGCGACCAGAAGGTCTTCGAGAAAATCAGCCTCGAAGGATTCCAGGCGGGGCTCTCCTGGATCACGATCCTCCGGAAGCGCCCGGCGTTCCGCGAGGTCTTCCATGATTTCGACATCGAGCGTGTTGCCGCCATGACGGACGAGGATGTGGAGCGATTGCTCCAGGACGCGCGGATCATCCGTCACCGGGGCAAGATCACCGCGGCGATCGGCAATGCGCGGACGACGCTCGCCCTCGGCGAGAGTCTCGCGGACCTCGTGTGGAGCTTCGCACCGACCGGGACGCTGCGTCCTCGACCCGTGGCCTGGACCGACGTCCCGGCCGTCACGCCGGAGTCGACGGAACTGAGCAAGACGCTGAGGAAGCGCGGCTACCGGTTCGTCGGTCCGACGACGATGTACGCGCTGATGCAATCGGCCGGCATCGTCGACGATCACTTCGAGGGGTGTTGGCGGGCCGAATAACCGGGTCAGCGGTTGTCCCGGACGCCGGGTACTCGGGTAGCCGAATAGCCGCCTAGCTACGCACCTCACACGATGAGCGCGAGCTCCTCCGGTCCGCTCGCCGGGCGAACGCAATCGGCCGTGTGCCATTCAAGGCGCCAACCAGCATCGCTCCCCCACTCGAGGAGATCCTCCGCCGTGCCGAAGTCCACTCCGGCTTCGAGGACGGCTCGGGTGAATCGACCCTTCGCCTGCTTGTTGAAGTGGTTGAGCGCACGACGCTTGCCGTCGGCTGCTTCGGTCAGCACACGCAGGAACACAGCGTCGCGACGCACCGGCAGCGGAGCGAGTGCCGTATAGCCCTCGGAACGGAGGTCGAGCAACAGGCCGGAACGCGCAGCCAACTCAGCGGCCGCATCCGTTGCCCAGTGGCGGCGGAGCACGATTCCGGGCACACGCGAGTCATGCGACAGCCGGTAGGCGGGAACCGGGTCCAACCCGCCGATCGGTCCGAGCAGTGCGGACTGGATGACGAGGTGCTCTGCCGCGAACGCGCGAGCATCGTCTGTGAGGGTGGACGCGTCGAGCGCGTCGTAGAGGACACCCGTATAGCGATCGATCGCCGGCATCGTGGCCGAGGTGGTGAGCGCCCGGTTGCGAGCGATCTCGCCGTGTTGTTTCGGTCCCAGCTTCAACGCGGCGATCGTGGCCGCGTCATCGGACGCAAGGGAGACGACGGCTTGGACGAGCTCGACCCTCGACGCGCCCAGTGCGGGGAACCGCAACCTGGACGCGTCGAGGGGAGCTTCGTCGCCACCGTCCCGCTTCGTTTCCGAAGGGGGAAGGAGCAGCAGCACTTCTGGTTAGGACTGCTTCACGAGGGAGGCGTTTCCAGCCACCACCGTGACGGTGTTGTTTTCAACCGACAGGAAGCCGTCCTCAGCGCTCGCGACGAGCTTGGAGCCGTCTTCGAGCGTGATGCGGACTTCACCGGCGGCCAGGATCGCGAGCACAGGCTCGTGACCCAGGAGGATACCGATCTCGCCATCGACCGTCTTGGCGACGACCTGGCGCGCCGCACCGGACCACACTTCGTGGTCCGCTGCGACGACACTCACGGTCAGCGCGGTCTGCGGAGCGGCAGCCATGACTAGCCGTTCTCCTTCTGGATCTGTGCCCAACGCTCTTCGACGTCGTTGATGTCACCGACGTTGAAGAAGGCCTGCTCGGCCACGTGGTCGTACTCGCCCTTGGCGATCGCGTCGAAGGACTCGATCGTGTTCTTCAGCGGAACCGTCGAACCCTCGACACCGGTGAACTTCTTCGCCATGTAGGTGTTCTGCGACAGGAACTGCTGGATGCGGCGTGCACGCGAAACCGTGACCTTGTCCTCTTCGGAGAGCTCGTCGACACCGAGGATCGCGATGATCTCCTGGAGTTCCTTGTTCTTCTGGAGGATCTGCTTGACCGTCGTCGCCACACGGTAGTGGTCGGCGCCCAAGTAGCGGGGGTCGAGGATGCGGCTCGTGGAGGTCAGCGGGTCGACGGCCGGGTAGAGGCCCTTCGATGCGATCTCACGCGAGAGCTCGGTCGTTGCGTCGAGGTGCGCGAACGTCGTTGCCGGAGCCGGGTCGGTGTAGTCGTCGGCAGGAACGTAGATGGCCTGCAGCGAGGTGATCGAGTGACCACGCGTCGAGGTGATGCGCTCCTGGAGGAGACCCATCTCGTCGGCGAGGTTCGGCTGGTAACCAACGGCGGACGGCATACGACCGAGCAGGGTCGACACCTCGGAACCGGCCTGCGTGAAGCGGAAGATGTTGTCGATGAACAACAGCACGTCCTGCTTCTGCACGTCGCGGAAGTACTCGGCCATGGTCAGGGCCGACAGGGCGACGCGCAGACGCGTTCCCGGCGGCTCGTCCATCTGGCCGAAGACGAGGGCGGTCTTGTCGAAGACGCCTGCTTCTTCCATCTCGTGGATGAGGTCGTTGCCCTCACGGGTACGCTCACCGACACCGGCGAACACCGACACACCACCGTGGTCCTGCGCGACGCGCTGGATCATCTCCTGGATGAGGACGGTCTTGCCGACACCTGCACCACCGAAGAGGCCGATCTTTCCACCCTGGACGTACGGGGTGAGGAGGTCGATGACCTTGATGCCGGTCTCGAAGAGCTGGGTCTTCGACTCGAGCTGGTCGAATGCCGGTGGCTGGCGGTGGATCGGCCAGCGCTCGGTGATCTCGATCTGCTCGCCCGGCTCACCGTTGAGCACCTCGCCGAGGACGTTGAAGACCTTGCCCTTGGTGACTTCACCGACGGGAACCGAGATCGGCTCTCCGGTGTCGGTGACTTCCTGGCCACGGACCAGACCGTCGGTCGGCTTCAGCGCGATGGCACGGACGACGTCGTCGCCGAGGTGCTGTGCGACCTCGAGCGTCAGGACGCTCGTCTCGTCACCGATGGTGACGTTGGTCTTCAGTGCGTTGTAGATACCGGGAATCGCATCGTGCGGGAACTCGATGTCGACGACCGGACCGGTCACGCGAGAGATGCGGCCGATGGCGCCGGCCTTCACCTCTGCAGCGCCCTGCTCGGCAGTTGCGGTGGGGGTCATGTTCTTTTCTCTTCTCTGTCTCTACAGATACGTGTGCGTGTTACTTGGCGGACGAGAGCGCGTCAGCGCCACCGACGATTTCGGAGATCTGCTGCGTGATCTCGGCCTGCCTGGCGTTGTTACGGAGGCGCGTGTAGTCGGTGATGAGCTTGTCCGCGTTGTCGCTCGCGGACTTCATCGCCTTCTGCGTCGCAGCGTGCTTCGCGGCGGCGGACTGCAGGAGGGCGTTGAAGATGCGGCTCTCGATGTACGTCGGGAGCAGCGCGTCAAGCACGTTCTCGGCGTCGGGCTCGAACTCGTACAGCGGCAGTGCCGTTGTGTCCGTCGGCTCCTCGACGCCTTCGACCACTTCGAGCGGCAGGAGACGGACGACCTCTGGGGTCTGCGTCATCATGCTCACGAGGCGGTTGTAGACGATGTGGATCTCGTCGACGCCGCCGTCCTTCGCGTCCTTCAGGAAGGACTCGAGGATGGCTGCGCTGATCTCCTGCGCCGTTTCGAAGTCGGGGTTCTCGGTGTTGCCGACCCACGATCCTGCCGACTCGCGCCTGCGGAAGGTGAAGTAGGCGACTGCCTTGCGTCCGACGAGGTAGTGCGTGACTTCCTTGCCCTGGCTCTGCAGCAGCTCGGTCAGCTCGCTGGCCTCACGGAGGACCTGCGAGTTGAACGCACCGGCGAGACCGCGGTCGGAAGCGAATACGACGACCGCAGCCCGCTCAACCTTCTCCGGCTCGGTCGTGAGCACGTGGTCGACGTTGGAGTACGTCGAAACGGCCGACACGGCACGAGTGATCGCACGAGCGTACGGTCCGGAAGCAGCGACCCGCGCTTGCGCCTTCTGGATGCGCGACGCGGCGATGAGCTCCATCGCCTTCGTGATCTTCTTGGTCGTCTGCGCAGACTTGATCTTCTGCGTGTAGACCCGGAGTTGAGCGCCCATGGGCTAGCGGCGACCCTTCACGATCTTCTCCTGGTTGACGTCTTCAACCGGGAGCTCCTCGAACTGCTCGGAGCCGAGGGCCTTGCCCTCGCTCGTCTGGAACTCGAGTGCGAACTTGTCGACCTCGGTCTCGAGCGTCGCGACGGTGGCGTCGTCGAGCACGTTGGTCTCACGCAGCGTCTTCAGGACGTCGGTGTTGCGGCCCAGGTAGTCGAGCAGTTCGCGCTCGAAGCGCAGCACGTCCTCGACGGGGACCTCGTCCAGCTTGCCCTTGGTTCCGGCCCAGATCGAGACGACCTGCTCCTCGACGGGGTACGGCGAGTACTGCGGCTGCTTGAGCAGCTCGGTGAGGCGTGCGCCTCGGGCGAGCTGACGGCGGCTGGCCTGGTCGAGGTCGGATGCGAACATCGCGAATGCCTCGAGCGAACGGTACTGGGCGAGCTCGAGCTTCAAGGTACCGGAGACCTTCTTGATGCTCTTGACCTGTGCGTCACCACCGACACGGGAGACGGAGATACCGACGTCGACCGCTGGACGCTGGTTGGCGTTGAAGAGGTCGGACTGCAGGAAGATCTGGCCGTCGGTGATCGAGATCACGTTGGTGGGGATGTACGCCGAGACGTCGTTGGCCTTGGTCTCGATGATGGGCAGACCCGTCATCGAACCGGCACCGAGCTCGTCGGACAGCTTCGCGCAACGCTCCAGCAGACGGGAGTGCAGGTAGAAGACGTCACCGGGGTATGCCTCACGTCCCGGCGGACGGCGCAGGAGGAGCGAAACGGCGCGGTAGGCCTCAGCCTGCTTCGACAGGTCGTCGAAGATGATGAGGACGTGCTTGCCGCCGTACATCCAGTGCTGGCCGATGGCCGAACCCGTGTAGGGGGCGAGGTACTTGAAGCCGGCGGGGTCGGAAGCAGGCGAGGCCACGATCGTGGTGTACTCGAGAGCGCCGGCCTCTTCCAGGGCGCCCTTGACCGAAGCGATCGTCGAGCCCTTCTGGCCGATGGCGACGTAGATGCAGCGGACCTGCTTGTTCGGGTCGCCGGTCTCCCAGTTCGCCTTCTGGTTGATGATCGTGTCGATCGCGATGGCCGTCTTACCGGTCTGGCGGTCGCCGATGATGAGCTGACGCTGGCCGCGGCCGACGGGGATCATGGCGTCGATGGCCTTGATGCCGGTCTGGAGCGGCTCGTGGACCGACTTGCGCTGCATCACGCCGGGGGCCTGCAGCTCGAGAGCGCGGCGACCTTCCGATGCGATGTCGCCGAGTCCGTCGATCGGGTTGCCGAGCGGGTCCACAACGCGTCCGAGGTAGCCGTCGCCGACGGGAACCGAGAGGACCTCGCCCGTACGGGTGACTTCGAGGCCCTCGACGATGTTGCCGAACTCGCCCAGGACGACGACGCCGATCTCGTTCTCGTCGAGGTTCAGGGCCAGGCCGAGGGTGCCGTCCGCGAAGCGGAGGAGCTCGTTCGCCATGGCGCCGGGGAGGCCTTCGACGTGCGCGATGCCGTCTGCAGCATCGATCACGTGACCGACCTCGGTGGCCGCAGCCTTGCCGGGCTCGTAGGCCTTGACGAAGTCCTTGAGAGCATCCCGGATCTCATCTGGGCTGATCGTGAGTTCTGCCATCATGTTCCTTTTGGTTGTGGAACCCTGCGGTTCCGAGAGGTGCGATCCGTCAGGATCAACGTCTGGAGTTGTGGTAGCCGTTCGTGTGCCAGTTGCGGGTCAGCTGGCGAGCTTGAGGCGGAGGTCGTTGATGCGGGCTGCGAGGCTTCCGTCGATGACGTTGTCCCCCACCTGCACTCGGATTCCGCCGACGACGGCCGGGTCGATGACCTGATTGATCTTCACCTGACGGCCGGTGCTGGCTGCGAGGTGTCGCTCGAGACGCTCGAGCTGCGCTGGAGCGATGGGGGTCGCCGTGGTGACCGTTGCGACCGCGAGGCCCTGCTGGTCTGCCACGATGGCGGCCGCGTAGCGCAGCAGTTCACCGATGCGGCGACCGCGGGGCTGCTGCACGAGCTGCCCCACGATGCTCACGGTCTGTGCGCTGGCCTTGCCGGAGAGCAGCTTGGCAACGAGGTCTGCTTTGGCCTCCGTGCTACCGAGCTTGCTCGTGAGAGCGAGCTCGAGCTCGTTGTTGCTGCTGACGACGTTGCCGAACTCGAACAGTTCGGCTTCGATGTCGCCCTGTGCGCCGGCCGAGATCGATGCGGCGCGGAGGCCGATCTCCTCGATGCCTGCGAGCAGGTCCGTTTCGTTCGACCAGCGGCTGGAGGCCACGGTCTTCAGCAGGCCGAGCGCGTGAGCGTTGACCTGGGTGCTGAAGATGCGGTCGACGACGGCGGTCTTGGCCTGGGCCTCGGCCGCCGGGTCACTGAGTGCTGCACTCAGGTGCGTCGACGATCCGATGGCCCGGCCGGCTGCGAACAGTCCGTCCGCGGTGGCCAGATCGGCGCCCGCGCCGAGGGCGGCGAGGGCGTCCTTCGACGTGACGAGTGCTTCTCTGGTCGCGCTTCCCATTACTGTGCTGCCTTCTCCGACGCTTCGAGGTCGGCGAGGAACCGGTCGACCACGGCTGTGGCCTTCGCGTCGTCGTTCAGCGTTTCGCCGATGACGCCGCTTGCGAGATCGAGGGCGAGTGAGCCCACCTCTGCGCGGAGCGACACAACGGCCGCCTGGCGCTCAGCTTCGATCTGCGTCTGCGCGCTCGCGGTGACGCGAGCGGCTTCCACGGTTGCCTGATCCTTCAGTTCTGCCAAGATCTTCTGGCCGTCGACACGGGCCTGCTCGCGGATGCGGCCTGCCTCCTGTCGGGCTTCTGCCAGCTGAGCGTTGTACTGCTCGAGTGCGGCTTCAGCCTGCTTCTGCGCCTCGTCTGCCTTGGCGATGTTGCCCTCGATGGCCGCTGCGCGGTCGTCGAGGAGCTTCTGCACCTTGGGCAGGATCATCTTCCAGAAGAAGAAGAGGATGATGAGGAACGCAACACCGGACCAGAGGATGTCATACCATTCCGGGAGCAGCGGGTTATGCGTAGACGCTTCCTCCGCTGCAGCAGCAATCACTGCGTGTGACATCGTTCCTCCTTCTGAGGTGTGAAAGAGGGCTTACTGGAAGATGTAGAAGGTCGCGATGCCGATGAAGGCGAGCGCCTCGGTGAATGCGATACCGATCCACATGAGGACCTGGAGACGGCCGCCCAGCTCGGGCTGGCGCGCGGTGCCTTCGATCGTCTTGCCGACGACGATACCCACGCCGATGGCGGGGCCGATGGCTGCGAGGCCGTAACCGACCGTCGCGATGTTTCCGTTGATAGCAGCGAGAACGGTAGTGGCGTCCACGTTATTTCCTTCCGATGTGTGAGCAGGCGGTGTGCCTGACTCCGATTAGTGCTCTTCTGCGACCGCGAGCTGGATGTAGACCGCGGTGAGGAGGGTGAAGACGTATGCCTGGAGGACGGCCACCAGGAGTTCGAAGAGGGTGAAGGCGAAGCCGAAGGCGAACGTTCCGACACCCAGCAGGGCGAACCAGCCGCCGAGGTTGAAGAGGAAGAACTGCGTTGCTGCGAAGAACAGCACAAGCAGGAGGTGACCGACGACCATGTTCATCAGGAGTCGGAGGGTCAGTGTGAGCGGCCGGATGACGAAGGTCGACACGAGCTCGATGGGCGTGACAATGATGTACACGGGCCACGGGACGCCGGCCGGGAAGAGGGAGTTCTTGAAGAACTTCTTCGGGCTCTTGCGAACACCGGCGTAGATGAAGGTGATGTAGGACACCGCCGCGAGGACGAGGGGCACACCGATGACGGACGTTCCTGCGAGGTTCAGGCCGGGGATGATACCCGTCAGGTTCATCGTGATCACCATAAAGAAGATGGTGGTCAGGATGGGCAGGAAGCGCTTGCCGTCCTTCTTGCCGAGGAGGTCTTCCGCGATGTTGATGCGGACGAAGTCGAGGGCCATCTCGGCGAGGCTCTGCGCCCGACCGGGAACGAGCTTCATCCTCCGGGTGGAGAGCCAGAAGAACAGCAGGATTGCTGCGACGGCGATGAAGCGGATGATGATGACCCGGTTGATCGCGAACGGCGTGCCCTCGAACAGGACGATGTCGGGGAAGAATTCATCGATGGACGGCCCGTGGAATTGACCATCGTTGGCGGCCAGCGGGGCGAGCAGGTGCAAGGCGTTAGCGAACAGCACGTATCTCCTGTTTCGGGGCGTGGAGCGCGGCTCTCGCGACGACGAACGGGGGGAATGTATCCTCTCGACACGCCGAAGCATGTTCAGTGGGAGGATTCACGGACAACTCTAGCAAGGAATTCAGCCTCCTACGAACCCAGAGGGTGTATTCAGCGTGAGGATTCCGCAAAAAAATCGCGCGGATGCCGCGGAGAGCGGGTTGGATGCCGAAACGGGCATGTTCTAGGCGCCCGAGTTCTCTTCTGGCTTCGTGAGCACGTCGTGGGACACGTAGGGAACCCGTACCTTGGCAGCCACGACGGCATCCACCACGAGTGATCCGACGACGCCGACGATGACGCAGATGAACAGGACTGGCGCGTTGACCCACGGCTGGCTCTTGAGGATGAACCCGAGCACGAGGAACAGGACGAACTTCAGCAGCCAGCCGCCCATCACGACGCCGAAGAAGATCGCGACGAAGAACTCGCGCCCTGCATAGCGGTTGGCGAAGAGGATGCTGACCGCCGTGATCCCGACGAACACGAGCGACATCGCCGTGCCGATGAGCGCGCTCGTGAGTCCGCGCGTCCCGTCGATCGAGTAGCCGATGATCCCTCCGACCACGGCGATCACGAGGGCGAGGAGCGCGCCCCACTTGAGGGCGGCCTTGAACACGGCGTTGGAATTCATGGGGAGTCTTTCTTGGCGAGGGTGTCGAGTACCTCGTCCGGAACGGGCGCATCCGAGTTACGGGCTGCTGACGCTTCGTCCAAACGATCGTACTCGACCAACCCGAGAGCTTCCCCGGTTTCCGGGCTGAGCGCCTGCACGGCCTGCTCAGCACGACGGCGCTGGCCGAGCGGTGCGAGTGTGAACGCCGTGCAGACGGCCACGCCGGCGACGACGAAGGCGAGCGCCCACCACGGCTGCACGGCGAAGAAGAGGAGGCACCCGACGGAGATGACGGTCGTCCAGCCGTAGAAGATCAGGACGGCGTGCAGTTGCGAGTGTCCCATGTCGAGCAGGCGGTGGTGCAGGTGGAGGCGGTCTGCGCTGAACGGCGACTTGCCTGCGCGCAGCCGGCGGAGCACGGCGAGGGCGAAGTCTACGAGCGGCACCACGAGGATCGCGAACGGCAGAATGATCGGGATGAACGCCGGGAGCAGCTGGGTGTTGCCGAGCGCAGCCGGGTCCACCTGGCCGGTCACCGCTGCCGCGGACGTCGCCATCAGGAGACCGACGAGCAGAGCGCCGGCGTCGCCCATGAACAGCTTGGCCGGATGCCAGTTGAGCGGCAGGAACCCGACGCAGGCGCCAACCAGGATCGCGGCGATGAGGGAGGCGAGGTTGAAGTAGTCGCTGGCGCCGGTGCCGGTGACGAGCAACTGCGTGTAGATGAAGAACACCGTGTTGGCGATGATGGCGACACCGGCGACGAGCCCGTCGAGGCCGTCGACGAAGTTGATCGCGTTCATCACGAGCACGATCGCGAAGACCGTCATCGTGAACGAGACCCAGGACGAACCGACGGTCAGGCCGCCGATGGGGAGCGAGTAGATCTGCACGCCGAGCCAGGCGACGAGGCCGGCCGCGAGGAACTGGGCGGCGAGCTTGATCATCCAGTCGAGGTCCCACAGGTCGTCAGCGACGCCGATCGCGACGATGAAGAGCGCTGCGCCGAGGATCGCGAACACAGGTTCGGCGTCGGAGAAGACCAGGGAGAAGAACGGCAGTTGCGAGGCGACGCCGAAGGCGATGAGCATCCCGACGAACATGGCGACGCCGCCCAGACGCGGTGTCGGCGTGCGGTGCACGTCGCGATCGCGGATCTGCGGGTAGATGCGGTACTTGATGCCGAGTCGCAGGGCGAGGTGCGCCATGCCGTACGTGATGCCGGCGCTCACGACGAGCACGATGACGTACCCGTAGAACTGGTTCATGGGGCCGGCGGCGCCTGCACGGCCGGGGCGTCGGCCAGCAACTCCCCGACGACCTCACGAAGCTGGTCGCGCGTGACGGCGCCGTCGCGCAGCACCGTGATGCGTCCGCCCGGGGTGTCGAGCGCGGTCGCGTCGACGATGGTCGAGGACTGTTCGCCGCTCTCCCCTCCGTCAAGGTAGACGGCGACGGATTCGCCCAGCATGGCCTCGGCATCGGCGGCATTGCTCGCGGCCGGCTTGCCGGTGAGGTTCGCGGAGGACACCGCGAGCGGGCCCGTCTCTGCGAGGAGTTCCAGGGTGACCGGGTTCGCCGGCATCCGCAGGGCGACGGTTCCGGCCGTCTCCCCCAGGTCCCAGACGAGCGAGGGCTGCGCGTTCAGCACAATCGTGAGGCCGCCCGGCCAGAATGCCTCGACGAGTTGCCTGACCGCATCGGGAACCGTCTCCGCGAGTGCTTCGAGCGTGTTGATCCCCGGGACGAGGACCGGCGGAGGCGACTGCCGCGTGCGTCCCTTCGCGTCGAGCAGCCGTTGCACGGCGGTCGGCGAGAACGCATCGGCTGCGACGCCGTACACCGTGTCGGTGGGGAGGACAACGAGCTCACCGCGGCTGATGGCCGTTCTGGCGAGGCGCATCCCCGAGAGGAGCTGCCCCTGGTCGTTGCAGTCGAAGATCTGCGGCATGTTGGAATCGTCCTGGTTCGCGAACGGGAAGGACGCACCCGAGTGGGGCGCCTGGGCTATCGATCAATCATACCGACGGCGTGCTCGGCGAAGCATGGGATGCCCCAGCCGAGGATCTGCCACCGAAGAGCAGGCGGGGAAGCGCGAGGTAGAGCCCGACGACCACGAGGATCCCGAGGACGGACAACAGCTGTCCCCACAGCGGGCCATACGCGAGCACAACACCCAGCCCGGCGGTCAGAACGCTCGCGAAGGACACGATGACGGTGGACCACAGGTGACCGAGGCCGCCGGCCGCTAGGCGTTGGTAGACGTGGCTGCGGTGCGCCTCGTGCAGCGCCTCGCCACGGCGCCAGCGCTGGATGATCGTCACGCCGCTGTCCGCGACGTAGATGAGCACCGGGCCGGCGAGTGCGACGATCGAGATGCCGCTGAAGCACGCGTAGATCGCGACGGCGACGAGGCCTCCGCCCAGCAGGTAGCTGCCGACATCACCCAGGAACATGCGCTTCTTGGCGATGTTCCACGGCAGGAAGCCGAGGAAGGCCGTTGCGATTACGAGCCCGGCGGCAGCGACGCCCGGCAGGTCGAATGCGAATCCGAGGATCGTGTAGAAGCCGCCCACGACGACGCCGTGCATCGAGGAAATGCCGTTGATGCCGTCCATGAAGTTGGCGATGTTGGTGTACGCGACGAGGGCGACGATGCCGAGCGGGATCCACCACGGCGTCGCCCCCATCGCGATGACCATCGCGGTCGTCGCGCCGAGGCCGATGACCACCTGGAACAGGAACCGCACCTTGACGGGGAGCCCGCGGACGTCCTCGATGAAGCCGACGGCTGCGTTCAGGACCGCGATGGCCGCGACGGCCCACAACGGGCCCTCGTCGAAGAGGACAGCGGTCAGACCGAGTCCGATGGCGACGGCGATCGTCACGCCGATGCCGCCGCCGCGGATCGTCGGGGTGACGTGCATCGAGCGGTGGTTCGGGGTGTCGACGACCGCGCGGTGGATCAGGATCGGACGGATCACGAACTGGGAGCAGAGGCTCACCAGGAACGCGATGGCGCCGACCAGCCAGACGGCGCTCGTCATTGCACCAGGTAGTGGGTCGTCGCGTCGTCCCTGATGGTCTCTTTCCACATCTGGAAGTCGAGCTCTGCAGGGTCCAGCGGCGTGATGCGCGTGTGGGAGACCTTCGGGTGCTTCGAGCGGTCGGCGATCTCGTCGGTGTCGACGAGCACCTCGTGCAGCTTCTCACCGTGGCGCAGGCCCGTGTAGACGATCTCGATCTGCTTGCCGGACGCAGCGATCATGCGCTTGGCGACATCGAGGATGCGGACGGGGCTGCCCATGTCGAGGATGAGGACCTCGCCGGGGTCGCCGATCGCGCCGGCCTGGATGACGAGCTTCGAGGCTTCCGGGATCGTCATGAAGAACCGCGTGACATCCGGGTGGGTGACGGTCACCGGGCCGCCGGCGTCGATCTGCGCCGCGAAGGCCGGAAGCACCGAGCCGCGGCTGCCGATGACATTGCCGAAGCGGACGGAGAGGTACCTGGCGCCGGTCTCCTCCGCCATCCAGGCGGTGAGCTTCTCGGCGACGCGCTTGCTGTAGCCGAGGACGGTCGTCGGGTTCGCAGCCTTGTCGGTGGAGATGTTGACGAAGGTCGCAACCCCGACCGCCTTGGCGGCGTTCAGGACGTTGAGGGAGCCGAGGACGTTGTTCTTCCAGGCCTCGTCGGGGTACTGCTCGAGCATCGGAGCGTGCTTGAGTGCCGCCGCGTGGAACACGACGTCCGGCTTCCGGTCCTCGAAGATCTCCAGGAGCGACGGGTAGTCGCGGATGTCCGCCAGCACGACCTCGCGGGTGTCGAGGAGGCCGTGGCCCGAGATCGAAAGCTGCGTCGAGTGCAGCCCCGTCTCATCGCGATCGAGGAGGACGAGCTCGGCCGGGCCGAACTGGTTGACCTGACGCGCGAGCTCGGAGCCGATCGAACCGCCCGCACCCGTCACGAGGACGCGCTTGCCGGTGAGATACCCGGCGATGCTCTCCACCTGGAGGTCGACCGGGTTGCGGCCGATGAAGTCCTCGACGTTGAGGTCGCGGATGCTGGGAGCCGCCTGACCCTTGGCCGGATCGAACATCTCGTCGATCGTCGGCACAACGAGCAGACGCAGCTTCGCCTCGTCCGCCTGCTCGCTCACGCGGCGCACGAACGCGTTGTCGACATCGGCGATGCTGATGATGATGGCCTGCGCGCCGGTCTGGGCGGCTGCATGGACGAGGTCGTCTCCCGTGCCGACGACCGGGACGGTCGCGACGCGGAAGTTGCGCTTCCCCGGGTCGTCGTCGATGACGCCGACGGGCAGGTACGGCGACTGCGGGTCCTGCATAAGACGAGGGACGATGGACATGCCGAGCGCACCCGCGCCGTAGACGAGCACCCGCTGCGCCTGCGTCGGGCGGCTTCGGCTGTCCACGAAGAGTCGTTTGATGTACCGGCAGATCCCCATGAACACCACGGCGAACGGGAATGCGATGACGGTTGTACTGCGCGGGATCCCCCACGAGACGCCGAAGATGGCGTTCACGACGAAGAGGATGCCCGTCACGATCAGCACCACGATGAGCAGCTGCTTCGCCTCGTAGAAACTGCCGAAGCTGTGCAGGCCGTGGTAGTGCGACCAGATGTAGGCGACCACGAGCTGCGCGACGACGGCGATGATGCAGAAGAACACCGTGCCGATGATCGAGACGCGTTCGTACTCGAATTCGTACCGCACCACGAGGGCCACAACGATCGCGAGCACCCAGCAGAGTGCGTCGAGGGCCGATTTTCCGGCAAAGCGAACGGCCGGAGCCTGAGTCCACCGGCGGGAGGCGTCGGGTGAAGGAGGAGTCATAACCTGGCAATCCTACCGATCGTGGGCTGCGGGTTCGCTGCGGACCGCCGGAGTGGGCTGGTTTCGTGCATCGGCCAAGGCACGAACCGATGAGGTGAGGCCGTCGATCGTCGAGGTGGGCATCCGCTCCGCTCCGAGGGCGCTGAGGAGGCGTGCGCCTGAGACACGGAAGTCCTCCGTGAGCTTTGCGAGCCGTCTGCTGTTGAGCGGAACCGCCGGGACCACATCGCCGATGCGTGCGCCGAAGCGGATGAGCCCTTGCGGGATCCGCAGGTGCCGGACGCGACGGCCCGTGACCCGGCCGATGATGTCGACGAGTGCGGAGGTCGCGATCGGGTCGTCGTCTGCAACGTTGTAGATGCCTGTCGCGACACGGTCATCGCGGAGGATCTCGCTGATCGCCCAGGAGAGGTTGCCGACGGAGACGAAGGTCCGCTCCCCCGAGAACGCGTCGAGCGGGTACGGGATGCCGCGGGAGATCAGCCCGAAGAGGAGTCCGAGGTTGCCGGGGTCGCCCGGCCCGTGGACCATCGTCGGCCGGAGGACCACCACGCGTTTGCCCTGCGGCTGCTCCACGGCGAGCAACAGGCGTTCCGCCGCCAGTTTCGACTTGCCGTAGGGGGTCACGGGGTGCGGTTCGGCGTCTTCGTCGAGGACGCCGGAAACGCTCTCCTCGTTGACCGCGGCGACGCTGCTCAACTGCACGAACGTCCCGGCGTCGCTCGCTAGGAATGCGGAGTAGGCGCGTTCTGCGAGTTCCGTGTTGATGCGGAAGTACTCGTCCGGTGCGCTCGTGCCGTCGAGGTCATGCGCTTTGCCGGCGAGGTTCACCACGGCTGCGATGCCGGAGGGGAACGGTTCGTCGCGCCATCCCCGGAGCGACAACGGGACGACCTCGAAGCCGGACCGCTCGAGCACGGGGACCAGGTTCCGACCGATGAAGCCGGTCGCGCCGGTGACGAGGATTCGCGGCTTGGGAGATGTCGGTTGTGCTGCGTCGTGCTGCGCGTCCCGCGGCGTGTTGTGCTGCTCGTCCCGCGGTGTGTTGTGCTGCTCGCTCATCGTCCGAACCATCCCCACTTGCGGAAGTACACAAAAGCCCCCTGAATCGAATACCACATGAGCTTTCGATTGCGGTGGGAACCCTTTTCGAAGTGGTGATGGATCGTGGCGCCCGGGAAGTAGGCGGTGCGGGAGACCTGCAGGAAGCGGCGCGTGAGGTCGGCGTCCTCGATGTACATAAAGATGCGTTCATCGAAGAACCCGACCCGTTCGAGGGTGTCGGTGCGCAGGAACATAAAACATCCGGACAGGTACGGGATGTCGAACATCGTCCGGTCATAGTCGTGCGCCGGATTGCGGTCCTTGTCACGGTATTCGTACGCAGCCATACGCTTCGCGAACAGCTTCTGCAGTCCGCCTGGCAGGAACCGGCGTGCGAACAGGTCGAACGGCGTCGGATTCGTCTTGCAGAGGTACTGGAGATCGCCGTTCGGGTACAGCACCTTCGGCATCGTGTGGCCGACTTCAGGGTGTTCGTCCATAAACGTGACGAGCGAGGTGATGGCTTCAGCGTCGAAGTACACGTCCGGGTTGATCACGATGTGATACCTGGAGTTGCCGAGCACCGCTGCGATGGCGAGGTTGTGCGCTGCACCGAATCCGGGGTTCGCCGGATTGTGGAGGTACTCGATGCGGTCGTCGTTCGCGAGGTCGCGAAGTGCGTCCGTCGGTGAGTTGTCGACGAGGTACAGCTTCTCCACGAGATCGCTCGACAGTGTCGAACCGATGGCGGCCTCGAGCTTCGTGCGATCGTTTTGGTACATCACGATGCACCCGGTCACAGGACGGCTCACTCGGACACCTCTCTGGGGCTGTTTTGGCTGGGCTGTGCAGCTGGGGCGGTATGGCTTGGGCTGTGTGGCTGGAAGTGTGCAGCTGGAAAGGTGTGGCCGATGCAGTCGTGCGTCACTCGGCCAGCGCCACCGAGCCAGTCTACGTTGCGCCCCTTCGGCTGCGCTTGAGAAGCGCAGGAGGACCTTGCATGAGCGGATGCAGCGCGGACGAGGCTCCGGAATCATGGATGTGCACGGATGTGCAGCTCCGTCCGCCAGATGACCAGAGGTGGTCGCCCATAATTGAGGAGTGGCTCAACGTGTGTTCTTCTTCGACTGTGACAAGACTCTGTATGACTACGATTTCCGCAAGCGGCTGCCCGCGCTTGCGCGATTGAGTGGTGTGAGCCAGTACCGTCTCGCCAAGGAATGGTGGGAGGGCGGCTACGAGAGTGCAGCCAACATCGGCGAGTATTCGACGAGTGAGGAGTATCTCGCGACGTTCGCCGAGGTCACCGGGCATGCGCTCACCCTCGACGAGTGGCAGGAATCGCGTCACGCTGCGATGACGCCGATTCCCGGGGCGATCGCCGCGTTGGAGCGGACGTTGACGCTCGGTACCGTGTCCCTGTTGTCGAACAATCCGATCCCGTTCAAGGATTCGTTCCCGGTGCTTGCACCCGAGGTTGCACCGCTGCTCGGTCAGAACGATCTGGTGTCTGCGGTCCTCGGTGCGGAGAAGCCCGAGCGACGCATCTATACCCGTGCGCTCGGTCGGTACGGTGTGCCGGCGGATCACGCGATGCTCATCGACGATTCTGCGGCGAACTGCGCCGGTGCACGTGAGGTCGGGATGTCCGCATTCCACTTCACGAAGGCCGCTGACGGCAGTTTCGACATCGATGGCCTGAACCACGCGATCGACGAGTTCGTCGCCGCGACCGCCTAGTCCCTGCGTCGTTCGACGGACTGGAGCCCGTGTGTCCCCGTCTGCACTTCGACAGGCTCAGTGACCGGGTTCTCGCGTCGGGGGAGGTCGGTCCCTGAGCCTGTCGGAGGGGCTGCGGTTTCGGGCACTTCGACAAGCTCAGTGACCGGTGCTCTCGACGTCTGGCTGCGCTTCGGTCCCTGAGCTTGTCGAAGGGGCTGCGGTTTCGGGCACTTCGACAGGCTCAGTGACCGGGTTCTCGCGCCGGGG
>NZ_JBMOUH010000009.1:0-267736 GCF_049319745.1 Plantibacter sp. Mn2098 | reverse complement strand
GCGGATGACGAGATTCGAACTCGCGACCCTCACCTTGGCAAGGTGATGCGCTACCACTGCGCCACATCCGCATTTCAGCTCGCATTGCTGCGTGCTGGAACGACTCTAACCGATCCGGGGGCAGATGTTCAAACCGAGCGCCTGGACTCGGAGGTTCGGGCGTGTCATCGCCTCGATGTGCGCCGGGTGGGAAAGATCGGCTAGTATCGTGAATCGCGGTTGTTCCGAACGGTCAACCTGCGGGCGATTGGCGCAGTTGGTAGCGCGCTTCCTTCACACGGAAGAGGTCATCGGTTCGAGTCCGGTATCGCCCACCATCAGGCCCCGGTTCCCGGGGCTTTCGTCGTTGTGGAGCACGCGGATCCGCTCCGGAATCCGTTCGACCCGCGATTGTTGGAGGCCCCTTGGGTGAGATCGACGGCGAGTTCGCCCGTGTCCGTGAGGCGCTCGAACGTCCAGCCATCAGTCTCCTCAGCCGGCCGACATCGCCCGTCCTCGTTGCGATCTTCCGTGTGACATTCGGCAGGGACGTCCAGTACGTCCCAGCCGACCGCTTCCATCTGCAGGTCGAGGAGTACTGCGCGCAGCTCGCCGTGCGCGGCGCGCGCATCCCGCTCGGCGCTCAGGATCGTGGCAGCGGTCGTGCGCTGTGCCGCGAGTGGGTGCACGACCAGTGGCTCGTCCGCACGAGCACCGACGACGGCGAGGAGCAGTATTCGCTCACCTCGCACGCGCTCGAAGCGCTCTCCCTCATCGACGGCCTCTCGCAGGACCGCGCCCTCATCAGCGAGTCCCGCCTGGCGATGATCCTCGACTCCGTGCGGCGGTGGGCGCTCAAGGCGAGTCCCGACCGCGACGAGCACGTCCGTCGCCTCGACGCCCAGATCGCGGAGTTGACGGCCGAGCGCGACCGTCTCGCCGCCGGCGGCGACCTCGAAACGGTCAGCGCCGACCAGATGCAGGACGGCTACGCGAACGTCGCCGACCTCATCAGACAGCTCCCGAGCGATTTCAAGCGCGTCGAGGAGTCGGTCGTGACGATGCACCGCGAGATCATCGAGGACTTCCGCAACGACACCCGTCCGATCGGCGAGATCCTCGACGAGTACCTGCGCCGCACCGACGAACTCATGAGCGCGACAGCGGAGGGCAAGGCATTCGAGGGCGCGTTCGAGCTGCTGCGGAACGAGGAGCTCCTGCAACACCTCAAGGGCGACCTGCACACGATCCTGCAGCACCCGTTCGCGGCGGACATCCCCATGACGGAGCAGCGCGGGTTCCGCGGTGCGGTCGGCATCATCCGTCAGGGCATCGACGACGTCCTGACGCAGCGCAGACGCCTCACCTCGACCCTTCGCGACCACATCGTGCATCACGACGTCATCCACGACCGGGAACTCGACACGACGCTGCGTTCCTTGAACCAGGCCCTCGCGACCTGGATGCAGACGGCCGGCCCCCGCGCATCGGTCCCCGTCGCCCTGCTTCCGGAGTCGATCGACGTCGAGCATCTCCGTGAACGCTTTCACGACCCCGATGCGGACGTCGTCCCCGCCGGCATCGCGAACGACCCGGAAGACGTACCGGAACCGATGACACTCGAGGAGCTCCGCACCCAGGGCGGACCGCTCCTGTCCGAGATGCGCGAGGCCTTCTCGGCGGCGCTCTCTGCGCCTGTCGCCGGGCAGAAGACGGCCACGACCTCCACGAGAGACGTCTTCGACACGCTCCCGGACGAGCTGCGGCGCCCGGTCGAGCTGTTCGGACTCCTGCACATCGCGACGAGCATCGACGCCTTCGATCGGCCGGCTGACCGCGCTGGCTACACGGCCATCCGTCCGGACGGGACGCGGGTCGTGTTCGAGCTCCCGGACATCCCCCTCGACCACCACGACCTGCGAGCCCTGCTCGATGACACCGAAACGGAGTGACATGGACGACGTGACGACCGATGCGCCCACGACCGCGACCATCGATGCTGCCGAGGACCTGCACCAGGAGCCGAACGATGACCAGCACGACGACCAGCACGACGACCAGCCAGAGGGCGCTGCCGACGTCGAGATCGACGACACCTCGTTCGCGCTGTTCGAAGGCGACGAGGGCCGACTCGACCTCGACCAGCGGCGCACGCTCGTCGCGCTCCTCAAGCACCGGTACATCAGCGCATCGCAGCACCCGCTGGAGTGGCGGACGCTGCTCGCATCAGAGACCCTGTTCCGCTCGCGCCTGAACGACCTCTTCCTGGAGCTCCACGTCGACCGGTACGGCGATGTCGCGTTCAAACGACAGGCAGCGTCCGAGAGCGGCAGACGCCCGTTCCCCACGCTCCTGCACGACACCGCGTACTCGCGCGAGGAGACGATCCTCCTCGTCTACCTGCGCACGCGCCTGCGCAGCGAACGTGCGAACGGCGCGCAGAACGTCGTCGTCGAACACGACGAGATGCTCGGCTACGTCGCCGGATTCCGGCCGGCCCACGCGACCGACCGCTCACGCGACGAGGGCAGGGTCGAGCGCGCGATCGACAAGCTGCTGACCGCGAGGGTCCTCCTCCGCACGAAGGACCAGCGGCGTCATCGCATCTCCCCCGTCGTCGAGACCCTGCTCCCGCTCGAACGCCTCGGCGAGCTGCTCGAGTGGTTGAACGCCCAGACGGGCGACGCATCCGGCGAGGCGACCGAGGTCGCCCAGGCCGACGCCGCCCCCACCGAGGTCATCTCCGACAGCCCCTCCGACGACCCCGCCGATGACACGGAAGGCGACGAGCGATGAGCCACTCCCCCGCAGAACCCGCACTCCTCGACCTCGTCGAGCAGTGGCGCGCCGAGACGATCCAGGTCATCAACTGGGGCGGTTTCGACGGGTATCGCTCAGTCGATTTCGCCTCGGGCGCGACCCTCATCTCCGGTGCGTCCGGCACAGGCAAGAGCTCGCTCATGGACGCCTATCTCGCGGTCATGATGTCCTCCGACGTGCCCTTCAACGGCGCCTCGAACGATCAGACCACCGGCCGCGCCAGGAGTCCGGAACAGCGGAACCTGCTCACCTACCTCCGCGGCAAGGTCGACTCCACGCGCGATCCCGTGACCGGAGCCCTCCGCGACATCAACCTCCGCGGAACCGATCAGACCACCTGGGGCGCCGTCGCCGTGACCTTCGTCAACGACGACGAACGCCGATTCACCGCGCTGCGCACCTATCTCGTCCCCCGCAGGGCCATCCGCACCGGCGACATCTCGATGACGATGGCGACCGTGGACGACTCCTTCGACCTGCGCAGGCTCGAAGCGTTCCTCCCCAACCGCTTCGACGCGGGCGAACTGCAGGGCCGTGTTCCGGGGCTCGTCGTGCGCGACACCTACGCCGAGCTGTCCTACGCGCTGTACTCCCGCCTCGGCATCGGCTCCGGCGGCGACGGCGGTCGCGCGATGCGGCTGCTCGCGCGCATCCAGGCCGGTCAGCACATGCCGACGGTCGACGGCCTCTACAAGTCGATGGTCCTCGAAGTGCCTCGCACCTACGACGCCGCGGATCGCGCCATCACGCACTTCGGCGCGCTCGACGAGGCGTACGAGGCGATGGACACCGAAGGGCGGAAGGTGCGTGTCCTGGAGCGCGTGCCTGAACTCCACGAGGAGTACCACCAGGCGATCGAAGCCGCACGGGACCTCGATCGCATCGGCGTCACACGCGAGGGCGACACGCCGTTCCTCCTCTGGAAGAGCCGCCGGCACGAGGTCCTGCTGGACGAGGCCGTCGACCGTAACCATCTGGCGCGCACCGAGGCGGCCGCGACCCTCCAGGCCGCCCAGGCCAGGACGACGGCCGCCGATGTCCGTCTCCGCGAACTCGAAACGCAGATCGCCGACCAGGGCGGGACCGCGCTCCGCCGCGCCGAGGACCGCATCGAAGCCCTCGAGACGACGCAGCGCGCCGCGATCGAGGCCAGGTCCGTGTTCGACGAGCGCACCGCAGTGCTCGACGACACGATCTCGACCCGTGCCGAGTTCGCATCGGCACGCGCGGAGAGCGATGGCTTCATCGACGCCTACGAGGACCGCCGCACCGCGCTCGAGGAGCAGCGGACCGCGATCCAGCGCGAAGGCTATCCGCTCGAACAGCGCAACACGGAGCTCCGCCAGGAGAAGACCTCGCTCGCCGACCGTCAGGGCGCCGTCCCCCACCGCCTGCACGAGGCCCGCCTCGAACTCGCGAAGGCGGCCGGCCTGACCGCGGAGCAACTCCCGTTCGTCGCGGAACTGATCGATGTCGACCCGGCCGAGGAGCGGTGGCGGCCGGCGGCCGAGGTCGCACTTTTCTCACTCGCTCGCACCCTGCTCGTCGACGAGCAGGTTCTCGACGAGTTCAGTCGAGCCATCGACGGTCTGCGGATCCCGACGCGCCTGAGCTTCGAGGGCGTCGAGCTCCGGCCGCACGAGACGCGCCTCGGCGACCGCTCGATGCTCTCCGGGAAGATCGTGGTGAAGGACTCCCCGTTCAGCGACTGGATCCAGGAGCGCATCCGTTCTGAGCGCGTCGATGCGCGGTGCGTCGAAGACGCGCACGATCTCGACGGCCACGCTCGTCAGATCACCCTGGCCGGCCAGATCAGGGACGGCAGGCGCGGATCGCATGGCGAGACGGGTGCGACCCCCATCATCGGATTCACGAACGAGGCCAGGCTCGACGCGATCGAGCAGGACACGGCGCGAGTCGCCGAACAGCTCGCATCGATCGTCGACCGCCAGCGGGTCGTATCGGCGGAGCTCACGGCCCTCGAACGTCGTCGCGACGCCCACCAGTACCGGCTCGACGTCGACTGGGACGCGATCGACGTCGACACCGCCGCAACGCAGGTGCGCACCGCGCAGGCGGACCATGCCAGACTCCTGGAGTCGAACGACGTCCTGCGGGACCTCCAGCACGAGGCCGACGCCGCCAAGGCCGAACGGGAGGCCTCCAACAAGGAGCGCTACCTCGCGGAGGAGCGAGTTCGGGCGCTGAGCGAGGAGCACGGCGCGCTCGTCGACGAGCAGGATGTCGCGACGAACGTCATCGACCGCGTCGCCCGCGCGGAAGGCGTCGACATCACCGACGAGCAGTCGGCGAGGATCGAGGCGGCGCTCCGCAGCGTCGGGGACGCCGACGACCTCGCAGGATTCGGCGAGACGGTCAAGCGGCTGACGGCCAAGTTGAGTGACGAACTGGCGTCAGCCCTCGGTCGGGCGTCCCGGACGAAGGAGACGCTCGAGAACGTCTTCGAGAATTTCCAGTCGAACTGGCCCGACCCGAACCTCGGCGTGTCGATCGACTCGTACGTCGACTACCGGGCGATCCTCGACGCGATCGTCGGGACCGGGCTCCCTGAGCGCCGACAGGAGTGGCGACGCCGCCTGTCCCAGTGGAGCGGCGAGGACCTCGTCCCGCTGAACGGCGCGTTCGACAGCGCGGTCGAGGAGATCGAGGACCGCCTCGTGCCGGTCAACGACATCCTGCACGATCTGCCCTTCGGCGCGAACCACGACCGGTTGAAGATCGTGCTGCGCCGCGTCGCCCGCGATGACGTCGCGGCCTTCCGCCGCGAGCTCAAGCGGCTGTCGAGCGATGTCACGACCGCTCTGGCCGACGAGGAGCTCGAAGCCAGGTTCCAGCGCCTGCGCGAGTTCATGGCGTCCATCCGCCCGGTGGACGATGCCGCCCGTTCGACGCTCTCCCGACGCGACTACTTCCTAGACGTGCGTCGTCATGTCGACATCACGGCCGTGCGGTACGACGCCGATGGCAACGACGTGAGCGTGTACTCCTCCCTCGGGGACAAGAGCGGCGGCGAGACGCAGGAGCTCGTGGCGTTCATCGTCGGCGCGGCGCTGCGATACCAGCTCGGCGACGAGTCGCGGTTGCGCCCGAGGTTCGCTCCCGTGTTCCTCGACGAGGGATTCATCAAGGCGGACTCCGAGTTCGCGGGCCGTGCGGTCTCGGCGTGGCTCCGTCTCGGATTCCAGCTCGTGATCGGTGCACCGCTCGACAAGGTCACGGCGCTCGAGCCGTACATGGATCGTCTGCTGTCGATGCGGAAGCATCCGACGACGGGGCACTCGTACGTGACCGACATCACTCGACGCGAGGAAGCGGTCTGACGCACGGTCGCCTTTTTCGCCAACGACTGTCGCTTATTTCCGGCCGCGATTCGCTACCATCGGAGCTGACGCTGGCGGCACGGGCCGCCGCAGAATGGGGCAGGACATGCGCGGCATCCGAATCGGGACGATCACCACGGCGGTCGCTGTCGCTGCCCTGTTGCTGAGCGGCTGCGCATCCGGACCTGCCGACGACGCTCCGACCTCGTCCCCGGCGGCGACCGTCGACTCGAGCGCCGGCGATGCGATCGGCGTCGTCGGCGTCTGGGGCACCGAGGACGTCCAGGGGCAGCCGTACCTCACGCTCGCGGAGGACGGGACGATCTCGGGCACGGACGGCTGCAACCGCCTCATCGGCACGTGGACCGCCGAGGCAGACACGGTCGCCTTCGGTCCCATCGCGACGACGCAGATGTTCTGCGAAGGCGTCGACACCTGGCTCTCCGCCGCCGCCTCCGGCGCGTACACGGAGCAGCAGCTCACCCTGTACAACGCGAGCGGCGCCCAGATCGGAACCCTCGAACGCTCCAAGTAGCATTGCTGCATGACAGCTCGTTTCCGACGGACCTGGCGCGAGAACGCTGCAACCACGCTCTTCGGCATCGAGAACCCGGTGGTGCTCGGACCCTTCGGCGGGCTTTCCTCGGTCGAACTCGCCGCGGCCGTGAGCGAACACGGCGGCCTCGGCTCGTTCGGACTCTACGGATACGACGCTGAACGAATCGGCAGCACCTGGGCGCGGCTGCGTGCCCTGACCGGGAAGCCGCTCAACCTCAACCTGTGGCTGCCGCACGACGGAGACGCGGCGGTCGCCCCGGACGATTCCGAGTTCGACGCGTACGTGGAGCTGCTCCGCCCGTACTTCGACGAGACGGGCCTTGAGCCGCCCGCACGTCCGGAACGCTACCTGCCCCCGTTCGAGGAGCAGTTCGGCGCCGTGCTCGAGGCGCGGCCGGCGGTGGTGAGCTTCGTGTTCGGCGTGCCGTCCGGCGATGTGGTCGCTCGTGCGCACGAGGCCGGCATCGTGGTCGTCGGAACGGCGACGACCGTCGACGAGGCGATCGCACTCGAAGCCGCGGGCGTCGACGCGATCACTGCGAGCGGGCAGGAGTCCGGCGGCCACCGCGTGTCCTTCCTCCGGCCCGCCGAGGAGTCCTTGATCGGGACGTTCTCCCTCGTGCCGCAGGTTCGCGACGCCGTCTCCGTACCGGTCGTCGCGGCCGGCGGCATCGCGGACGGGCGTGGCGTCGCCGCGGCGCTCGTCCTCGGAGCGGACGCCGTCCAGATCGGCTCCGCGTTCCTCGCGACCGCCCAATCGGCGGCGACCGACGCCCATCGGGCGGCGCTGCGTTCACCCGACGCCCGCCACACCGTCCTCACGCGGGTCATGAGCGGTCGCCTCGCGCGCGGCATCCCGAACCGGGTCGTGCGGGAGCTCGAAGCACAGACCGGACGGGCGCCGTTCCCCGTGCAGAACTGGCTCACCGGCCAGTTCCGGGCGGCGGCCGCAACGCAGAACCGTGGTGATCTGCTGTCCCTCTGGGCCGGACAATCGTCGCCGCTCATCAGCATCGACGACGCAGCAACCCTCATGAACACGCTGCTCGACGATGCGGGACGCATCCTCCCTGACCGGCTGTTCCCCGTCATCGACCGGACCGCCGTCTGGCGCGTCGAGTCCCCCATCCGCACGGAACGGCTGATCCTCCGACAGCACGCGCTCGACGACCTCGACGACATGCTCGCGTTCCACAGCGACCCGGAGGTGACACGATTCCTGCCGTGGCCCGTCCGCGATCGGGCCCAGACGCAGGAGGCGCTCGAACTCCGGATCCCGCAGATCGAGGTCGCGCACGAGGGTGAGTGGCTGGTACTCGCGATGGAACTCGCCGACACCGCAACGGTCATCGGCGAAGTCGTGCTCAAGCGGGCAGACGATGCCGCGGGCGTCGCAGAACTCGGTTACGCCGTGCACAGCGGTCATCACGGCCTCGGGCTCGCGCGGGAGGCTACGGAGGCCATGCTCAGACTCGCGTGGGACGATCTCGGGCTCGCGCAGGTCGTCGCATACCTCGATCCTCGCAACACGGCATCGTCCGTCCTCCTCGAGCGTCTCGGCTTCAGCCGTGCGGAGGATCTCGACGTCTCCGGTGATTCTGAGCGCGCCATCGAGGACCCGCTCATCGGATATCGACTCCTCCGCGATTGACATCGCCGCCTATCGAACATATGTTCGATGCATGAGTGGGGCAGAACGAAGCGCTGCCGGCGCCTGGCCGCCGATTCAGATCGCACGCGACGAGTGGATCGTGATGCGCGCAGAACGCGCGCGTCCGGCGGCCGTGGTCCGGCGATTCATCTCGGCCGGCGGCACGGCGTACTTCCGCTGCGTCACCTGGGCTGAGCGCTCAGAAGATCGGCGACTGATCGGGCGGTTTCGCACGCTTGCCGAGGCGGATGCGGCCGTACCGGCACGAGGGCCGGAAGCACAGCCAGCGCAACAGCCGACCGACGCCTGGGAGCGTGGGGCGACGCCGTGGGACGCCGCTCCACGGCGGACGAACCGCTACGCCTGAGCGACGCAGCAGGTGCGCGGTCGCTTATGCAGGCGGTCAGCGCCAGCCGTAGCGCTGCCTGAGCGCCGTCGCGACCATGCCGAAGCGTCGCGCATCGAGCGCCGCCGCCTCCCGGCGCATCCCGCCAGGGTGCACGAGGAAGACGCGATCCAGATTCGCCCAGCTGGGACGCCCGGCCGCATCCCAGGACCCCGTTCCGAGCGGCACGAAGTCCCCCTGATGCGAGTGGTCCTTGCTCGTCAGCTGCACCGCGAGCACCGCCGAGCTCTTCGTCGTCGCGACGACGAGCACCGGACGGTCCTTGCCCCGACCGTCACGCTCCTCGAAGGGAACCCAGGTCCAGACGATCTCACCTGGATCGGGATCCCCATCGACGACAGGGTTGTAGTCCAGGGTGACGGTCCCGACCCGCTTCGGGTCGACCTCGGTCGTCGCATCGGGGCCGAGCTGTCCTGGCGAGGCGTCGGCGACTCCCCCGGCCCCCGCTGCCGCTGTCGCCCGATGCTGTGATGCCGGACGCTGCGGGGCAGGGCGCTTGCTCGGCTGCTGCGCAGGCGTGAACGCGGACACCACTCGACGCAGGAGCTGGGAAAGCGAAGCCATGTCGGCAGACTATCGCGCCGGGACGCAGCGGACGCACTGGACCCACTCGAACACGACGAAGCGGGCGCCATCCCCGAGGATGACGCCCGCTTCCGGCTCGTACCGTCTAGTCGACGAGCGCGTAGCCCTCCTCGCCGTGGACGGAGGTGTCCACGCCGGCGATCTCGTCTTCGTTCTTGATCCGGAAGCCGATCGTCTTCTCGATCGCGAAGCCGACCACGAAGGCGACGATGAACGAGTAGATGAGGACCGTGAAGGCCGCGATGGCCTGAACCGCGAGCTGCTCGAAGCCGCCGCCGACGAAGAGGCCCGTCGAGGTGGCGAAGAAGCCCAGGTAGAGCGTTCCGAAGAGGCCGCCGACGAGGTGGATGCCCACGACGTCGAGCGAGTCGTCGAAGCCGAGCTTGAACTTCAGCTCCACGGCGATGGCGCAGAGCGCACCGGCCAGGACACCGAGGAGGAGCGCCCAACCCGGGGTGAGGTTCGCGCAGGCCGGGGTGATCGCGACGAGACCGGCGACCGCACCGGATGCTGCACCGACTGACGTCGCCTTACCGTCCTTGAACTTCTCGACGACGATCCAGCCGATGATGGCCGCAGCGGTGGCGCCGAGCGTGTTGACGACGATGAGGCCGACGTTGTGCAGCTCGTTGAGCCACTCGGCTCCGGCGTTGAAGCCGAACCAGCCGAACCACAGGATGGATGCGCCGAGGAGGACGAGCGGCACGTTGTGCGGCTTCGTGATGCCCTTCTGGAAGCCGATGCGCTTGCCGAGCACCAGCGCCAGGGCGAGTGCAGCGGCACCGGCGTTGATGTGGACGGCCGTACCACCGGCGTAGTCGATGACCTCGACGCCGGCGTCCTTGCCGAAGAGCGTGGTGCCGAGGTTCATGATCCAGCCGCCGCCCCAGACCCATGCTGCGATCGGGAAGTAGGCGAGCGTCGCCCAGATCCCGGAGAAGATCATCCAGGAGCCGAACTTGGCACGGTCGGCGATCGCGCCGGAGATGAGCGCGACGGTGATGATCGCGAACGTCGCGCCGTAGGTCGCGCCGAGGAGGCCGGTGTTGCCGTCCTTGCCGCCGGCGAGGGCGGTCAGACCGAAGTCGGAGAAGGGGTTGCCGGCGAAGTCGAGCGGGCTGCCGACGGTCGACATGCTGAAGCCGTAGAGGATCCACAGCACGCTGATGAGGCCGAGGGCTCCGAAGCTCATCATCATCATGCTGACGACGCTCTTGGCCTTGACGAGGCCGCCGTAGAAGAATGCGACGCCGGGAGTCATGAACAGCACCAGTGCGGTGGCTGCGACTCCCCAAGCGATACTGCCTGTGTCCATTGGATTTCCTCACACATCGTGATCTTGCAAAGGATGACCGAAGTGGTGGAGGTTCCGGGATGCTCGGGCATCACCACTCGGGTTCGGTACGGGGACCAGTCTGCGAGGGTGAGATTTCATCGCGTGTGTTGCGATGTTTCGGGCCGGTTACGTGAGGGCGGCGCAGGTAAATAGCGTGTTTCGGGACGCACGGAATCGCCATCGAATCGGATTCGACGGTCCGTCCGACGCTTGCGGCAGGGTCTTCAGCCGGTCCGTTGCGGCTCTGATGCAGCCCGTTGCGGCTTCGCTCAGGCGCGTTGCATCGCCGTGAGGGCGATCATGCGGGACATGGCCCGCAGGTACTTCTTGCGGTAGCCGCCGCTCAGCATGTCGCCCCCGAACACCTCGTCGAGCGCCGCCCCTGTTGCGATGACCGGGATCTGCGCGTCGTACACGCGGTCGATGAACGCGACCAGGCGGAGCGCCTCGTTCTGGTTCGTCAGCTCGTGGACGCCCGTGATCGCGATGAGGTCGACGCCCTCGATGATCTTGATGAACCGGGACGGGTGGACGGTCGCGAGGTGGCCGATGAGCGCATCGAAGTCGTCCAGGGTCGCGACGCGGCCGTCAGCGAGGAACCGATCGACCTCGGCGCGGACGTCCTCGTCGGAGGACGAGACGGCGTGGCCCTCGATGCTACGGCGACGGTAGTCGGTTCCGTCGATGCGGAACGTCTCGAAGTTCGCGGACAGTGCGTGGATCTCTCGCAGGAAGTCCGCGGCCGCGAACCGGCCCTCTCCGAGCGCGTTCGGCGGAGTGTTGGAGGTGGCGGCGATGCGGGTGCCCGTCGCGACGAGTTCGCTCAGCAGTCGCGTCATCATCATCGTGTCGCCCGGATCGTCGAGTTCGAACTCGTCGATGCAGATGAGCGATGCGCCCGTGAGCTCCTGGACCGTGGCCGCATACCCGAGGGCGCCGACGAGCGCCGTGTACTCGATGAACGTGCCGAAATACTTCTTCGGACCGGGCGCCGCGTGCCAGAGCGCCGCGAGCAGGTGGGTCTTGCCGACGCCGAACCCGCCGTCGAGGTAGACGCCGGGGGTCGCAGGCTCCGTCTTCTTCCGGCGGGCGAAGAATCCGCCTGACGCCGGCTTCGCGGCGAAGAAGCCACGCAGCTTCTCGACGGCCGCAGCCTGAGAGGGGAACGCGTCGTCCGGACGGTACGAGTCGAAGCTCGCATCGTGGAACTGCCGGGGAGGACGGAGGCTCGCAACGATCTCGGCCCCGCTCACAACCGGCGAACGGTCGGTGAGGGACCCGGGGACGGCTTGCGTTGCGGAGCTGGTCACAGCTGGCACCTCTGTGTCGAAGTCTTACAGGGAGGGGAAGCGGGAGGGTCCGGCCCCACGTAGATTGGAGGAGGACAGGCTCCCAGCCTAGACGCACATCCGATCCGATCACGTCGCCGCGATCCGGCGCAACTGGAGGAAACCATGACCGTCGAGACCGACTCATCGTCGACGAAGTTCGCCGAGTACGCGCACCCGGAGCGTCTCGTCACCGGAGACTGGCTGCAGGCCCATCTGGGCGAGCCTGGCCTCGTCGTCGTCGAATCCGATGAGGACGTGCTGCTCTACGAGACGGGTCACATCCCTGGCGCGGTCAAGATCGACTGGCACACGGACCTCAACGACCCGGTCGAGCGCGACTACATCGACGGCGAGGCGTTCGCGACGCTGCTCGGGTCGAAGGGCATCGCCCGTGACTCGACGGTCGTCATCTACGGCGACAAGAACAACTGGTGGGCCGCATACGCCCTCTGGGTGTTCAGTCTCTTCGGCCACGAGGACGTCCGACTGCTCGACGGCGGACGCGACAAGTGGATCGCCGACGGCCGCGAGATCACCACGGAGGAATCCAACCCGACGCCCGTCGAGTACCCGGTCGTCGAGCGCGACGACACGGTTCTCCGCGCGTACAAGGACGACGTGCTCGCCCACCTCGGCAACCCGCTCATCGACGTCCGCTCCCCCGAGGAGTACAGCGGTGAGCGCACGACCGCTCCCGCATACCCGGAGGAGGGCGCACTCCGCGCCGGCCACATCCCGAGCGCGCAGAGCGTGCCGTGGGCGAAGGCCGTCGCCGAGGACGGCACGTTCAAGGCTGCAGCCGACCTCGACGCCATCTACCGCGACGGCGCGGGGCTGAACACCGGCGACCAGGTCATCGCGTACTGCCGCATCGGCGAGCGGTCGAGCCACACCTGGTTCGTCCTGCAGCACCTGCTTGGCTTCGAGAACGTCCGCAACTACGACGGATCGTGGACGGAGTGGGGCAGCGCCGTCCGTGTGCCGATCGTGCAGGGCGCTGAAGCGGGCGAGGTTCCCGTCCGCCGCTGATCGGCGACGGACACCGACATCCTCCGTTCTCAAGAAGAGCACGAGCCCGCTTGTACCTTGCGGTCGCCGGGCACGAGGTCCTGAGAACGGAGGATCGTTGCTGTGAAGGGCGAGGGGACGCCGCCGACGCGAGATACTGGAAATACCATGACTGATGTGACGCTGGCCCCGAACCTGGCCGAGATCCGCGATGAATTCCTGGCCGTCGAAGAACGCGCCAGGCTGCAGCTGCTTCTCGAGTTCAGCAACGAACTGCCCGAGCTGCCTGAGCGCTACGCCGACCACCCGGACCTGCTGGAGCGGGTGCTCGAATGCCAGGCGCCCGTGTTCTTCTTCGTCGAGGTGGACGACCACGACATCGTGCACCTCTTCGCGACGGCGCCGCAGGAGGCGCCGACGACCCGCGGGTTCGCGAGCATCCTCGTGCAGGGTCTCGAAGGGCTGACGGTCGATGAGGTCCTCGCGGTCCCGGACGACTTCCCGCAGATGATCGGTCTGTCCCGTGCGGTGTCGCCGCTGCGGTTGCGCGGCATGTCCGCGTTGCTCGGCCGCACGAAGCGCCAGCTGCGCGAGCGTCAGGCCCACTAGGTCCTGACAGGGACCGGACACCGGCGCTACGGCGTCGTGAACCCCTCGAGGCCGTCGAGCCAATCGGCGACCGCCGCACTCCACCGCTCCGGGTCGTAGTTCCAGAGCTTCGTGTGCCGCGCCACGTCGAACGGGACGAACGTCACGATGTCGGGACGCGCCTTCGCGAGCGCGCGTGACGGACCGGCCGGCACATACCCGTCGTCATCGCTGTGCATCAACAGGATCGGCAGCGTGAGGTCGGCGGCGTTCGCGACGTAGTCGAGCCGCGTGAGGTCGATGCTCGTCGCCTGCCCGGTCAGGAGTCTCCCCCAGCTGCGGCTGATCGCGAGCAGCGCCACCCGCCCCACCAGTCCTGGAATACGGTTCTCCCTCGCCTGGTGCTGGAGGACGTCGACCCAGTCGATGACGGGCGAATCCAGCGCGACGGCCCTGATGAGTTCTGGATGACTCGTGCGGCGGGACGCCTGCAGGACGATCGCGCCGCCCATCGACCACCCCATGAGCACAACGTCGGTCGCGCCCTGTTCGCGGCTGAACGCGATGGCGGCGTCGACGTCCCGCCACTCCTCGTCGCCGAGCGAGTAGCGGAAGTCCGGTGTCGGCGGCGCATCGCCGTCGTTGCGGTAGGAGACCAGCAGACACGAGTAGCCTGCCGCGCGGAACGTTGGCACGGCCCGCAGCGCTTCGGAGCGGGTCGTGCCTCTGCCGTGCACGAGGACCGCCCACTTGGTCGACGGCCCGTCCTCTGGATGCACGACCCAGGCCGGCGCCGGCCCCAGTTCGGTGGAGATCTCGACGTCGATGTGCGGCAGCCCCAGTTCCTCCGGTCGGCGGAAGAACCAGCCGGAGAACTCCGAATCCTGCCCGACCCGCAGCGAATCGACGTCGCCACCGAGGAGCGTGCGGACGACGGAGGCCTCCGTGGTCTCGATGATGTCGCCCAGCTGCACGTACGCGGCCCGCTTCGCGACCCAGCTGCCGTACCGACCAGGAACCACCGTGTCGGGCGTCGCGACGAGCTCGATGGTCCCTGCGTCGCGGTCGAGGCGGAGGATGCGGCTCTCGCTCGGGCGGTCCCGCGCGGGGACGACGACCTTCCGCGCCACCGCGCCGACGAGCACGACCCCGGCCGCAGCGGCCGCCGCGAGCACGCTCAACCCCGTCACGGCCACTGCTCCAGCGACGGTTCCGGTGACTCTGGGGCGGGTGATCTCGCGCCCCCTGACGTGATCGGCGTGCCTCTGCGGTTTCATCGGGATGTAACTCTAGTCTTCACACGTGGCAGACAGACCCATGACGGCCAAGGTTCCCGAAGAGTTCGCCCGCGCGGTGGACTCCGTTCGTGGAGCCACGACGAGGCCGGAACTGCAGATGCATGAGATCCCGGCGCCGAGCAACCTCGCGCCGTACGCGATCGCGCTCGCAGCCGACGTCTCCCCGTCGCGGCACGACACCGATTCCGAACTCGGCACCGGGCGCTTCGTCCTGCTCTACGACCCGGACGGCTCCGAGTCGTGGGGAGGCCGTTTCCGCGTCGTGTGCTTCGCGCAGGCCCCGCTGGAGACGGACATCGGACTCGACCCGTTCCTCGCAGAGGTCGCCTGGTCGTGGCTCGTCGACGCCCTCGACACGAGGTCCGCCAGCTACACGGCCGCATCCGGCACGGCCACGAAAGTCATCTCGAGCGGCTTCGGAGAACTCGCGAGCCAGGGCGACGGCGCACAGATCGAACTGCGTGCTTCGTGGACCCCGCTCGACAGTGAAGTTGCCTCCCATGTGGAAGGTTGGGGAGAATTGCTCTGTATGCTCGCCGGCCTCCCGCCGACGAGCGAAGGGGTAACCCTGCTTTCTCTGAAACGAGCACACCGTGACTGAACCCGCAACCGATGCGGTTCCGACCGTCCGCTCCGTGACCGACACGCGCGAAGCGTACCTCGCATCGCTCGAGACGCTCGCGGCCGGGACCGGCCCGTTCGCCCTCGACGCCGAACGCGCGTCCGGCTACCGCTACTCGCAGCGCGCCTACCTCATCCAGGTCTACCGCCGCGGCGCCGGCGTCTTCCTCTACGACCCGCCTGCGATCGGTTCGATGGCGGAACTCGGTGCCCTCATCCAGGGCGAGGTGTCGATCCTGCACGCGGCGAGCCAGGACCTGGCATGTCTGCGCGAGGTCGGCATCGACCCCTCTGAGCTCTTCGACACCGAACTCGGCGCCCGTCTCCTCGGGCTCGACCGCGTCGGGCTCGGCGCCGTCGTCGAGGAGGTCCTCGGCATCCACCTCGCGAAGGAGCACTCCGCTGCCGACTGGTCGACCAGGCCGTTGCCGGAGTCCTGGCTCGAATACGCAGCGCTCGACGTCGAACTGCTCGTCGACGTCTACGACGACATGGTGCGTCGGCTCGCCGAGGCTGACAAGACGGAGATCGCCCGCCAGGAGTTCCAGGCGACGCTCGCGCGCGAGACCAAGGCTCCGCGTGCAGAACCGTGGCGTCGTCTCTCCGGGGTGCACGCGATCCGCGGCCTCCGCAACCTCGCGGTCGCACGCGAGCTCTGGCTGGCGCGCGACGCGCTCGCGCGTGAGCGCGACACCGCCCCAGGTCGCCTGATCCCCGATGCATCGCTGACCGCGGCCGCGAAGGTGAACCCGCCCACGAAGCGCGACCTCCTCGCGATCAAGGACTTCCGGGGCCGTACGAGCCGGTCGGATTCCGATGTCTGGTGGAACGCCATCGCCACCGGTCAGAGCACCGAGGACCTGCCGGTGAGCCGTCCGGCGAGCGACACCCTGCCTCCTCCGCGGAGCTGGTCGGACAAGAACCCGGAAGCCCACGAACGGTACACGGAGGCCAGGGCCCGCATCACCGAGCGCGCAGAGGCGCTCCACATGCCGGTCGAGAACCTGCTGACGCCGGAGACGCTGCGTCGCCTCTCGTGGAATCCCCCGGCGGAGCTGACCGCCGATGCGGTCGCAGCAGCACTCAGGAACCATGACGCACGCCCCTGGCAGATCGACGCAACCGCACAAACGATCGCCGATGCCTTTGTGGAGTCCAACCAACGAGCGGCCGATGAGGTCGAGGAGCCTTCGTAGGAAGCGCTGCACCTCGGGAGCCGTTCGGATTCCGCCTCTAGGATCGTCCTCGACAGCCGATTAGAGGAGGCAACGTGGCCGAACAAGCTGACGTCGTATTCGTGGATGGAGTCCGAACCCCGTTCGGACGAGCCGGCGAAAAGGGCATGTACTGGAACACCCGAGCGGACGATCTGATCGTGAAGGCCATCATCGGCCTGCTCGAGCGGAACCCGTCCGTCCCCAAGGAGCGCATCGACGAAGTGGCGATCGCCGCCACGACCCAGCAGGGCGACCAGGGCCTCACGCTCGGCCGCACGGCCGCACTCCTCGCAGGACTGCCGAAGTCGGTTCCCGGCTTCGCGATCGACCGTATGTGCGCCGGGGCGATGACCTCGGTCACGACCCTCGGCAGCGGCATCGCCTTCGGCGCCTACGACCTCGTCCTCGCTGGCGGCGTCGAGCACATGGGGCGCCACCCGATGGGCTTCGGGGCAGACCCCAACCCGCGCTTCCTCGCAGAACGCCTCGTGAGCGAGGACGCCCTCAACATGGGGAAGACCGCCGAGCGCATCCACGACCGCTTCCCCTCGCTCACGAAGGAGCGCTCCGACCGCTTCGGCATGCGCAGCCAGCAGAAGGTCGCCGCCGCGTACGCAGCCGGCAAGATCCAGCCGGACCTCGTCCCCGTCGCGCTCCGCAGCGAAGCGGGCTGGGGCTTGGCGACCGGCGATGAGGGTCTCCGACCCGAGACGACGATGGAGGGCCTCGCGGGCCTCAAGACCCCGTTCCGCCCACACGGCCGGGTGACGGCAGGCAACGCGTCGCCGCTCACCGATGGCGCGACCGTCAGCCTCCTGTCGAGCGCTGCGGCGGCCAAGGAACTCGGCCTCACACCGAAGATGCGCCTCGTGAGCTTCGCGTTCGCCGGCGTGGAACCGGAGATCATGGGCCTCGGCCCGGTCCCGTCGACCGAGAAGGCACTCCGCAAGGCCGGCCTCACGATCAACGACATCGGGCTGTTCGAGCTCAACGAGGCATTTGCCGTGCAGGTCCTGTCCTTCCTCGACCACTTCGGCATCGACGATGACGACCCGCGCGTCAACCAGTGGGGCGGCGCCATCGCGATGGGCCACCCGCTTGCGGCATCGGGCGTCCGGCTGATGATCCAGCTCGCCGCCCAGTTCCAGGAGCACCCCGAGGTCCGCTACGGTCTGACCGCCATGTGCGTCGGCCTCGGCCAGGGCGGTTCCGTCATCTGGGAGAACCCGTACTTCACCGGCAAGAAGGGAAAGAAGTGATGACCGACTACACCACGATCGACTTCTCCGAGCTCCTCGCACTGTCAGAGGATGAGGTCGTCACACACTCCTTCGTCAAGGATGTCACCGTTCCGAGCGGCCGCACCATCGCGCTCGTCACCCTCGACAACGGTCGCGACCACACCCGGCCGAACACGCTCGGTCCGGCGACGATCCTCGAACTCGACGGTGTCCTCGAAGGCCTGCGCAAGCGCGCTGCGGCCGGCGAGATCGACGGCGTCGCCATCACGGGCAAGCCGTTCATCCTGGCCGCGGGCGCCGACCTCAGCAAGGTCGGGGACGTCCCGTCCCGCGCCGCCGCCCGGAAGCTCGCCCAGCTGGGCCACCACGTCCTCGGCAAACTCGACGGACTCGGCGTGCCGACCTTCGTGTTCATCAACGGGCTCGCGCTCGGCGGCGGCCTCGAGATCGGTCTCAACGCCGATTACCGCACGGTCGACGCCTCGGCGCCCGCCGTTGCACTCCCGGAGGTCTTCCTCGGCCTCATCCCGGGTTGGGGCGGCGCGTACCTCCTGCCGAACCTCATCGGCATCGAGAACGCGCTCAACGTCGTCATCTCGAACCCGTTGAAGAACAACCGGATGCTGAAGGCCAAGGACGTCTTCGAACTCGGCATCGCGGACGCGATCTTCCCGTCCGCCAACTTCCTCGAGGACTCGCTGACGTGGGCCGACGGCGTGCTCGGCGGTGTCAAGGTCGAACGGAAGAACGTGCCTGGCAAGGTCGAGCGCACGATCAAGTGGCCCATCGCCATCTCGACGGCGCGCAAAATGCTCGAGAGCCGCATCGGCACGGTCGCGAAGTCCCCGTACGCCGCCCTCGACCTCTTGGAGGCCGCGCGTAGCGGCACGAAGGAGCAGGGCTTCGAACGCGAGGACGAAGCACTCTCCGCTCTCGTCGCCGGCGACCAGTTCCAGGCGAGCATGTACGCCTTCGATCTGGTTCAGAAACGTGCCAAGCGGCCGGTCGGCGCTCCGGACCGTTCGCTCGCCCGCCCTGTCACGAAGGTCGGCATCATCGGCGCCGGGCTGATGGCGAGCCAGTTCGCGCTGCTCTTCCTCCGCCGGCTCCAGGTGCCAGTGGTCATCACCGACCTCGACCAGGGACGCGTCGACAAGGGAACTGCGCACATCATCAGCGAGATCGACGCACTGCTCGGCAAGGGGCGGGTCTCCCCCGACGAGGCCAACCGGTTGAAGGCACTGCTGTCCGGCACGACCGACAAGGCCGACTTCGCGGACTGCGACTGGGTCATCGAGGCCGTGTTCGAGGAGGTCGGCGTCAAGCAGGCCGTGTTCGCCGACGTCGAGCAGTACGTGTCAGAGACCACGGTCCTCGCGACGAACACCTCGTCGCTCTCCGTCGAGGAGATCGGCGCGAAGCTGCAGCACCCCGAGCGCCTCGTCGGCTTCCACTTCTTCAACCCGGTCGCCGTGATGCCGCTCCTCGAGGTCGTCAAGGCCCCGAAGACGGACGACGAGACGCTCGCGACGGCGTTCGCGACGGCCGCGAAGCTCAAGAAGAGCGCGATCCTCACGGCTGACGCCCCCGGCTTCATCGTGAACCGCCTCCTCGCCAAGGTCATGGGCGAGGCTGCACATGCACTGGACGTGGGCACACCCCTGCTCACGGTCGAGAAGGCGTTCGCGCCCATCGGACTGCCGATGACGCCGTTCCAGCTCATCGACCTCGTCGGCTGGAAGGTCGCGGCCCACGTGCAGGACACGATGGTCGGGAAGTTCCCTGACCGCTTCTTCGCCTCCGACAACCTGCACCGGCTCGCCGAGCTCGACGCCGTCGTCGAGAAGGACAAGGGCGGCAAGGTCACCGGCTTCACGAAGCAGGCTCAGAAGGTTCTGACGGTCGGGAAGTCGCCCCTCACGGAGGCGGAGATCCTGCGTCGCGTCGAGGACGGGCTCGCGGCCGAGATCAAGCTGATGCTCGACGAGCACGTCGTGGCGGCTGCGGAGGACATCGACCTCGGTCTGATCCTGGGCGCCGGCTGGCCGTTCCAGGATGGCGGAGCCACCCCGTACCTCGACCGTGTCGGCGCGAGCGAGCGGGTCTTCGGCGACACGTTCCACCACCCCCCGATCCGCGGCGTCGAGAACGTCTAGAGCTCCAGCCCGGTCCCTGAGATCCAGCCCCGGTCCCTGAGCTTGTCGAAGGGCACCCTTCGACAAGCTCAGGGACTGGGTACTCAGGGACCGACGCCCCAACGACCGCTACCGGTTGAGCGGGGACATGTCGGCGTAACGGTCGCCGACCGGAGCGCTCAGCGCGTCGAGGCGGGCGAGCTGCTCCGCACCCAGCACGATGTCGTCGGCTCCCAGGTTCTCCTCCAGGTAGCTGATCCGCTTCGTGCCGGGGATCGGCGCGATGTCGTCGCCCTGCGCGAGCAACCAGGCGAGCGCGACCTGCGCCGGCGTCGCATCGATCGACGCTGCGACGGCGTCGACCTCTTCGACGATGGCGATGTTCGCCCGCAGGTTCTCACCCTCGAACCGCGGGTTCGCGCGGCGGAAGTCGCTCTCGTCGAGCGCGTCGAGCGATCGGATCGCCCCGGTCAGGAAACCGCGCCCGAGCGGCGAGTACGGCACGAAGCCGATCCCGAGTTCACGGACGGTCGGGAGGATCTCCGCTTCGGGTTCGCGGCTCCAGAGCGAGTACTCGGTCTGCAGTGCGGTGATCGGGTGCACGGCGTGCGCACGCCTGATCGTCTCGGGTGAAGCCTCCGACAGGCCGATGTGCCGGATCTTGCCCTCAGCGACGAGTTCGGCCAACGCACCGACCGTGTCCTCGATGGGGGTGCCGGGGTCGACGCGGTGCAGGTAGTACAGGTCCACGTAGTCCGTGCCGAGGCGCTTGAGCGAGCCCTCGATCGACAACCGGACGTTCGCCGGGCTGCCGTCCGAACCGCGCTGGTTGTCGCTCGTGTGACGGATGGTGCCGAACTTCGTCGCGAGGGTGACCTCGTCGCGGCGTCCGGCCAGCGCCTTCCCGAGGAGTTCCTCGTTGGTGTAGGGCCCGTAGATCTCAGCGGTGTCGAAGAAGGTGACGCCGAGTTCGAGTGCACGATGGATCGTGGCCGTCGATGCGACGTCGTCGGTCCCGGCTCCCGTGTAGAACGCGGACATCCCCATGCAGCCGAGGCCGATGCGTCCGATGTCCGGACCGTTCGCGCCGAGTGTGATGTGCTTCATCGTTGTGCCACCTGTTCCGTGTAGATCGTGATCTTGTGGTCGATGACCTCGAGCGACCGCTGCATGTCCTCCAGCTTCGCGACGAACGCGATCCGGTGGCGCAACAGCAGCTCCAACCGGGCTTCCGCGGTGTCGTCCCCGTGTTTGGCAAGGTCGGCGTAGTCGCGGACGCGCGCGATCGGCATGCCGGTCGACCGCAGCCGGGTGATGAAGACCACCCAGTTGATGTCGGACTCCGAGTACCGCCGATGGGTCGACGATGCGCGGTCGATGGGCCGCGGCATCAGCCCGGTGCGCTCGTAGTAGCGCAGCGTGTGCACACTGAGTCCTGTGCGCTCGGCCACGTCGGAGATCGCGAAGCGCTCCTCTGTCGCCTGTTGGGCGCCTGCAACGACAGCGGGTTCGGTTGAGGTCATGTCCGCAACGATACGACTTCGAGCGCACTCCAGGTCAAGCGTTTGCGATCGGCTGCATCAGCCCGCTGCTCTTCGTGTCGGCGGTCTCCGGTACCGTCGGCGCATGACCAGCAGGATCTACTACGTCGCAGGCTCGATCGACGGCTTCATCGCCACACCCGATGATGATCTCGATTGGCTCCTCCGCTTCGGCTTCGAGGAGTTCCAGGAGCACTACGACGTGTTCTTCGCCCGGATCGGTGCGCTCGTGATGGGATCGGCCACGTACGAATTTATGCAGCGCACCGACGCCGATTCCTGGGCGTACGGCGACCTGCCGGTGTGGGTGCTCACCACTCGCGCGCTCGAACCCATCGCCGGCGCGAACGTGTCGTTCGTCTCAGGAGACGTGAGCGCGCTGCTCGGCAGAATCGACGCCTCCGCCAAGGGCAAGGACGTCTGGATCGTCGGCGGCGGTCCCGTTGCGGCCCAGTTCGCCGCTGCGAACGCCCTCGACGAACTGTGGCTCACACTCATGCCGGTCGTCCTCGGCACGGGGAAGCCGCTCCTCCCGCTCCGTGGGATCGATCAGGGCTACCGGCTCGTGGATTCGACGAGCTTCCCGAGTGGCGCCGTCGAGCTCCGATACACGATCGGTGGCGCGATCGCTGACACGAGCGGCACCTGACCGGCGCTGCCTAGTCCCGGGACGACTCGGAGTGCTCGACCGTCGTGGAGTAGCGAACCGTGCCGTCGGCCTCCTCGGGCAGCGGACGGGCAACCGGGATCCGCGAGCCGAGCACCTGAGCGACGACGTCGCGGGCGATCTGCTGCGCAGAGAGGCCGGTGTCCTCGAGGATCTGCTCACGCGTCGCATGGTCGATGAACTCGTCCGGCAGACCGAGCTCGTCGACGGCCGTGTCCACACCGGCCTCGCGGAGGCTCTGGCGGATGCGGGTGCCGACGCCGCCGACTCGGATGCCGTCCTCGATCGTGATGACGAGCCGGTGCTGCGCCGACAGGCTGATGATCGACTCAGGCACGGGAACGACCCAACGCGGATCTACCACGGTCGCGCCGATGCCCTGGTGCGAGAGCCGCTCGGCCACATCGAGGGCGATGGGCGCCATCGGCCCCACCGCGACGATCAGGACGTCGTGACGATCCGAACGGCGCAGGACGTCGACGCCGTCGTGCAGACGCTCCACGGCGTCGATGTCGGCCGCGGCGTTGCCCTTCGGGAACCGGATGACGGTCGGCGCGTCATCGACGGCCACCGCTTCCCGCAGCTCCTCCCGGAGCCTCGCGCCGTCTCTGGGCGCTGCGATCCGGATGCCGGGGACGACCTGCAGGACGGCGAGGTCCCAGATCCCGTGATGGCTCGGGCCGTCCGGGCCGGTGACGCCGGCGCGGTCGAGCACAACCGTGACACCGGCCTTGTGCAGGGCGACGTCCATCAGGAGCTGGTCGAACGCGCGGTTCACGAACGTCGCGTAGACGGCGACGACGGGGTGGAGTCCGCCGTAGGCGAGGCCGGCAGCCGAGGTGAAGGCGTGCTGCTCGGCGATGCCGACGTCGTGGACGCGCTCCGGGTACTTCTCGGCGAAGTCGTACAGACCGACCGGTCGCAGCATGGCTGCCGTGATGCCGACGACCCGCTGGTTGTCGTCGGCGATCGAGACCATCTCCTCGCTGAACACGCTCGTCCAGGACGGCTTCGATGAGGATCCGACCGGCTCGCCCGTCTCCGGGTCGATGCGTCCGACCGCATGGAACTGGTCGGCCGCGTCGTCGCGGGCAGGCTGGTAGCCACGGCCCTTCTCGGTGATGGTGTGCACGATGACCGGCGCACCGAAGTTCTTGGCCTGGGTGAGGGCTTCCTCCATGGCGCGGACGTCGTGGCCGTCGACCGGTCCGATGTACTTGATGTCGAGGTTGGAGTAGAGAGCCTCGTTGTTCGTCAGGCGGGACAGGAACCCGTGGGTGCCGCCGCGGACACCGCGGTAGAGGGCGCGCCCCGGCGCCCCGAAGAAGCTGAACGCGCGCTGGCTGGTCTCCCGCAGGCTGCGATAGGTGTTTCGGGTGCGGACGTCGCTCAGGAAGCGGGCCATGCCGCCGATCGTCGGCGCGTACGAACGGCCGTTGTCGTTCACGATGATGACGAGGTTTCGGGTGTTGTCATCGCTGATGTTGTTGAGCGCTTCCCACGTCATGCCGCCCGTGAGCGCACCGTCGCCGACGACCGCGACCACGTGCCGGTCGTCCTGACCGGTCATCTGGAACGCCCGCGAGATCCCGTCGGCCCAGCTCAGCGAGCTGGAGGCGTGAGAGCTCTCCACGATGTCGTGCACCGACTCCGACCGCTGGGGGTACCCCGCGAGCCCGCCGCGGGTCCGCAGACCGGTGAAGTCCTGCCGACCGGTGAGGAGCTTGTGCACGTACGACTGGTGACCGGTGTCGAACACCATGGGGTCACGCGGCGAGTGGAACACGCGGTGCATCGCGATCGTGAGCTCGACGACGCCGAGGTTCGGCCCGAGGTGGCCGCCTGTCTGGGAGACGTTCTCGATGAGGAACGTGCGGATCTCCGATGCCAGCTGCTCGAGCTGCTCGACGGTCAGCCCGTCGAGGTCGCGAGGGCCGTTCACCTGCTCGAGTAATGTCACGCTGTCGTCCTTCCGAATGGCCGTTGGGCCTCGTTCGAGTCTACGCGTTCGCCCTGCCTGGGCATGCCCGTGGCGCGGTGCGCGTTCACCTGTTATGCGCATCGTCCGGTCGGTCAGCGGATCTGCGCGATGCAATGGCAGAGGGCCGGACCCAGCGGCGCTGGATCCGGCCCTCGAGATGGTGCGTGCAGCTTAGACGAGGCTCCGCAGCACGTACTGGAGGATGCCGCCGTTGCGGTAGTAGTCGGCCTCACCAGGCGTGTCGATACGGACGACCGCGTCGAACTCGATGGTCTCCTTGCCGGCCGGCGAGTGTTCGCTCGGCGCTGCGACGACCTTGACCGTCTTCGGGGTCACACCGTTGTTGAGCTCCTCGATACCGGTGATCGAGACGACCTCGGTGCCGTCGAGGCCGAGCGACGCCCAGCTCTCGCCTGCGGGGAACTGCAGCGGGACGACGCCCATGCCGATGAGGTTCGAGCGGTGGATCCGCTCGAAGCTCTCCGTGATGACGGCCTTGACGCCCAGGAGGCTCGTGCCCTTCGCAGCCCAGTCGCGGGACGAACCGGAGCCGTACTCCTTGCCACCGAAGATGACGAGGGGGGTACCTGCCGCCTGGTAGTTCTGCGACGCGTCGTAGATGAACGACTGCGGAGCGTCCGCCTGCGTGAAGTCACGCGTGTAGCCGCCCTCGACGCCGTCGAGGAGCTGGTTCTTCAGACGGATGTTCGCGAAGGTGCCGCGGATCATGACCTCGTGGTTACCACGACGCGAGCCGTAGGAGTTGTAATCCTTGCGCTCGACACCGTGCTCGTCGAGGTAGCGACCTGCCGGGCTGTCGGCCTTGATGTTGCCGGCCGGGCTGATGTGGTCGGTCGTGACCGAGTCGCCGAGCTTCGCGAGGACGCGTGCACCGGCGATGTCGGAGACCGGCGTGGTCTCCATGGTCATGCCCTCGAAGTACGGGGGCTTCCGCACGTACGTCGACTTCTCGTCCCACTCGAAGGTCGCGCCCTCCGGGGTGGAGAGCGAACGCCAGCGCTCGTCGCCGTCGAACACGCCGTTGTACTCGTGCGTGAACATCTCCTTGTTGATGGAGGAGTCGATGGTGTCCTGCACCTCGGCCGCGTCGGGCCAGATGTCCTTGAGGAAGACGTCGTTGCCGTCGGTGTCCTGTCCGAGCGCGTCGACCTCGAAGTCGAAGTTCATCGAACCGGCGAGGGCGTAGGCGATCACGAGCGGCGGGCTCGCGAGGTAGTTCATCTTCACGTCGGGGTTGATGCGACCCTCGAAGTTGCGGTTTCCGGAGAGGACCGCGGTGACGGCGAGGTCGTTGTCCTGGACGGCGGTCGAGATCTCCTCGAGCAGCGGGCCGGAGTTGCCGATGCAGGTCGTGCAGCCGTAGCCGACCGTGTAGAAGCCGAGGTCCTCGAGGTAGGCGGTCAGGCCGGCCTTCTCGTAGTAGTCGGTGACGACCTTGGAACCCGGGGCGAGCGTGGTCTTGACCCACGGCTTCGCCTTGAGGCCCTTCTGGCTGGCGTTGCGGGCCAGGAGGCCGGCTGCGAGCATCACGGAGGGGTTCGACGTGTTGGTGCACGAGGTGATGGCAGCGATGGCGACAGCACCGTGGTCGAGCGTGAAGTCCTGACCGCTGGAGAGCGAGACAGCCGTCGGCTTGGAGGCCGTGGTGGGTGCGTGGCTCTTGTGCGTGTGGTGGTGGTGGTTGTGCTCGTCCTCGTCCTGCGGCGTGGTTCCCGCCGGGTCGGAAGCCGGGAAGGAACCTGCGCCGACGAGGTCGACGATGTCGTGCTCGACCTGTGCGTAGTCGTTGAGGTCGCGCTCGAACTGCGACTTCGCGTCGCTCAGCTCGATGCGGTCCTGCGGGCGCTTCGGGCCGGCGATGGACGGTACGACGGTCGCGAGGTCGAGTTCGAGGTACTCGCTGAAGACCGGCTCGGTCTCCGGGTCGTGCCAGAGCTTCTGCTGCTTCGAGTACGCCTCGACGAGGGCGACCTGCTCGTCGCTGCGGCCCGTGAGGCGCAGGTAGTCGAGCGTGACGTCGTCGATGGGGAACATCGCGGCGGTGGAGCCGAACTCGGGGCTCATGTTGCCGATGGTGGCGCGGTTGGCGAGGGGCACCTGGGCGACGCCTGCACCGTAGAACTCGACGAACTTGCCCACGACGCCGTGCTTGCGCAGCATCTGCGTGATGGTGAGGACGACGTCCGTCGCGGTCACACCGGTGGGGATCGCGCCGGACAGCTTGAAGCCGACGACCTTGGGGATGAGCATGGAGACGGGCTGGCCGAGCATGGCCGCCTCTGCCTCGATGCCGCCGACGCCCCAGCCGAGCACGCCGAGGCCGTTGACCATCGTGGTGTGCGAGTCGGTGCCGACGCAGGTGTCCGGGTAGGCGCGGAGCACGCCGCCCACCTCGCGGGTCATGGTGACGCGGGCCAGGTACTCGATGTTGACCTGGTGGACGATGCCGGTTCCCGGCGGGACGACCTTGAAGTCGTCGAACGCGGTCTGGCCCCAACGGAGGAACTGGTAACGCTCACCGTTGCGCTCGTACTCGAGCTCGACGTTGCGCTCGAGGGCGTTCTCGGTGCCGAAGAGGTCGGCGATGACGGAGTGGTCGATGACCATCTCGGCCGGTGCGAGCGGGTTGATCTTGTTGGCGTCGCCGCCGAGGGTCTCGACGGCCTCGCGCATGGTGGCGAGGTCGACGATGCAGGGCACGCCGGTGAAGTCCTGCATCACGACGCGCGCCGGCGTGAACTGGATCTCGGTGTCCGGCTCGGCGGTGGGGACCCACTCGCCGAGGGCACGGATGTGCGCATCGGTGATGTTCGCACCGTCCTCGGTGCGGAGCAGGTTCTCGAGCAGGACCTTGAGGCTGAACGGCAGCTTCTCGTGGCCGTCGACCGTGTCGATGCGATAGATCTCGTAGTCGGTCTCACCGACGGTCAGGGTGTCTTTCGCCCCGAAGCTGTTCACCGTAGACATGATGTCTTCTCCTTCATTGGCGCCGGCGGATGCACACGTGCCCTGCGATCAATCTTGCTGCGGCGGACCACTCCGCGGCTAGCAAGGCTCACCTAACTCCGTGCTGCTCGGACCTCTGCCCGAGCGCCATGCAACTATCTTGATGTCAAGACAATTCTAGCAGCTTCACAGCTTCGGCTCGTCCGCCTGCTTCTCCGCCTGCGGCTTCTGGAACACGGCCCTGACGACGAGCCAGGTCAGCACGAGGAGCGGGGCGTACAGCGGGATGCCCATGAGCAGTCTCGTCGCACCGAGGGCGTCGACGTTGCCGCTGTAGTAAAGAGGCAGCTGCACCGCGAGTCTGGCGATGAACATCGCGGCCCAGACGAGCGTGAGCCACCGCATGGCCCGTCGCTGACCCGGGTGGGTGCGCCAGGTGGTTCCGACGCCGAGCAGGTATCCGGCGATCAGGCCGATGATCGGCCAATCGACCATCACGGAGACGAGCAGTCCGAGGGCGTACCCGCCATTGGTCCAGAACCCGGGGACGTAGTAGTCCTCCGCGCGCCCGGTGAACAGTGCGAGCACGGCGGAGAGCGCGATGCCGAGGAGTCCGCCAATCGCCTGGGTGAGCGACTGCCGCTGCACCAGACGGGCGATGGCGAATCCGACGCCGATGACCACGGGCGCGATGAGCGAGGGGATGAGGTCGCGGGTGAGCGAGTACGCCACCAGGAAGACGAGTCCTGGGAGGATCGCCTCGATGAGACCGCGGATGCCGCCCATCGCCGAGAGCAGCGCCTTGCCCGTCGGCGCGTCACCAGAGGCGAGCGGCGCGAGGCCGGAACTGCGTGCCGCCTGGCTCAGCGCATCGCCGAACGTCGCCGGCCGCTTCGCCTGCTCCGATTCCGGCCGGGCGTCATCACCTGGAGAAGAAGTGCTCACAGCTCGCCCTACGCGCTGGTCGCCGTCGGCATCCGCAGCGGGATGAGCTCGCGCGGAGGCATGGGCGTGTTGCCGCGCACGACGACGATGCTGCGGAACAGGTCGTCGACGAGCGCTGCGGACTCCGGCTTCACCGCTCCGTCACCCGCGACGACACCGCGGAGGAACCAGCGCGGGCCGTCGACGCCGATGAAGCGCGCGATGTGCGTCGCGTTCGCGCCAGCTGCGCCGCCGGACGGGACCTCTGCGATGAGCTCCGGACCGAAGTCGCCGTCCTTCTCCGTGACCTTGCCGCCCTGCGAGGCGATCTGCTCGGCGATCTGCGCACGGGTCTCGTGCCAGAGACCGGTCGACCGCGGTGCCGCGAACGGCTGGATCTGCAGCGTCGAGCCCGCATAGTCGAGACCGACGGCCACCACGCGCTTGGTGCTCTCCTCGACTTCGAGGCGGAGGTTGAGGCCCTCGCGCGGGAGCACCTTCACTCCCCCGAGGTCGATGTATGGCCGGACCGGGTTGGCTTCGCTCTCATCGAACGGGCCCTCGCTCTCGCGGTCCTCCGGCGCCGACTTGTCCTCATCGGGCAGTTCGGCCTCCGTGTCCAGCTCTGGAAGGTCTTCGAGATCGCTCATGCCATGACTCCTGTCTGTCCGGCGTCCGTCGTGAACGCCGCCGTGCCGGTCGAGCCGAAGCCGCCGGCCCCTCTGTCGCTGCCCGGGAGCTTCTCGACGGGGATGAACCTCGCCCGAGCAACCGGCATGATGATGAGCTGAGCGATGCGATCGCCGGCCGTGACGGAGTACGGTTCGGTCCGATCGGTGTTCAGCAGGGTGACCTTGATCTCGCCGCGGTAGCCGGCATCGACGGTCCCGGGTGAATTCACCACGGTGATGCCGTGCTTAGCTGCGAGTCCGCTGCGAGGAACGACGAACGCCGCGAACCCGTCAGGGAGGGCGATGGACACGCCAGTGCCCACGAGCGCACGTTCTCCGGGCTCGAGAGTCAGTGTCTCGCTCGACAGGAGATCGGCCCCGGCGTCGCCCGGGTGTGCGTAGCCGGGGATCTCCGGCGCGATAATGAGTACGTCAACGCTTTCGGTCACGAATCGAGGGTAGTGCAGAACTCTGAGACAAGGCATACATGCAGCCCTACCGTGAAACACTCTGGCCCAGCATCTGGGTCTTCGCCGCACTCGCGCTGGTCATTCCAGCGACGATGCTCGTCCTCGCCCCGGTGTCGTTCATCGTCGGGGTCATCGGGGCGGTGGTCCTCTACGCCGGGTGCGTCGGGATCGCCGTGCTCGGCGCTCCGAGGATCGAGGTGCAGAACGGAATCCTGCGCGCCGGTCGGGCGTCGATCCCCGTCGAGCGTCTCGGTGAGACCGTCGAATACGACGGGGAGGCCGCAAAACAACAACGCGGGCCCCGTCTGGATGCCCGCGCCTGGCTACTCATCCGAGGATGGGTGTCGCCTGTTGTGAAGGTCGCCGTCGTTGACGACGACGACCCCACTCCGTATTGGTTGTTGTCGACCCGGTATCCGGATCGTCTCGCCGCCGCGATCGCGACTGCGAAGGAAGCCGTCTAGGCTGCGCACTCCGCGCAGATCGGGCCGAGCTTCGTCTCGTGATCGAGCTGCGAGCGGTGCTTCACGAGGAAGCAGTTCACACAGGTGAACTCGTCCGCTTGCGGCGGGAGGACGACCACATCGAGGTCGAGGTCCGAGAGGTCGGCCCCGCCCAGGTTGTAGTCGCCGGGGTTGTCGGCATCCTCCGAGTCGACGACTCCGGACAGCTTGTCTGGAACGCGCTCCTTGAGGGCCTCGATCGACTCGGAATCGTCGTCAGTCTTGCGGGGAGCGTCGTAATCAGTTGCCATGCCTATCCACTTCTCGATGCCGCCGGAACAAAATCGGCGGGCACAGTTTGCATCAGTTCCGCATGAATTGCAAACCGCATTTTCACAGGGTGGCGGAACCTCTGCGTGCAACTGACGGCACGCCCGGTCTATTCCCCGGATATGCCCGTCATCCATGAGAACGTGGGTACATCACGTGGCGCGCTGAAAGGCATTCATCATGCAGGATTTGAAGGTTGTCGGCTCGGAGCTCGGAGCTCTGATCGTGGCGAATCAGAACGAAGAGGAGTTCCGACTCATCGTCGACGATTCCTTCCACGTCCACCTCCGTCGGGCCAAGCCCGTCGGGCCGGTGACCGGCGCGGCCGTCAAGATCAGTCCTCGGGAGGTGCAGGCGCACATCCGCGGCGGCCTGTCGGCCGAGGACGTCGCAGCGGTGACGGGTGCATCGCTCGAATACGTACAACGCTTCGAGGGTCCCGTGATCGCCGAGCGCGAGCACATCGTCGGCACCGCTCTCGGTGTTGCCGTGCTCCCCACCACCGACGGCACGAGCGATGACACGGACGCGACGTTCGGCAGCGTCATCCGGGCTCGCCTCGAACGCCTCGGGGCGACGGGTGAGCGCTGGACGAGTTGGAAGGACGCGGAGGGCGGCTGGATCGTGAAGCTCGCCTTCACGGCCGACCAGGTCGAACACGACGCCAGGTGGGCCTTCGAGCCGAAGAAGCTCGCGCTCGCGCCCATCGGCAGCGAGGCGACGACGCTCTCCCGCCAGGGCGACATGCCGGCCGGCCTCATCCCCCGCCTGCGCGCCGTTGACCTCAACGACTCCGGTCCGGACACCTCCCGCTTCGACAGCGGCGCGTTCACGATCGACAACGACCTCACCGACGGACTGCGCGGCGACGCGCTCGGCGAGGCGAAGGACGGGCTGCGTTCCGCGACTCCCGAAGTCTTCCGGGCTCCGGAGGGTTCGACGCTGACCGAGACGCCCTTCGGACGCGGCACCTCCTCGAAGGCTGCGACCCAGGCCGCCATCAACCGTGAGGCAGAGGTTTCCTCGCAGCCGAACCAGACCGCAGACCTCCTCGAGGCGCTGCGCAAGCGTCGCGGTGAGCGCGAATCCGCTCCGACGGTCGACGACGAGCCCGGCACGCTGACGCCCGTCACTCCGCACACGAGGCAGACACCTCAGACCGGCTCGGTCTTCGGCGCGGGCGTGTTCGACACGGCCGAGTTCGAAGCCGCCCGCGAACAGCGCGCAGCAGAGCCCGAGGAACCGGCCCAGCCCACCAACGGCAAGGCACAGCGCAAGGGACGCGCTTCGATGCCGTCGTGGGACGAGATCGTCTTCGGTGCGAAGTCGGACGACGACCCGGTCTAGCCCTCTCGACCCGCACCCGCCGGTGCGGGTCTCAGCGCGAGTACGCGCCCAACGGGATCAACGGGATGCGGCGTTCGTCGTCGGTCAGCGATCCGTGCTGCCCGATCATCGACCGTGAGCTCTGATCTGCCGGACGTGAGTCGTAATAGGCGATGCGCTTGCGGGCTGCCACGATGACGTCGCCGATGCGCGGAAGCACCTCTGGCGAGACCTCACCGTACCAACCGGCGTCGATCGCCTGCTCACGCGTGAGGATCCAGGATCGGTGCCCCTCCGCCTCATTCCAGCGTGCTGCGAGATCGAGTCGATCCGCAGGAGTCGCCTCGCCGTCCTGGTAGAGGTGCAGGCATCGAGGTTCGCCGCCGACATGGCGCACGCCGTCGACGAGCGCCGGGATCTGGTCGAAGAGCACCTGGCCGGTCTCCGGGACGTCGACGACGCCGTGATCGGCGGTGAGGAACGCTCCGACGCGCGCAGGCAGGCGCTCCGCCCACTTCCGGACGTCGCCGTCTAGTTCTTCGAAGTGCGCCGTCCATCTGGGCGACTCCCACCCGTATTCGTGCGCCGTCTGATCGAGTTCAGGCACGTAGACATACGTGAGTGTCGGAGTCGTCGCCTGTGAGACGATGCGCCTCGCGACATCGAGCCGGTCGGCGATGCGCTTCCCGGCGTGGTACTCGGCGCCGCGAAGGACGGCGTGGGTGAACCCGGACGAACGATAGCGTTCCTGCCCGACCACGTGCGCCGCGACGCCGAGCGATGCCGCGCGTTCGAACACCGTCGGCACACGCTGCCACTCGGCCGGGCGCATCCCGTCGTCCCAGCCGCTCAGTTGATTCACGACCCGGTCGTTCCGGAGGTCGCGGGCCCGATAGCTGACGAGGCCGTGCCCGCCCGGCCAGACGCCCGTTGTGAGCGACGCGAGGTTCGCAGCCGTCGTCGAGGGGAACACGGACACGGTCGTCGACGCCGAGGTGAGCTTCGGCGCCAGGAAGCGCGCGTACGCAGCCCTGGCGCGCAGATTCGACGCACCGAGTCCGTCGACCAGGATGACGATCGCGTGATCGACCCTCGGAAGGGTCGTGCCTCCCGCAGCGGTCAGGGAGGCGAGGCAATCGGGGAGCACATCGGCAAGGCTCCGCGCGTGCGGATTCACCGTCGGTAGCATGGTGGTCATCGGGGCAAGTCTCGCACACCGTGCGTCCACCCGTCCGGCCCGCGCCGAGCACCAACACCAGAGCCCAACCCCACAGAGACACCGGAATGACCCGTAAACAGCAGATCGTGCCCCCTGAATCGAGTGGCGAACGGATTGAAGACGTCGACGTCTCGTCCGAGATGCAGACCTCCTTCCTCGAATACGCGTACTCGGTCATCTATGCGCGCGCCCTGCCGGACGCGCGCGACGGCCTCAAGCCGGTGCAGCGGCGCATCTTGTACCAGATGACGGAAATGGGGCTGCGTCCGGATCGCGGCCACGTCAAGTCGGCGCGTGTCGTCGGCGAGGTCATGGGAAAGCTGCACCCGCACGGTGACACGGCCATCTATGACGCGCTCGTGCGCCTTGCCCAACCGTTCACGCTCCGCGTCCCGCTCATCGACGGGCACGGCAACTTCGGCTCGCTCGACGACGGCCCGGCCGCCCCCCGATACACGGAGGCACGCCTCGACGCGACGGCCATGGCGCTCACCGAGGACCTCGACGAGGACGTCGTGGATTTCGTCCCCAACTACGACAACCAGTTCATGCAGCCGTCCGTGCTGCCGGCAGCGTTCCCGAACCTCCTCGTCAACGGTGCCAGCGGCATCGCGGTCGGCATGGCGACGAACATGGCGCCGCACAACCTCGTCGAGGTCATCGGCGCTGCGCGGCACCTGCTGTCCCACCCGAACGCGACCCTCGAAGACCTCATGGAGTACGTCCCGGGTCCCGATCTGCCCTCGGGCGGCACCATCGCGGGTCTCGACGGCATCCGCGATGCCTATTCGACGGGCCGCGGTGCGTTCAAGACCCGCGCCAAGGTGTCCGTGGAGAGCATCACCGCGCGTAAGACGGGTCTAGTCGTCACCGAGCTCCCCTACCTCGTCGGGCCGGAGAAGGTCATCGAGAAGATCAAGGACGGCGTCAACAACAAGAAGCTCAGCGGCATCTCCGATGTCACCGACCTCACCGACCGCACGAACGGGCTCCGCCTCGTCATCGGGATCAAGACCGGTTTCTCCCCCGAGGCCGTGCTTGAACAGCTCTACCGTTACACGCCGCTCGAGGACTCGTTCAGCATCAACAACGTCGCCCTCGTGGAGGGCCAGCCGCAGACCCTCGGGCTGCGCGAGCTGCTCCAGGTGTACGTCGCGCACCGCATCAGTGTCGTGACGCGACGCAGCAAGTTCCGTCTCGCCCGCCGCAAGGAACGCCTCCACCTCGTCGAGGGCCTCCTCATTGCCATCCTCGACATCGACGAGGTCATCCAGGTCATCCGGGCGAGTGACGACTCCGAGCAGGCCCGCGTCCGATTGATCGACGTCTTCGACCTGTCGCAGCTGCAGGCCGAGTACATCCTCGAACTCCGACTGCGCCGCCTGACGAAGTTCTCGCGCATCGAGCTCGAGGCGGAGCGCGACAAGCTCAAGGCCGAAATCGCCGAACTCGAAGCACTCCTCGGCAGCGAGGCCCGCATCCGTGTCGTCGTCTCCGACGAGCTTGCGGACATCGCCGAACGTTTCGGGACGCCCCGCCGCACGATGTTGACGAGCGCGAAGCCGAGCATCGCGGCGAATTCACGCAGCAAGACCGCGCCCGTGCTCGAACTGGCCGATGCGCCGTGCCGCGTGTATCTGAGTGCGACCGGTCGCATCCTGCGCGTCGATCTGACGGAGGACGGTCCTGAACCGCGTCACGGCCGCCGGAGCAAGCACGACGCGATCCTCAGCACGATCGACACGACGAGCCGCACGGAACTCGGAGCGGTGACGAGCCTCGGCCGGCTCATCCGGTTCACGCCCGTCGACCTGCCGGTGGTTCCGACCGCGTCCGTGCAGCTCGCCGCCGGGGTGAAGATCGGCGAGTACCTGTCGTTGCCGAACCGCGATGAGCGTGTGCTCGCGATCGTCTCGCTCACCTCGAACGATGCGATCGCCCTCGGAACGCTCAGCGGCATCGTAAAACGCGTCACCCCTGGCGACTGGCCGAACAAGCCGGACTTCGAGCTCATCGGGCTGAAGCCCGGTGATCATGTCGTCGGTGCGGCGCAGACCACCGACGACGCCGAGTTGGTCTTTGTCGCGTCCGACGCGCAGTTGCTGCGATTCCCGGCGTCCGCCGTGCGTCCACAGGGACGCCCGGCCGGCGGTATGGCCGGCATCAACCTCGGAGCGAAGGCCAAGGTGATCTCGTTCAGCGCGGTCGAGTCCATCGACGACGTCATTGTGGCGACGGTTGCGACGAGTTCGCTGACGCTCGCCGGTACGGATGCCGGCAGTGCGAAGGTGTCGGACTTCACCGAGTTCCCGCCGAAGGGTCGTGCGACGGGCGGTGTCCGCGCACAGCGATTCCTGAAGGGCGAGGATCAGCTCTCCGTCGCGTGGGTCGGCACGGCGCCCGCTCACGCGATCGGCGTGGATGGTTCTCCTCGGGTGCTGCCGGAGTCGGGCGCGAAGCGTGACGCCTCTGGGCAGGTCGTGGACGGACCGATCGGCTTCATCGCCGGTGCGATCGCTCCCCCAGTGGCAGCCGCTCCTCCTGTGGAGTAGCTTCCCACCGGTCCCTGAGTCTGTCGAAGGGCCACACCGCCGGTCCCTGAGCCTGTCGAAGGGCCACGCCGCCGGTCCCTGAGCTTGTCGAAGGGTCCACCCCATCACACCCAACAACCAGATCACACCGCAATTGCTGAGCCGTCAGAGTCATCATCCCAGTGGGGTTCGCGATGAACGGCCCCACCAGGACGCGGTTCGAGCGGACACCAGTCCGGCGGATCTGGTTCGGTGGTGAACTGCCGGCCACTGGGAGAGATCCAATGGAGGACCCCACCGGAATCGTGCTTCAACGTCCAAGTGGTGTCGTGCTTGAGGTGATGATGCTTCGGACACAGGTGGGCGAGATTCTCCACTGACGTCTCTCCCCCTGCGGACCACGCGATCGTATGGTCGAGATCACAACGCCTTGCCGGACGGGTGCATCCCGGCGCCCGGCAGTGCGTGTCTCGGATCATCAACGCCCGTTTGAGATCCGGTGGTGGCTTGTATCGGTCTCGCCCGACGGACAGCACAGCCCCGGTTTCCGGATGGGTGAGGATTCGGGTGAACGATTTCGCATTCGCCGTCAGCCGAGCGGCGGTTTCAGGATCGATCGGGCCATACCCTTCGAGCGATCCCGGCTGGTCACCATGTCCGAGCAACGTGAGCACCGGCACCGTGATGTGCACCGTCGGCACGATCCGTCGAGTGATCTCCTCGATCTCGGGTAGCGTCACGGGATGCTGACCTGCTGCCGGACCGCTCGTCGCGACGCCGGTCGCGGGATCGCTTCCGTCGGTGTGGTCGCCGCCACCGGAGCCCTTGAGCGCTCGGTCAGCGGTCCGGGACGAAGTGGCGCCCCAGACCGGCATTTCATCGAAGTCGAGGGTTGAGGTCGAGGGCTGACCAGCCGAAGCGCACACAGACAACGCCTGCTCGGGTTTCTGCATGTTCTTCTGCACCAGAGCGTGCACTTGAGCCTGCACCCGAGCCACCTCGCCGCGGAGGGCTCCAGAGCCGTCGGTGCATCCGAACAGCAGGAGGTTTTGGGCGTGGTCTGTCATCAATTGGCCGCGCGTGCGACCATCGCACGCGGCACGTGCATCTGCGGTGAGGGCTTCGAGGCGTCCGAACGCGGCACTCGCGATCGGCGCGGTTGTGAGGATCGACAGCCATGACATCCCGTCAACCGCCGGAGTCAATGTGACATGGCGTTCTTGCCGTGCTGCGAGATGGCGTGCAACTATCGTCCGCGGATGCATCTTCTCCCGCAACCGTCTGGCCGCCTGCCGCAGCTGCGCTGCCGTCTGAACTCTCGCCAGCGGCAACACCCGCGCTTCGAACGCCGCACGATCAGCGGCAGCCACGTCACCCACCTGATCGACGATGACCCGCGCATGACCGGCCGAGATCTCGCCTGCAGCCAACGCAGCCAAGGTGCAGGGCAACTGCCCCACCAACACCTCGGCCTCACTGATGCGCTGCACGATCGTGCGCTCAGGTACCCGCGTGGCAGCGGACAACTCCGCCTGCAACGACAACCGCGCCAACTCCCTGGCGCGGCCAGGTGACGTCCCGGCGGGGATCACCGTCTGAGCCGTCAGATCGGCCACCTGGGCAGCCTGCGCGAACAACGAGGCGATCCGAGCCTCAGCCGCAGCGATCCCCCGCTGCTCGACCACGATCTGATCACCGAGGCTCGTGATGAGCTCCGCGACCTGATCTGCGTTCGAAGGAATGTCCACACATCAAGAATACCAGATGGGCATCTTTCCGAACAGGTATTCGAGCATTCTGTGGAAACCGAAACCTCCGAAGAGCGACACTGAGGAGACAGGAAGCGTCCGCTTCTCCGGTTGCAAGCGGGCGACGGATTGTCCTTCGTGCGGAGAATGGTCACTTTTGGACCTTCACACCGACAACGGGTACCAGTGCCTGTCGCGGACTGGTGACAGCTCGTCCTGGATGTCCACCCAAGTCCCATCGATGCGCGGAGTCCCGCCACTCACCCACACACCGAAATGCGCGAGCGGCGTCGGCCACGCGTAGTCAGCCTCGGGTGCGTCAACGACGTTGCGCACCGCACCGATGAACCGCACGGTCGCGTCTTTACCAACGACCGATTCAACGAGTGAGTGGATGGCAGCTCGACCATCATGGTCAGTGACAGCTGTGGGCTTCATCGGAAGATCCAGTCTGCCGTCGGTACGCGGAACGCAGAAGACACGATCTGCATCGCGCAGCAGCAGCCGGACGACACACATCGGGTGCGGCGGGGTGTCGCTCCGCACGACGTCAGCGTGGCTACCAGGCGGAAGCCAAGGCGCATCGTGCGTCACGTGTACAAGCGTTTCGTTTCCGTCAGGCATCACGTGATCGTAGCGAACCGAACCGCTGAGACCCGGCTCACGGACTCACACGGCACCGCTGAAGACCCGTCACCGGACCGTTCAGCGTGCTCTGATGCACCTAGACGTCGATACTCTCCCGGGAGAGCTGGTCGGAACTGTCGATGATGAACTCCTTGCGCGGGGCGACGTCGTTGCCCATCAGGAGCTCGAAGACTTTCCCGGCCATCTCCGCATCCTTCACGTTCACTCGACGCAGCGTGCGCGCACGGCGATCCATCGTGGTGTTCGCGAGCTGATCCGCATCCATCTCACCGAGTCCCTTGTACCGCTGGATCGGCTCCTGGTACTTGCGGTTCGTCCGTTTGAGGCCGGCGAGCACCCCCTGGAGCTCCGCCTCGGAGTAGGTGTAGATGGTCTCGTTCGGCTTCGAGCCGGGATTGATCGCGACCACGCGGTGCAACGGCGGCACGGCCGCGAACACACGGCCGGCTTCGATCATCGGCCGCATGTACCGGAAGAAGAGCGTCAGCAGCAGTGTGCGGATGTGCGCGCCATCGACATCGGCGTCGGACATGAGGATGATCTTGCCGTAGCGTGCGGCTTCGAGGTCGAAGGAGCGGCCGGAACCGGCGCCGATGACCTGGATGATGGACGCGCACTCCGCATTGGAGAGCATGTCGGAGACGGACGCCTTCTGCACGTTCAGGATCTTGCCCCGAATGGGCAGGAGTGCCTGGTACGAGCTGTCACGCGCGACCTTCGCCGTCCCGAGCGCGGAGTCGCCCTCGACGATGAACAGTTCGCTCGACTCGAGGTCGCCGGAGCGGCAGTCGACGAGCTTGGCCGGCAACGAGGAGTTCTCCAACGCGTTCTTGCGACGCTGGGTCTCCTTGTGCGTGCGGGCCGAGATGCGCGACTTCATCTCTGCGACGATCTTCTCGAGGACGAGCGCCGTCTGCGCCTTGTCGTCGCGCTTCGTGGACGCGAACCGTTCCTTGAGCGCGCTCTGGACGACGTTGGCGACGATGGCTCGCACGGCAGGCGTACCGAGGATCTCCTTGGTCTGACCCTCGAACTGCGGCTCCTGCAGGCGCACCGTCAACACGGTGGTGAGCCCAGCGAGCACGTCGTCCTTCTCGAGCTTGTCCGAACCGACCTTCAGTCGCCTGGCATTCTGCTCGACCTGCCCACGCAGGAATCGCAGCATGCCCTGGTCGAACCCGAGTTGGTGCGTCCCACCCTTCGGCGTTGCGATGATGTTGACGAAGCTGCGGGAGACGGTCTCATAGCCGGTGCCCCATCGGAGCGCGATGTCGACCTCAGCCTCACGCTCGACCTCGGTGGCGATCATCGCGCCGCCGGGCGACAGGACGGGGACGGTCTCCTTGAACGTCCCGGTTCCCGTCAAACGCCAGGTGTCCGTGATGGGGGTGTCCGTTGCGAGATAGTCGACGAACTCCGAGATGCCGCCGTCGTACCGGTACGGCGTCTCGATGGGCGTCTCACCGGTCTCGTCGCGGATCGTGATCCCGAGGCCCTTGATGAGGAACGCGGTCTGACGCGCACGACCGAGGAGTTCCTCCGCCTGGAAGTGCGTGCCCTTGGTGAAGATCTGACGGTCGGCCCAGTAGCGGATGCGCGTGCCGGTGACGCCCTTGGCGACCTTCCCGATCACGCGGAGCTCACTCTGGTTCTCGAACGGCGTGAACGGCGCATCCGGTGTGGGGGCACCGGTGTCCGCGAAGTTGCCCGGCTCTCCCCGGTGGAACGACATCGCGTATGTCTTGCCACCGCGGTCGACCTCCACGTCGAGACGCTCGGAGAGTGCGTTCACCACCGAGGCGCCGACACCGTGCAGACCACCGGACGCGGCGTAGGAGCCGCCGCCGAACTTCCCGCCCGCGTGCAGCTTCGTGAAGACGACTTCGACGCCCGACAGTCCGGTCTTCGGCTCGATGTCGACCGGGATGCCACGCGCGTGGTCACGCACCTCGACGCTGCCATCCGCGTGCAGGATGACTTCGATTTCGTCGCCGTGTCCGCCGAGCGCCTCGTCGACCGAGTTGTCGATGATCTCCCAGAGGCAGTGCATCAGTCCGCGGGAGTCGGTGGAACCGATGTACATGCCGGGACGCTTGCGGACCGCCTCGAGGCCTTCGAGGACGGAGAGATGCCGTGCGGAGTAGTCGCTGCTCACGTCTTCAGCGTAACCTGAGCCACCGACCCATCCAGGATGACACTCTGCTGCGAATATCTACGCGTAAAGCGAAATACACGCGGAATGGGGCAGCAATGCCGGGAACGCGTGGTTACATGTGTACTACGAAGTTCGTAGCCGCAAAGTGTCAGGAGGAGCACATGTCACAGACAGCCACAGAGAGTCCGGCCAGTGACCTCGACGCCCAGCATCTGACCGCAGCAGATCGTTGCGACCTGTGCGGGGCGCAGGCGTACATCCGTGTGGAGATGAACAGCGGCGAGCTGCTGTTCTGCGCCCACCACGGAAAGAAGTACCAGGAGAAGCTGACTCAGGTCGCCACGTCGTGGCACGACGAGTCCAGCCGCCTCTTCGAGGAACAGCGCGCCTAGACCTCTCCCCCAACCTCCGATCCGCGAGTGGCTCCATGCCACTCGCGGATCTCTGGGTTAACGAGCAGGATCGCCCCACCGCGCGAGCAGTACTCGGCAGAGGGGCGATCCGAAGCAGAGTGCGCGTCAGTGCGAGAGCGATGCCACGATCTGATCGCGCGCGTGTGCCGCATACGCGTCGAGTGCATCGAGACGCGCGTCACTCACCTGCGCACCGTCGTGCGCGCCGCCCGCGAGGACGAGCGCCTGCGCGAGCACGTGATCGGCGAGCACCGGGTTCTTCGCGAGCACCGGGCCGTGCAGGTGCGTTCCGATGAACGCACCGACGATCGCGCCCTCGGAGCCGTTGCCGTTCCCACGGCCGTGTACGGTCCTGCCGAGCGGCGCCACACCGACACCTGGCGTGAAGTCCCGCGCGTGGTTCTCGTAACCAACGAGACGCGTCCCAGCGGGGAGCTGCCCGTCGGGGAGCACGTCGACCACCAGATCGTCGCTCGATCGCCGTTCGCGCAGCGGAGACTCCCCTGAGACGATGCCGAGGCCCTCGACCCACTCGCCGCGAGTCATCTCGACCCGCTCGGTGAGGAGCTTCCAGCCGTTCGCGACCGCGACGATGGGGACTCCGGCCTCGACGGCGGCGATGAGACGCGCTCGGAACGGCAGGAGTGCTCCGAGCGTCGCGGCGAGCGACGGATCGTCGCACGAACCCACGACGATGGCGTGGACGTCCTCCGGCAACTCGGTCGGCGCGTTCGCCGCGATCACGGACGCGTCATGGCCCCGCCATCGAGCACGGACCGCGAGCACGGCCGCGTTCTCGGCGTCGCCGTTGGCGTTCAGTCGGGTCGGCAGGAGCGATGCGATCGCGATCGTGGTCATACTGCGTCCTGTTCGCTCGAGGTGAGTCCGAGGTGGGCTCTGGTCTTCCGCATCGAGTCTGCGGTGAACACAACCGTCTTGCGCCCGTGCGATGGAGCCGGCAGCGCGAAGAACGCATCGAGCGCCTCAGCGAGGTCCGGAACCACCCGGTCGATCTCGACGCCGTCGTAGCCGAGCTGCAGGGCGGCCTCCCATGCCTTCAGACCGGAGACGATCGCGACCCGGCCGAGCCGAGCGGTGTCGACGGGCCACAGGTAGGACGGGTCCCGCACGTCACTGCCGATCGCGAACAGGATCTGCTCCGTGTCCGGTTCCAGGCTGTCGACGTTGAGCTGAAAGCTCGCCGGGTTCTGCACGAGGACGAACTCCACCTCGTGTCCGCGGACGGTCGTGACCTCGCCCCGGCCGAACACGGGCGAGAGCGTGCGGAACGCCGAGGCGGCCCGTTCAGGATCGAACTCGTCCGCGAGGATCGATGCGGCCCCGGCGATGGCCGTCGCCGCGTCGACCGCGTAGTGGACGCCGCGGGCGGGGAGTGTGATCTCCAACGGTTCGCCGCGGTGCACGATCGTGGTGGCCGTGCCGGAGAGCGTCTGCACCACGGTGCCGAGTGCCGGGTCGACCCGGACGGCGCTCGTCTCGGTGTACCCGAGTCCGCGCGGACTGGCCGCCAGGACCTCGGGAGAGACGCCGTACCGTTCACGGCGTGCGCCGGAGTCCTGCGCAAGCGTGTCCACGAGCGCATCGTCGCCGTTCAGGACGAGCGAGCCGGTGGAACGCGCCGCAATCGTGTCCAGCATCCGCTGGACCATCGCGGAATCGTGGAACCGGTCGATCTGATCGACCGAGACGTTCGTCAGGATCACGTGCTCCGGTGACAGCTGCGGCGCGATGAGAGCCCCGTGACCCTCATCCATCTCCAGCACCCCTAGCTCAGCGTCGATACGGCCGCTCAGGTCCGCTCGTTCGAGCAATGCCGAGGTGAGCCCCTGGCTGATGTTCGCCGTGGACGGGTTCGTGAAGACCGAGACGCCGTGCTCGCGGAGGATCGCGACGAGCATCTTGGTGGTGGTGGACTTGCCACTCGACCCGCTCACGATCACCAGACCACGAGGGAAGGAGTTGAGCGTGCGCGGGAGGAATCCTGGGGCGAGTCTGTTCACAACGAGGCCGGGTACGGCAGAGCCCCCGCCCGGCTTGCGCAGCCGAGCGAGGGTTCTGACGAGCCGACCGACGAGGATCGCCGGGGCGTAGCGCACGGGCCTACTCGAGGTAGTCGCGAAGGGACTGCGACCGGCTCGGGTGGCGCAGCTTCGCCATCGTCTTGGACTCGATCTGACGAATGCGCTCACGCGTCACGCCGAAGGTGTCGCCGATCTGGTCGAGCGTCTTCGGCATGCCGTCTCCGAGGCCGAAGCGCATCCGGATGACACCGGCTTCGCGCTCGGACAGGGAGTCGAGGAGCGACTCGAGCTGCTTCTGCAGCATGGTGAAGCTCACGGCGTCGGCCGGGACGACGGCCTCGGTGTCCTCGATGAGGTCACCGAACTCGCTGTCGCCGTCCTCGCCGAGCGGCGTGTGCAGTGAGATGGGCTCTCGACCGTACTTCTGCACCTCGATGACCTTCTCAGGGGTCATGTCGAGTTCGCGGCTGAGCTCTTCCGGCGTGGGTTCGCGACCCAGGTCCTGGAGCATCTGACGCTGCACGCGGGCGAGCTTGTTGATGACCTCGACCATGTGGACCGGGATGCGGATGGTCCGCGCCTGGTCCGCCATGGCGCGTGTGATGGCCTGACGGATCCACCACGTCGCGTAGGTGGAGAACTTGAAGCCCTTGGTGTAGTCGAACTTCTCGACGGCACGGATGAGGCCCAGGTTGCCCTCCTGGATGAGGTCGAGGAACTGCATGCCACGACCCGTGTAGCGCTTCGCGAGCGACACGACGAGGCGGAGGTTCGCGCCCAGCAGGTGGCTCTTGGCGCGGGCGCCGTCCTTCGCGACCCACTGCAGCTCACGGCCGGCCTGCGACCGCTTCTCGATGTCGGTCAGGGCGGAGAGCTTGTCTTCCGCGAAGAGACCGGCCTCGATGCGCATGGCGAGCTCGACCTCTTCGGCCGCGTTCAGCAGCGCGACTTTACCGATCTGCTTCAGGTAGTCCTTGACCGGGTCGGCCGTGGCGCCGGTGATCGCCGCGGAGTACACGGGGATCTCGTCGTCGTCGCTGTTTGAGAGGACGAGCGCGTCGGTCGGCAGCGTGATCTCGGGGACGGACTTGGTGTCCTCGTCCTCCTCGGTCGCGTCCACGCTGTCATCGCCGTCGGTTGCGGCGGTGACGACCTCGGCGACGAGATCGGTGGCGTCGTCGTCGCCCTCTTCGTCTTCGACCTCGTCTGCGGCGCCTGAGCCGGCCTTGGCCTTCGTCTTGGCAGGAGCAGCCTTGACGGCCGTCTTCCTGGCGGTTGTGGTCTTGGTGCTCCGGGCCGTGGTGGCGCGGGGCTCCGTGATCTCGTCTGCTGGCGCCTCGGTGGCGTCGGCGCGAGCGGTCTTGGTGGCCATACCTGCACCTTCCTGTTCGGGAGTGGAATGGGACTGCGCCCATTCCCCGATGGTCCGTTGATTTCGGACATTACGAGGACCCATGTCAAGTCCTGGTGAAGTACAACCCAAATAAGGCTGCCGACATTCCGAGAAGTGAACGGGTCCGATCACCATTATAGCGCGCTCAGCCGAAGCCAAGGTTCACGTGGGAACGGCCGGCTCAGCGGCGCTTCCGACTCAGGCGGTTGCGGAGCGCGATCCAGAGCGGACCGACGGCGATCCCCTCCTCCTCTGTCATGCGACGCCGCGCCTTCGAGCGCGCGAGCAGGAGCATCACGACGCCGGTGCCGATGACGAGGTACTGGACCGTGAAGGCGACCTTGAAGTTCGCGACCGAATAGTCGGCGCGCCCACCGGAGAGGGCGTCGATGATCACGCCGATGAGGAACATGATCACGAAGCTCGCCAGGAAACCACCGACGTTGACGATCCCGTTCGCGCCACCCAGACTGCGCAGCGGATTGAACGTCCGCGCGAAGTCGAAGCCGATAAGCGAGCCTGGACCGCCGACGCCGACGATGACGAAGAGCACGATCACGAGCCACATGGGCGGCGTCCCCGGCCACAGCAGCACAACCGCCCACGCGAGTCCCATCACACTGACGATGAGCAGCACGAGATTGCTGCGACGGTACGGGAACCGTGCGGACAGGACACCGATCACGGGGCCCGAGATCATGCCGGCCACGACGATGACGATGAGCAACGAGGCTGCGAGCGGCTGCGGATAGCCGAGGCCGTAGACCATAAACGGGAAGCCCCAGAGGAGCGTCAACACGGTCCCGGAGGACTGCGTCACGAAGTGGGACCAGAAGCCGAGCCGGGTGCCGGGATGCTTGAAGCTCCGCACGACGTCCCCCACGACATCGCCCCAGGTCGCCGGCCTCGGCGGCTCGGCTGAACCCGCCGGCCGATCGGCGATCACGATCAGGACGCACACGAGCGCGAAGACCACGAGTCCGGAGGCGGAAAGGAACGCGGTCTCCCAGCCCAGACGGTGCAGCACGAACGAGAACGGCACCGCAGAGAGCACCTGGCCGATCTGCCCGAGGTTGCCGACCCACTGCGAGGCGATGGGGACCTGCTTGGGCGGGAACCAGGAGTTCACGAGACGTAATACGGAGGTGAACACCGCCGCGTCGCCGAGACCGACGAGCATCCTGCCGACGACTGCGAGCGGGAGTTCGTGCGCGAGCGCGAGCACCACCTGACCGATCGTGACGACCGCGAGGCCGCCCATGATGAGCCGCTTCGGCCCCAGCCGGTCGATCAGGACGCCGACGGGGACCTGCATCGCCGCGTACACGGCGAGCTGCGCGACCGCGAGCGTCGACAGTGCTGCTGCGTCGACGTGGAACCGTTCGCTCGCATCGACCGCGGCGACGCCGAGGGTCGATCGCTGCATGATCGTGATCAGATAGGCGAACGCGCCGACGCCGAAGACCCACCATCTGACGCGTCGACCCTGCATCACTCCAGCGTAGTCAACGAGCGCCAGCCGCCCGTGAGCGGTTACAGACCGGGGAGGCCGTCCTCGCCGTGACGACGCGTCGCGAGGAACTTCTCCAGCTCGGCGGCGATCTCGTCCGCCGTCGGCAGCTCACCGCTCTCGTCCGTCAACGGCGATCGAGGCGTGTTGTCCTCCATGTACGCGTCGTACCGCTCCTCGAGCGTGCCGACGAGCTTGCCGAGCTCGTGATTCGACGCAACCTGCTCATCGATCTTCGCGAGGAACTCGCGTCCGTCCTCGCGCAGCTGATCGGTCGGGAAGATGAGCCCCGTCGCTGCGCTCAAGCTCTCGATGGAGAGGACCGCCGCCGCCGGGAACTCCGTGTCGGCGAGGTAGTGCGGGATGAGCAGGACGAACCCGGTGACGCTGTCGCCGCGCTGGAACAGTCGGAACTCCAAGAGGTGCAACACGTTGGAGGGGACCTGCGTGTGCGGACGCCAGACCGACATGGACTCGATGAGGTCGAAACGGTTGCCGCTCACCGTCACCCCGATCGGACGGGTGTGCGGGACGGGCATCGGGATGGCGTGCACCCACGTCGTGCTCGCGACCTTGAAGCGGTCGACGAGCTGGAGCACTGCGGCGATGAACCGCTCCCACTGGAAGTCCGGTTCGAAACCCGTGAGCAGGAGGAACGGCGTACCGAGTTCATCGCGTGCGAGCGAGAGCGTCAGCGTCGCCGGACGGTAGTCCGTCAGGTGATCCTGGTCGAAGTAGATGATCGGACGGCGTGCGCGATAGTCGAGCAGGGTGTCGACGTCGAACTCCGCCACGACCGTGGTGTCCAGCACGTCGCCCAGGTACTCCGTCAGCTGACCGACGGCTCCGCCGGCGTCGGAGAAACCCGTCAGGCCCGCGATGAGGTGGAGACCGATGGGGACATCGATCTCGGGGTGCACCTCGTAGAGGTCTTCTGGCTTCTGCATGTTTCAACTCTAAAGGCGCGTCGGAGAGCCGACCGCGGTCGGACAACAGCCGAGAGCGAACACACCGGCCGAGCCACGGCGTCCTCGCCGACCCGCGCATACGATGGAGTCATGACGCTTCCAACGCTCCAGGTCCTGTCCACGCCGGCCGAGGAGATCGAAGCCGATGTGCTTGTGATCGGAGCGACGTCCGGCCCGGACGGGCCCACACTGCTCGCCCCCGACGCGTACGCCTCCATCACGGACCAGCTCGACGTCATCGGTGTCACGGGCGCGGCCGATGAGCTGGTCCGCCTCCCGGACACGATCGGCGCGAGCACCGCGATCGCCGTCATCGGACTCGGCAAGGTCTACGACGCCGACGCCGTCCGCCGTGCTGCAGGCGCAGCCACCCGCAAGCTCGCCGGGTCCGCGCACGTGGTCATCGCGATCCCCTTCCCCGGCTCGGACGAGGCCGAGGCGGCCCTTGAGGGCGCAGCCCTCGGCACGTACCGGTTCACGGCCTCCAAGGGCACCGGCTCCCCCACCCCCAAGGACGCGGTGTCGCAGATCACCGTTGTGGTCCCTGAGGAGTTCGAGGTCGGCACCGAGCACGCAGTCGCTGTGGCATCGGCCATCGCCCTCGTCAAGGACCTCGGCAACACCTCCCCGCTCGACCTGTTCCCGGAGAGCTTCGCCGAGGCAGCGCAGGCCGCCGTCGCCGACCTCCCCGTCGAGGTGACCGTGTGGGACGAACACGCTCTCGAAGCCGACGGCTTCGGCGGCATCCTCGGCGTCGGTCAGGGATCCTCCCGCCTCCCCCGCCTGGTCAAACTCGCCTACAGCCCGGAGGGCGCCGAAACGCACCTCGCGCTCGTCGGCAAGGGCATCACCTTCGACAGCGGCGGACTCTCCCTCAAGCCGCCGACCTCGATGGTGGGCATGAAGTACGACATGCTCGGCGCCGCCACCGTGCTCGCCGTGCTCAAAGCCGTCGCCGAACTCCGACTGCCCGTCCGCGTGACGGCGTGGCTCTGCCTCGCCGAGAACCTCCCATCCGGCACCGCGATCCGCCCGAACGACGTCCTCACCATCCGCGGCGGACGCACCGTCGAAGTCCTCAACACCGATGCGGAGGGCCGCCTGGTCCTCGCAGACGGCCTCGTCGCCGCGAGCGAGGAGCACCCGGACGCCATCATCGACGTCGCGACGCTCACCGGGGCGGCCGTCGTCGCCCTCGGCCGGACCTACACGGCCGTGATGGGCGACGTCGACCTCGTGACGGACCTCATCACAACAGGCGAGGCGACGGGCGAACAGCTCTGGCCCATGCCCCTTCCCCCCGAGCTCCGCGAGGTCATCTCCTCGGACATCGCCGACATCGCGAACGTCAAGCCTGGCAACACCGCCGCCGGCGCACTCATCGCCGGGGTGTTCCTCCAGGAGTTCGTCGGAACGCGCTCGGACGAGGACGACACCCGCATCCCGTGGGCGCACCTCGACATCGCCGGAACCGGTGACCGCTCCGACGGACCGTCCGGCTTCACGACCAAGGGTCCGACGGGTGTCGCCGTGCGGACACTCCTGGCTATGGCCGAGGACTTTTCCCGCGCGTAGTAAGGTCATAGGGGCAACTCGACTTGCCACGACACCGCCCACACCCAGACGGTTGCCAAACGCCCACGAAGCACAGATACAAGGAGCAAACGGAGTGTCCGAGCAGAAATTTGACCTGGTAGTCCTCGGCGGCGGAAGCGGTGGTTATGCCGCTGCGATTCGCGCAAGCGAGCTGGGCTTCAGCGTCGGTCTCATCGAGAAGGACAAGGTCGGTGGAACGTGTCTGCACCGCGGCTGCATCCCCACCAAGGCCCTGCTGCACGCTGCAGAGGTCGCAGACGTCTCGCGTGAGTCGTCCAAGTACGGCGTCAACACCACGTTCGACGGCGTCGACATCGCCGGCGTCACCTCGTACCGTGAAGGCATCGTCGCCAAGAAGTACAAGGGACTCCAGGGCCTCGTCAAGACCCGCGGCATCACCACGATCGAGGGCGAAGGCCGCCTGACCTCCCCCACGACCGTCCAGGTGGGCGACGACACGATCGTCGGCAAGAACATCATCCTCGCCACCGGCTCCTACAGCCGCTCGCTCCCCGGTCTCGAGATCGGCGGCAAGGTCATCACGAGCGAGCAGGCCCTCGGCCTCGACTTCATCCCGAAGAAGGTCGCCGTCCTCGGCGGCGGCGTCATCGGCGTCGAGTTCGCAAGCGTCTGGAAGTCCTTCGGCGCAGAGGTCGTCATCATCGAGGCGCTCCCCCACCTCGTCCCCAACGAGGACGAGGCCATCTCGAAGCTCCTCGAGCGCGCGTTCCGCAAGCGCGGCATCGAGTTCTCGCTCGGTGTGCGCTTCCAGGGCGTCACGCAGGACGACGAGGGCGTGCACATCACGCTCGAAGACGGCAAGACCTTCGACGCAGATCTTATGCTCGTCGCCGTCGGCCGCGGCCCGTCCACCGCCAACATGGGCTTCGAAGAGGTCGGCGTCACGCTCGACCGCGGCTTCGTCCCCACGAACGACCGCCTCGAGACGAACATCCCCGGCGTGTACGCCGTCGGCGACATCGTCCCCGGCCTGCAGCTCGCGCACCGCGGTTTCCAGCAGGGCATCTTCGTCGCGGAGGAACTGGCCGGCCTGAACCCGGTCATCATCCCCGACGTCAACATCCCCAAGGTCACCTACTGCGACCCGGAGGTTGCATCGGTCGGCCTCAGCGAGGCCAAGGCGGCCGAGCAGTACGGTGCCGACAAGATCACGGCGTACGACTACAACCTCGCCGGCAACGGCAAGAGCGAGATCATCGGCACGAGCGGACTCGTCAAGGTCGTCCGCGTCAACGACGGTCCCGTCATCGGTGTGCACATGATCGGCGCTCGCGTCGGTGAACTCATCGCAGAGGGTCAGCTCGCAGTCAACTGGGAGGCATACCCGGAGGACATCGCACCGCTCATCCACGCACACCCCACGCAGAACGAGGCGCTCGGCGAGGCCTTCCTGGCCCTCGCGGGCAAGCCTCTGCACGCGCTGTAAGCACGATGCAGACAACACCCCACCAGGCAATGAACACAGAACAGGTTTCAAAGGAGACAACGTCATGAGCGAATCCGTCAGCCTCCCGGCACTCGGCGAGAGTGTCACAGAGGGCACGGTAACCCGCTGGCTCAAGAACGTCGGCGACACGGTGGAGGTCGACGAGCCGCTGCTCGAAGTCTCCACCGACAAGGTGGACACCGAGATCCCCTCGCCCGTTGCCGGCATCATCGAAGCCATCCTGGTCCAGGAGGACGAGACCGTCGAGGTCGGAACCCCGCTGGTCACGATCGGCGACGGTTCCGGTTCGGCCGCTGCCGAGCCAGAAGCCCCTGCCGAGGCGCCTGCAGCCCCGGCGGCAGAGCCCGTCGCGGAGGTCCCCTCCACCGAGGCGCCCGTCGAGGCCGCACCTGCTGCTCCGGCAGCACCGGCGCCCGCGCCGACCCCCGAGCCCGCACCCGCTGCGGCCGCTCCGGCGGCCCCCGCGGCTCCGGCACCGGCTGCACCCGCCGCTCCTGCTCCGGCAGCTGCGGCACCGGTTGCCGCTCCGGCAGCTCCGGCTGCTGCGCCTGCCGCAGCCCCTGCTGCGCAGGGCGGTTCGGTCAACTCCGGCTACGTCACGCCGCTCGTCCGTCGCCTCGCCAACCAGCACGGCGTCGACCTGGCGAACGTCACGGGCACCGGCGTCGGCGGACGAATCCGCAAGGAGGATGTCCTCCAGGCCGGCGCGAGCACCGGCTCCGCATCGGCAGCAGCCGCTCCGGCCGTCGTCGAGGTCTCGCCGCTGCGCGGCACGACCCAGCCGATGACGCGTCTGCGCAAGGTCGTTGCAGAGCGCGCCGTCGCGTCGATGCAGGGCACGGCCCAGCTGACGACCGTCGTCGAGGTGGACGTCACCAACGTCGCACGCTTCCGCGACGCGGTGAAGGCCGACTTCCTCGCGAAGACCGGCAACAAGCTGTCCTTCCTGCCGTTCTTCGCACTCGCGGCCAGCGAGGCGCTGAAGACGTACCCGATCATCAACGCGACGGTCGACGGCACGGACATCGTGTACCCGGCGACCGAGAACGTGAGCATCGCCGTCGACACCGAGCGTGGTCTGCTGACCCCCGTCATCCGTGACGCGAGCTCGAAGTCGATCGCAACGCTCGCCGCCGAGATCGCCGACCTCGCCCAGCGCACGCGTGACAACAAGCTGCAGCCGGACGAGCTGTCCGGTGGCACGTTCACGTTGACCAACACGGGTTCGCGCGGCGCGCTGTTCGACACGCCCGTCGTGTTCCTGCCGCAGTCGGCCATCCTGGGCACCGGCATCGTCGTCAAGAAGCCTGCCGTCATCTCGGTCGGTGGACAGGACGCGATCGCGATCCGCTCGACGGTTTACCTCGCGCTGAGCTACGACCACCGCATCATCGACGGCGCGGACGCTGCCCGCTTCCTCACCGCCGTGAAGACCCGCCTGGAGGCAGGCGACTTCGAGGGTTCGCTCGGCTACTGAGCGTTGACAGCTACGCGCTGAACACCTCACGCAGACGCCAGCCCGTCTCGGTCCTCATCACGAGGATCGTGACGGGCTGGCGTTCTGTTGTTCCGGCTGGGGCCGACTCCGGCACGACATCTGCCCCGAGCATCGCGGCATCCCCTTGCGCACCGATCAGCCGAAGCGACGAGGCGTCCACAACCGTCCTGGGCGCCCCTGAGGGCGTTGCTCCAGCGAGCATCAGTCGGTCGGCGACTTCGATCGCAGACCCCGGCTCATCGACCTGACCCACGCATTCAGGATCTGATCCGTCGAGGCACGCTTCGCGAAGGTCGACGAGGATACGACCGGCGGCCAAGGGGTCGTCAGCGTCGAGCGCGGCATCCAGATCCGCGCCAGCATCAGCTTCTCCGATCGGGATCACGGAGGGGACGGGGCTGGCTGCAGGTTCTGGGGTGCCGGACGAGGGGCCGCCCGCTGACGACTTCGATGACGCGGTCGGTGTGGGCACCGTCACGATGGAAGCTGCTGCCGGGCCACCCGCGGTCCGGTCCCCCGACGACATCGCCAGCAGCACACCGATCGTGCCGACCGTCGCGAGGGAGAGCCCGTAGGCGATGAGTCGTCTCCGTCGCCGGTGTGAGCGACCGGATCGAGCCGCCAGCCCGCGCGTGGCGTCGCGCAGAGCGGATGCCCAGACCACCGCTCTCGACATCACCGCCGCTGCTCCTGATCCGAGGTCGCGACGCCGCTCGCTGCTCGACGTCGGGACACCGGCAGCGGGTCCCGTTCCGGCATCCCGTCCGCCAGCAGTACCGGGAGCGGCCGCGCGAGGTCGAAAATCCATCGCTCAAGACGTGAAGCGACATCACCCGTCCCGAACGCCTCGTGCGATGCGTCGGGAGGACCCGCCGTCACCCGGACGTCTTCGACGGAACAGTCCCGACCCTCGGTGCCAGGAGCAGCGGATGCGATCACTTCCCTGGCCACACCGCTGAGCGCTCGCCAATCCTCAGCCGCACCCGTCGCCGTCAACACGGCGGCGTGTTCCCATCCACACAGGACGGGTCGGCCGAATCGATCGAACAAGATCGCTGAGGCCGTGATTCGACGATGCGCGACGCCGCTCGTGTGCGCAGCGCGGACGGCATCGACCAGCGGAGCCAGGATCGTCACGGCCTCACCCGGCGCGATCGTCACCCGTCGATGCAACAGGCTCGGGAGGTCTCCGCCGGCCAGCGCTTCGAACACGGCTTCCGGCCGACCGCCTCCTGCATCGTTCAGATCGATCAGTCGTTGGATGTGCGGATGCCGCAGCCGTGCGAGCGCACTCAGCCAGCCCCACGAGCCGACGGCATCTGGCGTGGGCACGGGTGGGTGGTTGCGGGTGGGATTCAGCGTTCGCATAGGGCGATCCTGCCCCCGGTCGCCCGCTCAGAACGGTGGAACCGTGAAGCTGTGGATGCTTCGCGAGGAGGAGGCGCCTGTGGAGGAAGACGCAGCAGCCGGAGCCCCGCGCACCGGGTATCCTGTCAGTATGGCTAAGGACACACCCGCACAGGCGCAGAAGGAACCAGGTCGCTTCAAGCAGCTCTGGCAAGTGTTTCAGCTCACCCGTCGCCATGACAAGGCGGCGCAGTGGTTGATGCTCGGCGCGTTCCTGCTGCCGATCCTCGTTGGACTCGTCGTCGCGCTGCTCTTCTCGGCAGGCAACGTCTTCGCGCTCGTGATGTGGATCATCGCCGGTGTGCTCGGTGGTGTCCTCGCGGCGCTCTTCACCCTCACGCGTCGCGCGGACCGCGTCGTCTACACGCAGATCGAGGGACGCCCGGGTGCCGTCGGCCAGGTGCTCCGTGCAGCCCCGCGCTCCTGGCAGGCGAGCGAGATGCCCGTCGCCGTCAACCCCAAGACGCAGGACGCCATCTACCGTGCCGTCGGCCGTGGCGGCGTCGCCCTCATCGCCGAAGGCCCCAAGACGCGCACCTCCAAGCTCCTCGAGGACGAGAAGCGCAAGGTCGCCCGCATCCTCCCGAACGTCCCGGTCAGCGTGTTCCACGTCGGCCCGGACGCCGACTCCGTTCCGCTGCGCCAGCTGTCCTCGCAGCTGCGCAAGGTCAAGAAGGCGCTCACGAACCCCGAGGTGCTCGCCGTCAGCAACCGTCTCTCCTCGTTCGGATCGCAGCTGCCCATCCCTAAGGGCGTCGACCCGTCCAAGGTCCGCCCGCAGCGCGTCCGCTAGTCCCCCGTACACAGACAGGAATCCCCGGTCGCCTCAGCATTCAGCTGAGACGGCCGGGGATTCGTCGTTAGTCTTCGATGGAGTCGGTCAGCGCATCCTGATGAGCACGGTGCCGGCGATCTTGTCGTGGAACCCACGCTGATCCGAATCCCAGACGAGCGCCGGGACGACGATGCACAGCAGCACCGTGCGGAGCGCCGGGCGCCACACGCCGACCCAGCCGCCTTGCAGCGGGATGACGCGCATGCCGCAGATGCGGTGGCCGATGCTGCCGCCGATCGTCGGGATGAACACGATCTGCATGATCCCGAACACGATGAGCGTCGCGAAACCGTCGTAGTTGAAGAACGTCAACGACACGATCGCAGCGATCGCCCAATCGATCGCGACGGCGCCGATCCTGCGCCCAGCGCGGCCGACGGAACGAGGACCTCGCTCGGGAAGGCCGAGCCGCTCCCCTGGGTATCCGCTGGGTGGTAGGTCACCGAACGTACGGGCATTGCGCGGGGAGTCTGACACTATGACAGTCTATTCGAGCGGAGATTCTCGTAACATCCACGAAACATGGGTGTCACGGGTGGGTAACCGCTCGCCCGTAGTCTCGCAGGTGGCTGCGCTGTGCAGCCTCCTCAGTACCAATCCATTGGAGCCATTCACATGTTCAGTGATTCTTCCGAGGTGCTCAAGTTCATCAAGGACACCGATGTCAAGTTCCTCGACATCCGCTTCACCGACCTCCCCGGTGTGCAGCAGCACTTCAACATCCCGGCCAACACTGTTGACGAGGAGTTCTTCACCGTCGGCCAGCTGTTCGATGGCTCGTCCATCCGTGGGTTCGCAAACATCCACGAGTCGGACATGCAGCTCATCCCGGATGTCTCCACGGCCTACATCGACGCCTTCCGCGCCGAGCGCACGCTCATCATGGTGTTCGACATCTACAACCCGCGCAACGGCGAGATCTACTCGAAGGACCCTCGCCAGGTCGCCAAGAAGGCTGAGAAGTACCTCGCCTCCACCGGCATCGCCGACACCGCGTTCTTCGCCCCAGAGGCAGAGTTCTACATCTTCGACGACGTCCGTTACGAAGTGAACCAGCACTCGAGCTTCTACTCGGTCGACTCCGAAGAGGGCGCCTGGAACACCGGCCGCGCCGAAGAAGGCGGAAACCTCGCCAACAAGACCCCCTACAAGGGCGGCTACTTCCCCGTCAGCCCGGTCGACAAGCAGGCCGACCTCCGCGACGACATCTGCCTCAAGCTGATCGACGCCGGTCTCATCCTCGAGCGCAGCCACCACGAGGTGGGCACGGGCGGCCAGGCCGAGATCAACTACCGCTTCGACACGATGGTCGCCGCGGCAGACGACATCCTGAAGTTCAAGTACATCGTGAAGAACACGGCCGAGCAGTGGGGCAAGACGGCGACGTTTATGCCGAAGCCGCTCTTCGGCGACAACGGTTCAGGCATGCACACGCACCAGTCGCTGTGGAGCGAGGGCAAGCCCCTGTTCTACGACGAGAACGGCTACGGCGGCCTGTCCGACCTGGCTCGCTGGTACATCGGCGGCCTCCTGAAGCACGCTCCCGCCGTGCTCGCCTTCACGAACCCGACGGTGAACTCTTACCACCGCCTGGTCCCCGGCTTCGAGGCTCCGGTCAACCTGGTCTACTCGGCCGGCAACCGTTCAGCATCGATCCGCATCCCGATCACGGGCACGAACCCGAAGGCCAAGCGCATCGAGTTCCGCGCCCCTGACGCCTCCGGCAACCCGTACCTCGCGTTCGCCGCGCAGCTCATGGCCGGCCTCGACGGCATCAAGAACCGCATCGAGCCGCACGAGCCCGTCGACAAGGACCTGTACGAGCTTCCCCCCGAGGAGGCGAAGAACATCCCCCAGGTTCCCGCATCCCTCGGTGAGGCGCTCACGGCTCTCGAAGAGGACCACGAGTTCCTCCTCGCCGGCAACGTCTTCACTCCGGAGCTCATCGAGACCTGGATCCAGTACAAGCGCGAGCAGGAGATCAAGCCCCTCGCACAGCGTCCGCACCCGTTCGAGTTCGAGCTCTACTACGGCGTGTAGTCACTGACCGCAACGACAACGGCCCCGCAGTCCTCGGACTGCGGGGCCGTTGTCGTTCTGATCATCCCCGTCCCGCTTCCCCTCGCAGACTGGGCTGGGATGGGGAGAGCGGGGCGGAAGGACGGGCGGACGCTAACGGGAGACGAGCTCTCGCTTGCGGTCGGGAGACGACGGGGCGACGTCGAACGACGCGGTACCGTGGCCGAGCCCAGCGTAGGACCAGCCGGCACGCCTCCAGGCGGCACCGTCGAGGCAGTTCCGAGCATCGATGACGACGGGTGTCCGAACGACCGACGCGAGCGTCGCGGGATCCTGAGCGACGAACTCCGGCCACTCCGTCAGCACGAGCACCGCGTCGACCCCGGCGATTGCGCCCTCGACCGAGTCCGCGTATCCGAGGGTCGGGAAGCTGCGACGAGCGGTGTCGTTCGCGGCAGGATCGAAGACGACGACGTGCGCACCGCGCAGGTGCAGCGCAGCGGCGACGTTGAGCGCCGGCGAATCGCGGACGTCGTCCGTGTCCGGCTTGAAGGCCGCGCCGAGCACACCGATCCGCCGGTTCAGCACCGTTCCGCCGCACGCCTCGATCGCCCGATCGATGACACGCTGCCGCTGACCCATGTTGATCTCGTCGACCTGCTGCAGCAGTCCGGCCGCCGCGTATGCACCGAGTTCGCTCGACCGGTGCATCAGCGCACGGATGTCCTTCGGGAGGCATCCGCCGCCGAAGCCCAGTCCGGCGTTCAGGAACTGGCGTCCGATCCGGATGTCGTGACCGAGCGCATCGGCCAGCATCGAGACGTCGGCGCCCGCCGCCTCGCACACCTCCGCGATCGCGTTGATGAACGAGATCTTGGTCGCGAGGAACGCGTTCGCGCTCACCTTGACGAGTTCGGCCGTCGGCAGGTCGCAGACGAGCACCGGGGTGCCGTTCGCGATCGGTTCCTCGTACACCGCGCGCAGCACCGCCTCCGAGCGGTCGCTCGTCCCGCCGAAGACGATCCGGTCGGGCCGCAGCGTGTCGTCGACGGCCTTGCCCTCGCGGAGGAATTCCGGGTTCCAGACGAGTTCGACGTCGAGGCCGGCCGGCACGACGTCGGCGATGAGCGAGCGGAGGCGCGCACCGGTACCGACCGGGACGGTCGACTTGCCGACGATGACGCCGTCGTGCGTGAGGTTCGCCGCAACCGCGGTCGTCGCCGCTTCCACGTAGCTGAGGTTCGCCGCGAAACTCGCCTTCTGCTGCGGGGTGCCGACGCAGATGAAGTGCACGTCGGAGAGCGCGGTGGCTTCGGCGATGTCGGTCGTGAACCGCAGGCGCCCGGACTCGACGTGGCGGAGGATGAGCTCCGGAAGCCCCGGTTCGAAGAACGGGACGCGCCCCTGGCTCAGTTCGTCGACTTTCGACTGGTCAGTGTCGACGCCGATGACCTCGAAGCCCATCTCCGCCATCGCAGCGGCGTGCGTCGCGCCGAGGTACCCGGTGCCGATGACGCTGATGCGTGGACGGGTCTGGGTGTCGTCGGAGGGGTGCTTCGCGGTGTTCTTGGCCGCTTTGGCCGTGGTGCGGGCTGCGGGCGGCGTGTCGTTCGTGTCCATGGAATGCTCCTTCGTGTCTGAGATCGACGGATGTGCGTTGTCGGCCGGTGCGGCCGGATCGGTGAGGGTCCGCCTGCTCACGACGGCGGCCGCAGATCGAAGTTGGCCTCCGGTTTGGTCAACCCGGCGATGAAGGCCGCCAGGCTGTCCGCTCGGGAGTCGACCCGCCAGTCGTTCGTCCCCCGGACGCCTTCGACGTACGTCGTCACGGCGAGACTGAACCAGGAGATGCCGATGACGTCGGCGTTGGCGGGCTCGCTCAGGCCGTCGAAGACGCTCTTGACCCACGCCGGCTTGTGGCCGCCGGTCTCTGAGGCGCCCACCTCGGCGAGGACGATCGGCTTCGCCGTCAGCGCCCTCAACGCGTTCAGGCTCTTGTTGAACGTGTATCCGAAGGTGAAGTCGTTGTCGGGCTTGTAGGCCGGACGCAGGTACCCGGACAGGCCGACCCAGTCGACGTAGTCGTCGCCCGGGAAGAGGCTCGCGAGGTAGTCGGGCTTCTGGTGGTGCGCCGGCAGGTTGTTGATGATGTTCGGTGCCCAGACCCAGATGACGAGCGAGTTCGCGCCCTCCTGCTCGAAGATGTCGTGGACGTGCTTCCACACCTTCACGTAATCTCCTGGGCGGTTGCCGTTGATCGGGTTGCCCTTGCCGTCCATCTCGGACCACGGGTACCAGATGCCGTTCATCTCGTGGTTGAACCGCATCGCGAGCGGGAGGCCGTTCGCGACGATGTCCTTCGCGTACTGACGGATGTAGTCGTCGTAGGCGCCAGGCACACCGGCGTCGGGGTCGCCGAGGATCTTCGGCAGCGTGTACTCCGGCTCGTTGACCTGGTCGTTGCCCGACGTGATCGGCCGCGACTCCCAGGTCATCATCGGCAGGGCGCCCTTCTGCCAGGACCGGGTGACGGCGTCTGCGCGGAACGGCTGGTCCCAGCCCTGGAAGTACCCGACGAGTCCCGGCTGGACGCCGATTTTCGCAGCGGTGTTGTCGAGCGTCGCCCAGTTGAACGGCGCCTGCTCGGTGTACAGGCCGAAGTAGCGGCTCGTCGGCGAGACGAGCTCCTCCTTGCTCGGCGCGGTGACGGGCGTCGGCCCGTTGCCGCCGGTGTTGCCCGGCTTGCCCGGTTTCGGAGCACCGCCCGTGGAACCGGACGGTTGCGTCGCCGGCTTCGACTTGGCATCCGCCAGGGCCCGCTCGGCGCTCGTCGCGCGCTGTTGAGCGCTCGCGAGCTGCTTCGCCTGATCGGCGAGCTGCTTGACATAGTTGGTGCGTTCGTTCGTGAACGAGGTCTTCTGCGAGCTGAGGGTGCCCTGCAGCGTGTCGACCTTCTTCTGCAGCTTGTCGTTCTCCAGCGCGAGCGGGTTGACCGTGCGGACGGCGCTCTCGGCGGTTTCGACGAGGGCCTGCTGCACCTTCTCCGGCGAGACCCACACGATGCCGGTGATGATGACGAGGATGGCGACGAGGCCGCTCGCCGCGGCGATGCTGCCACGCGAGTGCTTCTTGCTCGTCGCCCACCAGGAGCTGAAGTGACTAGACAATGAACATCGCCTCCACTGCAAAGATCGCGATTCCGATCACGTACGGGATGGCCGCTTTCGGATTGAGCTTGCGCTTGGCCGCGCGAGGCGCCCGGCCGGCTGCTGCACGACGGGTGGTCGTCTCGATCTCCGTGCGCTCGAGGACGGTCGTGGCCGCACCCGGTGCGCCAGCGACGGTCGGATCGGCACCGAACATCGACTCGACCGCTGCGACGCCGTCGGTCTCGGACGCCACCGGTCCTGGCGTTGGTGCAGGGCCGGAGGATGCGGCAGCCTCCTGCGCGAGTTGCTCGTCCTGGTCGCCGCCGGCGTAGGCGCCGGCACGGGTGCCCCAACCACTCGCGTGTCCCATGCGGAAGAAGCCGATGAGGCGGATCGGCATCAGGAAGAACGTCGAGACGATGATGAACACCGGGAGGCGCAGGAAGTCAGACGGTTTCTCGGCGAGGTGACGCATCTGTCTGATCGCCATGCTGACGACGGAGGAGACGACCATCAGTCCGACGACGAAGACGATCCCGACCTGGATGCCGTACTCGGCGAGGAAGCCCTCGTAGAAGTTGTACCCCTGGCCGGTGAAGGCCCGGTAGATCCAGCCGCCGATGACACCGGCGAGCAGGAACGGCAGGATGATGTCCATCACGAAGAAGAGCGCGAGCATCGGCGCGTGCGCGAGCATCCACGGGAGCATGCGCAGCGTGTTGTACTGGCTGCCGCGCGCCCACCGGAGCTGCTGCTTGAAGAGCTTCTTCACCTGGAGCGGGGCGTCGGTGTAGACGAGGCTCGTGTACTGGTAAACCGTGCGGTAGCCCTCCTTGAGGGTGAGGTTCGTGAGCGTGCGGTCATCGGACACTTCGAGGAACACCCCCATAAAGCGCTCGGTCATGAACTTGTCCATGACCTTCGCCAGGATCGTGCGTCGGAACGCGATGGTCCTGCCGGGGAGGCAGCCGATCTGTCCGAGCACGCTCTGCGCCGGCATGGAGTAGAGCGCTCGCGAGTTCTCCAACCAGTCGGCCCAGCGGGTGATCCAGCTGCGCTCAGGCTCGAGGATCCGCTGGCGGGTCGTGACGCCGCCGACACGGGCGTCGGAGAAGGGCTTGAGCAGCTCGCTGAGCGTGCCTTCCGTCCAGACCGTGTCGGAGTCCACGAGCACGGTGATGTCACCCGTGGAGAGCTCCGTGCCGATCATCACGGCGTTGCGCTTCCCGGGGATCGGCGTGTGTACCCAGCGGACGGCCGGGGCGAACTCCTCGCACACGCCTTCGAGTGCGGGGTTCTTGGCGCCGTTGATGACGACGATGATCTCGTCAGGGCCCTGCTCGACCATCCGGCCGATGACATCGCGGAACAGGTCGAGCGGTTCGTCGACCACGGGGACGACGACGCTCGTGGTCAGGTTGGGCGACTCCGTGTACGGGCGGTATCGCGATGAGAGCACCACTTTGATGATCCACAGGATCCAGATCAGGGCGGAGTACACCGCGAACATGTAGAGCTCGGGATGACCTCCCAACATGTGGCGTATTTGCAGGATGAAGATGAACACGGGCGTCCCCTCGGTAGCAATCGGTCGGTGCGTGTGCGTTCCACATCGTCGGGGAGGCAGGTGCGGGCGGGTGTTGGCTCGATTGTGGCGATACCCCCGAACAGGGGGCAAGGCGGCGTAACATGCCCGAAACATATTGGAAACATGTTCGTAGTCCCCCACTCTGCGGACCCGTGTCCGCACCTTTGGGGACCAGTGTCGGCACGAATGAGGACACGGTTTTTGTCCTGGTCGGAGGCACAGAATGCGTCGAGATGACGTCCGCACTTGGGTGGACACGATGCTGTGAACCACCTGATAAGGCAGGGATTACCGAGGGGTGATCTCAACCCGATCATGACCTGAAATGAGTCGCGCAACCAAGTTTTAGTGGTCGACGAGACATACCGTTTCAGGGCGATGTGTCCCCCACGTCACGGCGTGAAGAATTTACATACGGAACGCATCTCGCGCCGCAGTCATCGCCCCTGAGCGCCGAGGAACGGCAGGGCAACGCCGTGCGATCGGCGAAGGTTCGGCACAGCGGCCGGCACTGCAGTGGGTCAGCGCGTGGTTCCCGGGTCGACCGCAGCCGGGCTCTCGATGCCGTAGAAACCGAGTTCGAAGACCGCGCGAGCGCGCCTCGTGACAGCGAGGTAGTCCTGTTCCAGGACGCTCGCGGAGCCGGGCGGGTATTCCAGGAGGCGAGCGACGCCATCGAGTTGTTGGCGGTCGCTCGGCAGCACGTCCTGCGTCTTGTTGAGCCAGAGGGTCATCGCGGAGCGTGCGCGCGATGCGAAGATCCACGCGGCTCGCAGTCGTTCGGCAGCCCAGGCTTCGACCAGCTCGGCCTCGACGGCTGCGGCCAGTGCGTGGAGGGTCGACGTCGTCCGGAGGCCGACCGTCTCCGCCCCGAACTGCATCTGCAGGAGCTGCACGTACCACTCGACGTCGCTCAATGAACCACGCCCGAGTTTCAGGTGACGCGTCGGGTCGGCGCCCTGCGGCAGCCGCTCGCTCTCCACCCGCGCCTTGATCCGTTTGACCTCGCGGACGGCTTGCTCGCTCACCGCGACCGGATACCTGACCGTATCCGCGAGCGTCTCGAAGTCGGTCACGAGCGCGCGGTCCCCCGCAACGCCACGTGCCCGCAGGAGCGCCTGGGCCTCCCAGGTGAGCGACCAGCGCTCGTAGTACGCGCGGTAGGAGTCCAGCGAGCGGACGACGGGTCCGTTCTTGCCCTCCGGCCGAAGCCCGAGGTCGAGGTCGAGCGGGAGCCGCGCGTCCTCCGTCAGCCGTTTGAGCTCGCCCGCGAGCGTCTGCGCCGCCTGTTGCGCGGCCTGCGGGTCGACGTCGCCCGCCCGGTACACGTACATGAGGTCGAGATCTGAACCGAGGCCGAGCTCTGCGCCGCCGTACCGCCCCATCGCGATGATGGCGAATTCGATGTCCCGGCCCACGCCGCCGATATCGCGCGCGGCGCTCAACACGCCCTCGAGCGTCACGGTCGAGATGTCGGTGAGCGCCGTCGCGAGGCGCTCGACGTCGAGCAGCCCGACGGTCGATGACATGGCGACCCGGAGCACCTCGCGGCGTCGGATCCCTCTGAGGGCGCCGGCAGCACTCTCCGCGCTCTCATGGCGCCGGAGGATCGACGCAGCCTCCTCCTCGAGCGCAGCCCGCGACCGCGGCTGCAGTTCGTCGTCGCCGGCGAGCCACGCGGCGGACTCCGGGATCCGATCCATGAGCTCGCCGATGAACCGGGAGCCGGACAACACGCGCGTGAGCCGCTCGGCCGCGCCGGAGGAATCGCGGAGCATCCGCAGGAACCAGTGCGACTCCCCGAGAGCCTCGCTCAGGCGCCGGAACGCGAGGAGGCCGTAGTCGGGGTCGGCGCCGTCCGCGAACCAGCCGAGCATCACCGGCAGGAGGTGGCGTTGGATCGTCGCGCGCCGCGACACACCGGCGGTGAGCGCCGCGATGTGGGCGAGCGCGCCTCTCGCGTCGAGGAAGCCGATCGCCGCGAGTCTGGCCTCCGCCTGATCGCTCGTGAGACTCATGCCGCCCTCTGGCAGCGCAGCGACCGCGGACAGCAGCGGCCGGTAGAAGAGCCGCTCGTGGAGCTGCCGCACCTCGTGCTTCGTCGCCTCCCACCTGGTGGTCAGCCCATCGGCGCTCGTCGCGAGCGTGCTCGCGCGGGCGAGCGCGCGCAGACTCGGCTCATCGCGCGGCATGAGGTGGGTGCGATGCAGTCTCGTCAGCTGCAACCGGTGCTCGAGGACGCGGAGCACCCGGTAGTCCCCCGCGAACTCCCCCGCCTCCGCGCGGCCGATGTACCCGGCCGTCGCGAGGCCGTCGAGGGCCTGCAGGGTGCTCCGCTGCCGCACGGTGTCGTCCGCCTGGCCGTGCACGAGCTGCAGCAGCTGGACGGTGAACTCGATGTCGCGGAGCCCACCAGGGCCGAGCTTCAACTGGTAGTGGACGTCCTCCGGCGGGATGTTCTCCGTCACGCGCTCGCGCATACGCTGCACCGATCCGACGAAGCCCTCCCTGGAGGCGCTGTCCCAGACCTTCGGTTGGAGGGCTGCGATGTACCTGCCGCCGAGTTCGAGGTCACCGGCCATCGCCCTGGCCTTCAGCAGCGCCTGGAACTCCCAGCTCTTCGCCCACCGGTCGTAATAGACGATGTGCGATTCCAAGGTGCGGACGAGCGCTCCGGCCTTACCCTCCGGACGCAGGTTCGGATCGACCTCCCACAGGCCGGGTTCGACGCTCGCCTGATCGATCCCCCGCATCGTGAGGATGGCGAGTCTGGTCGCGATGTCGACGGCACGGCCGTTCTCCAGGCCGGCGGTCTCATCGCCCTCCGCCACGAAGATGACGTCGACGTCGCTCACGTAGTTGAGCTCCTGAGCACCGGCCTTGCCCATCCCGATGATGGCGAACCGTGTGGCCGCGACGTCGTCGCGGGGGAACATCCCTGGGCCGCGCGGGCCGCTCGACTGCGTCCTGGCCACGGCGATTGCGGCATCGAGCGCTGCCGCCGCGAGGTCGGCGAGCGACGACGCGACGAGGTCGAGCACTGCGACGGGATCCGGGGAGCAGAGGTCGAACAGGGCGACCTCTGCGAGGAGGCGACGGTACTCCACACGCAGTGCGTCCCACGCCGGTTCCTCGATGACCGAGGCGAAGCCGTCGACGGCCCCGACGCTCCCGAGGATCCGCTCCCTGGCTTCGGCGAGGGTCGGCAGCACCGGTTCAGCGATCGTGAAGACGTCGAGCTGCTCCGGGCGACGGATGAAGAAGTCCACGAACCCGCGAGATGCACCGAACAGCCGGAGGAGGCGATCCGCAGAATCGGCGTCGGCGAGCAATCGGCCGACGCGCTCCTGCGCGGTCCTCGCGACCGCAACGACGCCCTGCAGGGCAGCGTCCGGATCGGCGCTCCTGGCGAACGACGGCATCACGACATCGACGTCGAACGGCACGATGCCGTTCAATTCCTCGAGACGCTCCCTCGCAGCGCTCAACTCGGTGAACCCGAGTCTCGCGAGTGTGCTCAGGGCGATGTTCTCCCGCCTGGTCATGGCCTCGTCAACGTGCGGATCAGAGCATCTCGAGGTTGCTCGCCAACTCGAACGGGGTCACCTGCGCCCGATACTCCTGCCATTCCTGACGCTTGTTCAGCAGCACGTAGTTGAACACCTGCTCGCCGAGCGTCTCGGCGACGAGTTCGGATCCCTCCATCAGGCTGACCGCACGGTCGAGGCTCGCCGGGAGCGCGTTGTAGCCGAGCGCACGACGCTCGGTGTCGGACAGCGTCCACACGTTGTCCTCGGCCTCCGGTGGGAGCTCGTAGCCCTCTTCGATGCCCTTGAGGCCGGCGGCCAACATAAGCGAGAAGGCGAGGTACGGGTTCGCTGCAGAGTCGATGGCACGGTACTCGATGCGCGCGCTCTGGCCCTTGTTGGGCTTGTAGAGCGGGACGCGGACGAGCGCGGAGCGGTTGTTGTGGCCCCAGCAGACGAAGCTCGGCGCCTCGGAGAGCTTGTTCGGTCCGACGCCGCCCCAGAGCCGCTTGTAGGAGTTGACGAACTGGTTGGTGACGGCCGTGATCTCCGGGGCGTGCGTGAGCAGACCGGCGATGAACTGGCGGCCGGTCTTCGAGAGCTGGTACTGCGCGCCGGCCTCGTAGAACGCGTTGGCGTCTCCCTCGAAGAGCGACATGTGCGTGTGCATGCCGCTGCCGGGCTGGTGCACGAGCGGCTTCGGCATAAACGTCGCGTAGACGCCTTGCTCGATCGCCACCTCCTTGATGACGGTGCGGAAGGTCATGATGTTGTCCGCGGTCGTCAGGGCGTCCGCGTAGCGCAGATCGATCTCGTTCTGACCAGGGCCGGCCTCGTGGTGGCTGAACTCGACCGAGATGCCGAGGTCCTCGAGCATACGGACGGAACGACGACGGAAGTCGTGCGCGGTGCCGCCGGGGACGTTGTCGAAGTAGCCGGCGGAGTCGACCGGCTCCGGGCCGTTGACGCCGTACTGCGACGACTTCAGCAGGTAGAACTCGATCTCGGGGTGCGTGTAGAACGTGAAGCCCATGTCCGCGGCCTTCGCGAGTGTGCGCTTCAGCACGTTGCGGGGATCGGCGACGGCCGGCTGCCCGTCGGGTGTCGTGATGTCGCAGAACATGCGGGCCGTCGGGTCGATCTCGCCGCGCCACGGGAGGATCTGGAACGTGGTGGGGTCCGGATGCGCGAGCAGGTCAGACTCGAACGAACGGCTCAGACCCTCGATCGCGGAGCCGTCGAAACCGAGGCCCTCCGTGAACGCGCCCTCGACCTCTGCCGGCGCGATCGCGACCGATTTCAGTGTGCCGACGACGTCGGTGAACCAGAGTCTGACGAACTTGACTCCCCGCTCCTCGATCGTGCGGAGAACGAAGTCGCGCTGCTTATCCATCTGCCCTCTTCCTCTGGCCGTCGGCCTGTGACTAGGGTACTGGTTTCAACCCCGTTTCCGTGCGTGTCACGCCCATCCGAACACGAACCAGACGACCCACGCCGCCGTGGCGGCCCAGAGCGCCGACAACACGAAGACCGCGAGGCGGCGTCCCCGAGGCGCCCGCTGCCAGACCGGTGTCAGCCCGAACCCGCCGAGCACGAGCATGATCGACAACCAGGGCACGGCGGCCGGGACTCCGAGGAGCACGGTGGCCGGAGACGAGTGCACGTTCTGGAGCACGGCGACGGCGCACCCGATGAACCAGACCGAGCCGAACACCGGTGCGATCCCGGTCGCAAGACGCCCGAGGACGGGTTGCCGTCTGAGGATCGCGCCGATCGTCGGCACGAGCCAGCCGATGGCCCAGAACAGGTTCACCACGCCGAAGACGACGGGCACCGCGAACACCGCCGCGGATTGCGCAGGCGCGGAGGCGACAGCAGCCGCGAGCCTCGGGCTCGGGTGGGTGTCCGCCGCCGCGAGCACACGCACGGCGGCGTCGTCCACCGCGCACAGACCGGAACGGAACGACGACGGGTCTGCCAGCCAGGCCCGGACGACGAGTGAACCGCAACTGCTCGTCGTGAGGATCGGAGAACCCGCGCCGGGGAAGGTCGACCGGTCGGCTGCCGGGAACGAGAGCGATTCGACCGAGTCGGCCGCGGCCGTCCCGCCCTCGTCCAGGATGAGCGTCGGACGTTCGCCGGCCAGGACCGCGGCGTCGGCCTGCGGGGTGATCGGGATCCCGGCACCCGCACAGCTCGCCGCGGTGAGATCGGCGAGGAGGGTCGTCCCGACACCGTCGGCCGCGACCGGTCGATAGGGGGCGGCGCACGTGGCGAGCCATCGCGAGACGACGTCCGGCGTGATGATCGTCGACACCGCCGGCTCCACGATGGCGTCGAGGGCGGACGTTCCGCCGTTCGCGATGGTGGCGAGTGCGAGCGGCAGCGCCGCCTGTCGGGCGGGGTCGGCGGCCGCCGCATCGACCACGGCCTCCAGCGTGTCGCCGTTCAGCACCACCGGCCGCCATCCGGGCACACGATGCGGCGCGCGGTCGGCAGCGGCGACCGCTGACGCGAGTGCAGCAGCAGACCCGAGGCCAGTGGACGGTCGAAGATTGCCGCCGTCGAACACGGGGGCGTCCAGCACGACCCCGGAGACGCCTTTCGGGTCGATGGCGGCAGCGCGGGCGGCGACGGGCGCGGCCGTGCCGGACGCGTAGACGAACCACGACGGGTACCTGAGCTCGTGCCGAAGCTCGATGAGATCGTTCGCCGACTGCTCGACGCCGAAGGACGCGACCGTCAGCCCGTCGGCCGCCCAGCGCTTCGCGCATCCCTCGACGGCGCCGGTCATCCGCGAGACGGCCGTCTTCCTCGACGTCGGTTCCGCGAACACACCGGACAGCACGTCCACGGCGGCCGCACAGCGCAGCGCCGGTTTCGCCGACGCACCGCCCCGACGCTCGACGAACACGACGTCGCGGTCGGTGGAGAGTCCGAGCGTCGTGGTCAGTCCCACCACGTCGAGGTCCGCGAACGCCGTGGAGCCGAGCAGCACGACGACCGGCGGCACGGTGTCCTCGCCATGTGCGCCTGGGACGACGACGTACGGCAGCCGAACGGTCGGTGTGCCTTCGATGCCACGGGTCTCCGGGACCGACAGCACACCGCAGGTCGACCCGGGCGGCACCGTCATCACACAGTCGTCGGTCGCGGTCGATGCTGCTCGCGCGGCCGATGTGGCCGGGGCTCCCGCTGATCCGCCCACCGGGCCGACCGCCGGAGCGACCACTCCGAGGAGACCGGCGGCGACACCGACGCCCACCGCGACGAGCACGGCACGCAACCTGGACGACCGTCCCGCCGTTCGCCGCGCGGGGATCCGCTCCCCAGACCGTTCTGCTCGATGAGCCGCTCGATGACCTGCTCGATCAGTCCCTGCCCGCACCCGCATCGCCGTCCCCCGATCACACGCCGTCGTTCGGGTTCATCATCCACTGAACGGCTGCCCCGCGAAAGGGGTTGATCAGATCCGGCAGACGACGGATATGCAGATCGGGTGCGCGCGGAGGCTCAGTCTTCTGCGGCGTCCTCTGCAGCCCACTTGGCGCTGTTCGCGCGCAGCTTCTCGAGCGCGTGCTCGGCCGCCTCGTGGGTTTCGAACGGGCCGACGCGATCCAACGACGGCGACGCGTACCCGAACTCGACCGCCCCGGTCTTCACGTTGTACCAGTACTGCTCTGAAGGCGCCTGTGCCATGGTCCCACTCCCCTGCTCGGATAGGCTTGATCCTATGCCTTACGACAGTTTCGGTCACCTGATCGCCGGCCGAATCGGCCGCCAGCGCACCGTGCCGACCGACATCCCCCGCCCGGAATACGTCGGACGCGCCGCGCCGTCGCCGTACACGGGCGGAGACGTCTACTCCCCGGAGGACATCGAGCTCATCCGCGAGTCCGGTCGCATCGCAGCGGACGCCATCATGGCGGTCGGCGCAGCCATCCGCCCCGGCGTGACGACCGACGAGCTCGACGCCATCGGTCACGACTACGTCGTGTCGCACGGCGCCTACCCGTCGACGCTCGGCTACCGCGGATTCCCGAAATCCATCTGCAGCTCCGTCAACGAGGTCATCTGTCACGGCATCCCGGACGACACCGTGCTCCGCGACGGCGACATCGTCAACATCGACATCACGGCATTCCGGAACGGCGTGCACGGCGACAGCAACAAGACGTTCATCGTCGGCGAGGCGTCGGAGGACGCGACGCTCCTCGTCGATCGAACGAGAGAGGCGCTCGCCCGCGGCATCAAGGCCGTCGCTCCCGGCCGCCAGGTGAACGTGATCGGCCGCACGATCGAGTCCTACGCCAAGCGCTTCGGATACGGCGTCGTCCGCGACTTCACCGGTCACGGCGTCGGCCGCGCGTTCCACTCCGGCCTCATCATCCCGCACTACGACTCCGCACCCCAGTTCGACACCGTGATGGAGCCGGGGATGGTCTTCACGATCGAACCGATGCTGACGCTCGGGACCGCCGACTGGGATCAGTGGGAGGACGGCTGGACCATCACGACGAAGGACCGCTCACTCACCGCCCAGTTCGAGCACACGCTCGTCGTGACCGAGCGCGGCGCGGAGATCCTCACACTCCCCACCGGGGAATAGCGCCCGACGAGGAATAGGGTGGTGGCATGACGAACAACGCTCCCCAGTCCGCTGTCGGCATCGACATCGGGGGAACCGGTATCAAGGGAGCGGTCGTCGACCTCTCCACAGGCGAACTCCTCAGTGAACGCGTCAAGCTTCCGACGCCGAAGGGCGGTGAGCCGAAGGACATCGTTGGCACCGTCAAGGACGTCCTCGATGCGCTGTCCCCCGCGGGCGACAGCCTCCCGCTCGGCGTCTGCTTCCCCGCGATCGTGAAGAACGGTCGCACCATGTCCGCTGCGAACGTCTCGGACAAGTGGATCGGCCTCGAAGCCGAGAAGCTCTTCGAGAAGGGCCTCGGACGCGACATCCAGTTCGTGAACGACGCCGACGCCGCCGGGTACGCCGAAACCGAGTTCGGTGCGGCGAAGGACCGCAGCGGCCTGACCATCCTCACCACGCTCGGCACAGGCATCGGCACCGCCTTGATCTACGACCACACCCTCATCCCCAACGCCGAGCTCGGCCATCTCGAGATCGACGGGCACGATGCGGAGAGCCGCGCATCGTACGCGGCCAAGGAACGCGACGACCTCAGCTGGGACAAGTGGGCGAAGCGCCTGCAGAAGTACTACGAGCGCCTCGAATTCCTGCTGTCCCCAGACCTCTTCGTGGTCGGCGGCGGCGTGTCCAAGCACGCGGACGAGTTCCTCCCCCTGCTGAAACTCGACACCGAGATCATCCCGGCCGTGCACCGCAACAACGCCGGCATCCTCGGCGCAGCGGCCCTCGCGGCCCGTGGAGGCCGTCCGATCATCGCTCCGAAGAACTGATCGGGCGCACCGGACAGGCACGCACCAGAGACACACCAGCGACACACCAGAACCGCCGCATCCACTCGGGATGCGGCGGTTCTGGCGTTTCCTATGAGTACTCCGTGAGGGTCTGGCCGGAAGGCGTGAGGAAACCGTGAGGATCGCAGACGCGGGCCGTGCGCGGGCGTTGACTCTCATCCGGTGGCGAACGCCGCCCATCCGCCTCAGCGCGGATCGACCCGGTTGGAGTGTGTCCGATGCTCGACATCGTGTTCATCGGGGGCGCCATCGCCCTCTTCGCCCTCGTGGCCCTCGTGGCATGGGCGGTGGAGAAGCTGTGATCGTCATCGGCATCGCGAGCGCCGTTCTCGCCGTGGCGGCCATCGGCTACCTCATCGTCGCTCTTGTGAAGCCGGAGCGGTTCTGACATGACACCATTCCTGCTCCTCGCCCTGCAGCTCGCGACCCTCGCGCTCATCCTCGTCGTCGCGTACCGCCCTGTCGGCGACTACATGGCGAACGTCTACACGTCCACGAAGGACCTCGCGGTCGAACGGTGGATGTACCGCGCCACCGGTGTCGACCCGAAGTCACCGCAGACGCCGCGCAGCTACCTGCGCAGCGTGCTCGCCTTCTCGCTCATCGGCGTGCTGTTCGTGTACGTCCTCCAGCGCATCCAGCCCATCCTGCCCGCGGCGCTCGGACTGCCCTCCGTACCGGAGTCGCTGTCGTTCAACACCGCGATCTCGTTCGTCACGAACACCAACTGGCAGTCGTACACGCCTGAGGCGACGCTCGGATACACCGTGCAGCTGGCGGGTCTCGCCGTGCAGAACTTCGTGTCCGCAGCGGTCGGCATCGCCGTCGCGATCGCCCTCGTCCGCGGCTTCGCCCTCAAGCACTCCGACACCATCGGCAACTTCTGGGTCGACCTGCTCCGCGGCACGGTGCGGATCCTGCTGCCGTTCTCCGTCGTCGCCGCGATCATCCTCGTCGCTGGCGGGGTCATCCAGAACTTCGCGGATCCGACGAGCGTCCACACGATCGCCGGGGCGACCCAGTCGATCCCGGGCGGACCGGTGGCGTCCCAGGAGGCCATCAAGATGCTCGGGACCAACGGCGGCGGGTTCTTCAACGCGAACTCTGCCCACCCGTTCGAGAACCCGTCCCCGTGGATCAACCTCTTCCAGATCGTGTTGATGCTCGTCATCCCGTTCTCCCTCCCCCGCACCTTCGGGCGCATGGTCGGCGATCGCCGCCAGGGCTACGCGATCCTCTCCGCGATGGTCGCCCTGTTCCTCGTGTCCGTCGTCGCGATGACCGCGTTCGAAGTCGCAGGAGGCGGTACCGCGACAGCCGCGGCCGGCGCCGCGATGGAGGGCAAGGAAGCGCGCTTCGGCATCATCGGATCGACCCTGTTCGACTCGACGTCGACCCTCACGTCCACTGGCGCGATCAACTCCACGCCGGACAGCTACACCCCGCTCGGCGGAGCGATGGCGATGATCAACATGATGCTCGGCGAACTCGCCCCCGGCGGTGTCGGTTCCGGTCTCTACGGCATGCTCGTGATCGCGATCATCGCGGTGTTCCTCGCCGGGTTGATGGTGGGACGCACGCCCGAATACCTGGGGAAGAAGCTCGGCGCGAAGGAGATGAAGCTCGCGAGCCTCTACATCCTCACCACGCCGACCCTCGTCCTCGCAGGGACGGCCCTGAGCTTCGCGATCCCCGCCGTCCGCGGCAACGTCGAAGGCACGTCGATCCTGAACTCCGGGGTCCACGGCTTCAGCGAAGTCCTCTACGCATTCACCTCGGCCGCCAACAACAACGGCTCGGCGTTCGCCGGCCTCACCGCGAACACGCCGTGGTTCAACACGGCGCTCGCCGTCGCGATGCTGCTCGGACGATTCCTGCCCATCGTGTTCGTGATCGCGCTCGCCGGTTCCCTGGCGAAGCAGGACCGCGTCCCCGTCACGGCCGGCACGCTGCCGACCCACCGGCCGCAGTTCGTCGGCCTCCTCATCGGCACCGTCGTCATCGTGTCGGCGCTCACCTACTTCCCGGCCCTCGCGGTCGGCCCGCTCGCAGAAGGACTCCTCTGACCATGTCCACCCTCACCAACATGCAACACCCGTCCGGCTCCCAGCCGCGCGATCACCACGGCGCCACGGCCGGCACGAAGCCGTCCAGCAGGACGCTCAGCCCTGCGCAGATCCTCCAGGCGCTTCCCGGCGCGTTCCGGAAGCTGCACCCGGCGGCGATGTGGAAGAACCCCGTGATGTTCATCGTCGAGGTCGGCGCGGCACTCACGACCCTCATCGCGATCGTGACCCCGTTCATCAGCGATCCGGACACCTCGGTCTCGCTCCTGTTCATCTGGTCCATCGCCATCTGGCTCTGGCTGACGGTCCTGTTCGCGAACCTCGCAGAGTCCGTCGCAGAGGGCCGCGGCAAGGCGCAGGCCGCGAGCCTCCGCGCCACCAGGACGACCACCACGGCGTCGAGGCTCATCGCCTACGACGCCGATCTCGACCCAGAGGCGCTCGGCGCGGCCGTGGAGCAGGTGGCGTCCGCCGACCTCACGCTCGGCGACACCATCGTGGTGACGGCCGGCGACCTCATCCCGGGCGACGGCGACATCGTCCACGGCATCGCGTCCGTCGACGAGAGCGCCATCACCGGAGAGTCCGCGCCGGTCATCCGCGAGGCCGGCGGCGACCGCAGCGCCGTCACGGGCGGAACACGCGTGCTGAGCGACCGCATCGTCGTGCGGATCACCAGCCGTCCAGGAGAGACCTTCGTGGACCGCATGATCCGCCTCGTCGAAGGCGCGTCCAGGCAGAAGACGCCGAACGAGATCGCCCTCGGCATCCTCCTGGCCAGCCTCTCGATCGTGTTCCTCGTCGTGACGCTCACGATCAACCCGCTGGCGAGCGCCGGCGGGGCCGCGGTCGGCGTGACCGTGCTCGTCGCGCTCCTCGTCTGCCTCATCCCGACGACCATCGGCGCCCTCCTCTCCGCGATCGGCATCGCCGGCATGGATCGGCTCGTGCAGCGCAATGTCCTCGCGTTGAGCGGACGTGCGGTCGAGGCCGCCGGAGACGTGACCACCCTGCTGCTCGACAAGACCGGCACGATCACCTACGGCAACCGCCGCGCCGTCGAATTCGCGCCCATCGTCGGTGTGAGCGTCGCATCGCTCACCCGCGCATCGGTCCTCGCCTCCCTCGGCGACCCGACGCCGGAGGGCCGCTCGATCCTCGACCTCGCCGACGACCTCGGCGACCACGACCGTGAGACCACCGGCGCGCTCGTCCCGTTCACCGCGCAGACGCGCATGAGCGGCGTCGACCTCCCCGACGGATCCACCGTGCGGAAGGGCGCCGGCTCAGCGGTCATCGCCTGGGTCGAGGCGCAGACCCCCATCGGTCCGTCGACACGCGCAACGCTCGACGCGGAAGTGAACCGCGTGTCCGAGGCCGGCGGCACCCCACTCGTCGTGGCGGAGTCCGACTCGACCGGGCGCGCGCGAGTGCTCGGCGTGGTCTTCCTGAAGGACGTCGTCAAGGAGGGCCTCGCCGAACGCTTCGGCGACCTGCGTCGCATGGGCATCCGCACGGTCATGATCACGGGCGACAACCCCGTGACCGCGAAGGCCATCGCACTCGAAGCCGGCGTCGACGACGTCCTGGCCGAAGCGACACCGGAGGACAAGCTCGCGCTCATCAGGCGGGAGCAGGAAGGCGGCAACCTCGTCGCCATGACGGGCGACGGCACGAACGACGCACCGGCGCTCGCCCAGGCGGATGTCGGCGTCGCGATGAACACGGGCACGTCGTCGGCGAAGGAGGCCGGCAACATGGTCGACCTCGACTCCGACCCGACGAAGCTCATCGACATCGTCACGATCGGCAAGCAGTTGCTCATCACGCGTGGATCGCTCACGACGTTCTCGATCGCGAACGACGTCGCGAAGTACTTCGCGATCATCCCGGCCATGTTCGCGGTCGCGTTCCCCGGGCTGCAGGTGCTCAACATCATGCAGTTGCACTCGCCGTCCTCCGCGATCCTGTCCGCCGTGATCTTCAACGCGCTCATCATCGTGGTGCTCATCCCGCTCGCCCTGCGCGGTGTCGCCTACCGTGCAGCCTCCGCGACGTCCCTGCTCGGCCGGAACCTGCTCATCTACGGGCTCGGCGGACTCATCGCGCCGTTCATCGGCATCAAGCTGATCGACCTCGTCGTGTCGCTGCTGCCCGGGTTCTGATCATGCGCGAAGCAGACATCAGGCCTCAGATGATTCACGGCCGAGCGGCAGCAGCCGGCGCGGACCAGCCCATCACGAACCCGAACACCTCCAGATCGGACAGGAACAACTCATGACCACCTCGCGCGGAATCCTCCGCCAGCTGGGCGTCGCCACCAGGACGATGCTCCTCTTCACCCTCGTCCTCGGCGTCGGCTACACGCTCGTCATCACGGGTGTCGGGCAGGTCGCCTTCGGCGCCCAGGCCAACGGTTCCCTCGTCAGCCAGGACGGGCACGTCGTCGGGTCCTCGCTCATCGGGCAGAGCTTCACCGACAAGCAGGGCGCCGCACTGCCGCAGTGGTTCCAGTCGCGACCGTCGGCGGCCGGCACCGGATACGACTCCACCACCTCCGGCGGCAGCAACCTCGGGCCGAACAGCAAGGTCCTGCTCGGCGACATCCAGGCGCGCGCCGCCGCCATCGCGTCGGACGACGACGTGTCCCCGAGCGCTATCCCCTCTGACGCGCTCACGGCCTCAGGCTCCGGCCTCGACCCCGACATCAGCGTCGCGTACGCCCAGCTGCAGGCGCAGCGGATCGCCACGGCACGCGGGCTCGACGTCTCCAAGGTCGACGCACTCATCACGTCTAAGATTCAGGGCAGGGACCTCGGCTTCCTCGGGGAACCACGGGTCAACGTGCTTGCACTCAACCTGGCACTCGCGAAGATGGGCGACTGAGCATGACACGCGGACGATTGCGGGTATTCCTCGGGGCAGCCCCCGGAGTCGGCAAGACGTTCGCGATGCTCGAAGAGGGCGCCCGTCTGCGCGACGCCGGCATCGACGTGGTCGTGGGTCTTGTCGAGACCCACGGCCGCGCCGCGACCGCCGCCCTCACGAACGGTCTGGAGATCGTGCCGAGGGCCACGGTCGAACACAGCGGCGTGACCCTGTCTGAGCTCGATCTCGACGCGATCATCGCGCGCAAGCCGGAGCTCGCCCTCGTCGACGAGCTCGCACACACGAACGCACCGGGGTCGACGGCCGCAAAACGCTGGCAGGACGTCGACACCCTGCTGGACGCCGGCATCGACGTCCTGTCGACGGTCAACATCCAGCACATCGAATCCCTGACCGACGTCGTGGAGCGCATCACGGGTGTCAGGCAGCGCGAGACGATCCCCGACCACGTGCTGCGCGCTGCCGATCAGGTCGAACTCGTCGACCTCGTCCCGCAGGCGCTGCGAGCCAGACTCTCCGCCGGTGAGGTGTACCCGGCCGATCGCATCGATGCGGCGCTGTCGCACTACTTCCGTCTCGGCAACCTCACCGCCCTGCGCGAACTCGCCCTGCTGTGGCTCGCAGACGACGTGGACAGCGCCCTGGGCGCGTACCGGGCCGCACACGAGATCAACGACCGATGGGATGCGCGAGAACGTGTCGTCGTCGCGCTGACCGGCGGACCGGAGGGCGACACGCTCATCCGCCGCGGCGCCAGGATCGCGTCCCGCTCGGCCGGCGGCGACCTCGTCGCCGTGCACGTCGCGACCCAGGACGGTCTCAGAGACGCCGATCCAGGCGTCCTCGCCAACCAGCGGGCGCTCGTCGAACGCCTCGGCGGCAGCTACCACCAGGTGCTCGGACAGGACATCCCGGAAGCGCTCGTCACGTTCGCGAAGGCGAGCAACGCGACCCAGCTCGTCGTCGGCGTCAGTCGGCGCAGTCGCGTGAGCGCGCTGCTCGGCGGTCCGGGCATCGGCGCAACCGTCATCCGCGAGTCCGGCGACATCGACGTGCACATGGTCGCCCACGCCGCTGCCGGTTCTCGGGCGGCGCTCCCCCGGTTCCGCGGCGCCCTCACCGTCCGGCGGCGTGTGCTCGGCTTCGTCCTCGCCCTCGTGGGAGGGCCGATCCTCACCTGGTTGCTCGAACTCGTGCGCGCACCTGAGACGCTCACGCCGACGGCGCTCACGTATCAGCTGTTCGTCGTCATCGTCGCCCTCCTCGGTGGACTGTGGCCGGCCGTCTTCGCGGCGGTGCTCAGTGGCGTCACCCTCGACTTCTTCTTCATCGCGCCCGTCGGCAGCATCACCATCAGCGACCCGTCCCATCTCGTCGCACTCGTCCTGTACGTCGCCATCGCCGCGCTCGTGAGCGTCGTGGTCGACCAGGCGGCCAGGCGGTCTCGATCGGCGGCCAGGGCCGGTGCGGAATCCGACCTGCTCGCGACGGTCGCCGGCAGCGTCATCCGCGGCGAGAACGCCCTCCAGGCGCTCGTCAGCCGCACACGAGAAGCCTTCGGGCTCGTCGGCGTCCGGCTCCTGCGCGGACGCGAAGCGGTCGTCACCGACGGCGAACCGGCCGACGAGGCCCACACCACGAGGCTCCCCGTCGGCGCGGATGCGACGCTCGAACTGTCCGGACGACACCTCGAAGCGGCCGACCGACGAGCACTCGGCGCCATCATCGCGCAGATGGAGGCCGTGATCGAGCGTGAGCAGTTGCGACTCGCGGCCGAAGAGATGCTGCCGCTCGAACAGACCGACCGGGTGCGCAGCGCGCTCCTGGCCGCTGTCGGCCACGATCTGCGCCGCCCGCTCGCAGCCGCGACCGCCGCCGTGACCGCGTTGAACGCGCCCAACATGGACTGGAACGACGGCGACCGGGAACAGCTCCTCGAAACGGCGGAAGCGAGCCTCGCCTCCCTGAGCGGACTCGTGACGAACCTGCTCGACGCGAGCCGGCTCCAGGCCGGCGTCCTCGCGGTCGCCCTCGCACCGACCGCCTACGACGACGTGCTGCTGCTCGCGCTCGACGAACTCGGGCTGGGTCCCGGCGCAGTGCATCTCGAGCTGCCGCCGGACGCGCCGAACGTCCTCGCGGACGCCGTGCTCCTGCAGCGGGTCGTGGTGAACGTCATCGGGAACGCCCTGCGATTCTCACCGGCCGACGAGCCGCCCGTCGTGCGGGTCAGCACCTTCCAGGGCGCGGTGGAGCTGCGGGTCGTGGATCGCGGGCCCGGTGTGCCTGCCGAACGGAAGGACGACATCTTCGTCCCGTTCCAGCGGCTCGGCGACGACGACAACACGACCGGCCTCGGGCTCGGCCTCGCGCTCTCCCGTGGTTTTATGGAGGGCATGGGCGGCAGCCTCGATGCGGAGGACACCCCTGGCGGCGGACTGACGATGGTGCTGCGGCTCGAGGAGCGTCGAGGCCCGGACGCAGACGAACCACAGAACGACGACGCCACAGCCGAGGGGAACAACCACTGATGCGGATCCTGATCGCCGACGACGACCCCCAGATCCTCCGGGCGCTGCGCATCACGCTCACCGCACGCGGATACGACGTCGTCACCGCTCCGGACGGGGCCACCGCGCTCAGCCAGGCCGCGGAGCATCGGCCGGACCTGCTGATCCTCGACCTCGGCATGCCGGGCATCGGCGGTGTCGACGTCATCCACGGCGTGCGCGGCTGGTCCGCCCTGCCGATCCTCGTGGTCTCCGGTCGGACGGACTCCGCCGACAAGGTGGACGCCCTGGACGCAGGGGCCGACGACTACGTGACGAAGCCGTTCGCGATCGATGAGCTCCTCGCCAGAGTGCGGGCGTTGACCCGCCGCACGGTCCAGGCGCCGGAGTCGCCGACGGTCACCTTCGGCGACGTCACCGTGAATCTCGCGGACACGGTCGCGACGAGGCGGTCCGCAGACGGTCGCACGGAGCCGGTCCGGCTCACCCCGACCGAGTGGAAGCTCCTCGAACAGCTCATCAGGCACCCGGGACAGCTCGTCACGAGGCAGATGCTCCTGACGGAGGTCTGGGGACCGCAGTACACGACGGACACAGGCTACTTGCGGCTCTACCTGGCGCAGTTGCGGAAGAAGCTCGAGCCGGTGCCGTCCGCTCCGCGGTACCTGATCACGGAGCCGGGCATGGGGTACCGATTCGTTCCGGACGAGCTACCGGACTCGCTCTGAGCTTCGCGCCGTCCATCGACCGAGCTGGAAGATGTGAATGGGTCGGCCGGTACGCCGGGTTCTGTCTCTGCGCACGAAGCGCATCGGACGGCCATCTCTCTCGGGACTACGTTGCCGCAGCCCTCTAGCGGTCTACCCGGAAACTTGGCGAGCAGCCTCAGCGTTCCCTGTTGACCTTGCTCCGGACGAGGTTTACCGAGCCGACCGGGTCACCCCGGTCGCTGGTGGGCTCTTACCCCACCGTTTCACCCTGACCGCAGTCGCCTGCGGCGGTCTCTTCTCTGTGGCACTGTCTCGCGGGTTGCCCCGGGTGGGTGTTACCCACCGCCCTGCTCTGTGGAGCCCGGACGTTCCTCGGCATGCTCCTCCCCGGAGGGATTCACATGACGCGACCGCCTGGCCGGCCCATTCACGGTCTCAGTCTACCGGTGCCGGAGACGGACGTCCCGACACTCAGGAGAGGCCGGACTCCTCGGTGCGCACGAGGATCGCGCTGCAGTCGGGGCACTGCACAACATCGTCCTTCGCTGCGGAGCGGACCGCGGCGAGGTCGTTGCCCGTGAGTGCGATGGCGCACGCACCGCAGGTGCCAGCGCGGAACAGGGCCGCGCCGGTGCCGCCACGGCTCCGACGCTGCTCGTAGAGCGCGAGGAGGTCCGCGGGGATGCCCGGGACGACCGATGCGCGGTCGGCTTCCAGACGGGTGCGCTCTGCGACGAGTTCGACGAGCTGCGCATCGCGCTTCGCCACGACTTCGTCCAGGAGTTCCTGCAGTCCGTTGCGGACGCTCTCGGATTCTGCAACGGCTGCATCGGCGTCTTCGACGCGCTGCATGACCGTGAGCTCGATCTCCTCCAGGTCGCCCTGGCGCTTCTGGAGGGCCGTGAGCTCGCTCTGCAGCGCCTCGACGTCCTTGGCGGAGCTGGAGGTCTGCAGGCGATCGCTGTCGCGCTTGATCCTCGCCTCGACGACGGTGACGTCGGACTCGATGCGGCTGAGCTCGGTGCGAGCGTCCTCACGGACGCCGACCTTCTCGATGTGCGAGACGCGCACGGTCTCGAGTTCACGCTGCAGCTCGGTGATCCGAGCCTCCTCCGGGAGGCGTCCCGCCTTGTAGGTGGCGCGCTGCACGCCGGTGTCGATGCCCTGGAGGGTGAGCAAGGTCTTCTGGTCTGCTGGGCTGGCTTTCACGATGTTCCAAACTGTCGACTGTTCACACTACCGGGAGTCGCTGCTCCCGTGATGCACTGCTGTGCTCAGGGCGGGCCCCGCTGGACTGCCCGAACCTGTCCGGGACGTCACTGGGTGACGACGAAGTCCCACGGGTCCGTCCGCAATTCGCTCACCACGACCTGCAGCTCGGGCAGGGCTTCGCGGAGAGCCGCGGCGGCGGCATCGAGCCACAGCCATTCGCTCGCCCAGTGCGAGACGTCGATGAGCGCGGGACCTTCGCCGGTGAGGATCGTCTGCTCGCGGGATTCGGACGCCGGGTGGTGCCGCAGATCCGCCGTGACGTACAGGTCGGCTCCGCGTACCGCGGGGTGGCCGAGCAGGGAGTCCCCCGCACCGCCGCACACCGCGATGCGCGTGATCGGCTTGTCGAAGGCTCCGGCGGCCCGGACACCGGTCGCCGTTGGCGGGAGGAAGGATGCGAGCTCGCGCGCGATCTGGCCGAGCATCGAGGGTTCGTGCAGATCGCCGACGCGGCCGAGTCCGGTGGCACCGTCCGCTCCGGGGACGATCGGCACGGCGTCGACCAACCCGAGGCGGGTCGAAAGGACGTCCGACGTGCCGTTCTGCACGATGTCGGCGTTCGTATGTGCGGCCACGAGCGCGATGCCGCTGCGGATGAGGCGAGCGATGATCGCGCCCTTGTAGCGGTCTTCCGCGACCGAGGTGACCCCGCGCATCAGGAGCGGGTGGTGGACGAGCAGGAGGTCGGCTGAAGCGGACACGGCCTCGTCGACCGTCGCCGCAACGGCGTCGACCGCCAAGAGCACCCGCTCGACGCGTTGCTCGGGGTCGCCGACGAGGAGCCCCGGGGCATCCCAGTCCTCGGCGCCGGCCAGCGGCCAGAGGGTTTCGATGATCGTGTTGACCTGTCGGAGTGTGTACGGCACCGGTCAAGACTACCGATCGCCGGTCGGAGCCGAGTGGAGCCGCTCAGTGCGCCGCCGCACGATCCCCCGCGAGCGTCTCGGCCAGGTGATGCGCATACCCGGCGGGACTTCGACCGATGAACCGGCCCGAGGTGAGCACCCAGATGTCATCGGTCGCGATCTCGGGGACACCAGCCGCACGCAGGCGTTCCACCAATCGCGCATCCTCGTGCTCCGGGATCGCGGGGAACCCGCCGTTGTCGACGGCGCACGAGAGCCGCACACCCAGGTTCGCCCCGTGCACGTGAGCGTTCGCCTCGCCCGGCGGATGCGAACGCGACCACTGCGCGAACTGCTCAGCGGTCAGATCGGTCGGATCAGGCCGCACCGTGCCCACGATCAGATCAGTGCCGTGGTCCGCCAACCGGACCTGTTCTCGCAGCCAATGGGCCGGCACACATGAATCCGCGTCGGTGTTCGCAAGCCACACGGATCGCGAGTCGAACCCCGCGAGCCGAGCACTGACGACCTCGACGCCCGCGCGCCTCGCCGCGCCGACGGCACCGTGGTCCACGATCAGGTTCTCGAAGCCGAACCGCTGCGCGATCGCCAGGGATCCGTCCGTGCACGAGTCGAGGACGACGACCACCACGACCGCAAGATGCTCGTCCGCGAGCAGCAGATCCTCGACGGCAAGCGTCATCCCGCTCAGGCATCGTTCGAGCAGAGCGGCCTCATTGTGGGCGGGGATCACAACGCCGACGGCACGCACGAGGCCGTGTGCTCGTCCTCGCGTCACAACAGCAGCCCCGTCTGACGCGCGACAGAGGTCGCCGGCGGGCGACTGAAGACCTCCAGCACGAAGTCCTCCTCCACGTGTCGAAGCATCACGGCGAGCTCTGGACGTTCTGCGAGCGCGGCGTGCACCGTGTCGCCGTCGGAGGGGTACTCGGCAACGGGGTGTCGCCAGTGGCAGGCGATGAGGACGCCGTCCGGGGTGAGGGCGTCGATCGCGCGGTCGATCGCGGTGGCGAGGTCTGTCGGCCCCCAGTAGTAGCCGACTTCGGACAACACGATCAGGTCGAACTGGCCTTCCGGCCACTCCCACGGTGTCGTATGGCGCTCGAAGTCGACGTGCGGGTGCTCTGCGAGTCGTCTGCGCGCTCTGGCGAGCGCTTCTTCTGCGATGTCGATGCCCAGCAGGCGGTCGCAGCGGGCGGCGAGCGCTTCGGTCAGCACCCCGGTCGAGCATCCGACCTCGAGTCCGCTCCTGGCGCGTCGTTGCGGCATGGATGCGAGGGTGATGGCGCGTTTGCGCTGTTCGTACCAGCGGGTCTCGAATCCCCACGGGTCGTCGCGTCCTGCATAGAAGTCGTCGAAGAAGTGCACGTCGAGGGAGGTCGATTGCACCTGGATAGGTGCGGTGTTGATGGACCAGGACACGGTTGGCGCGTAGACCTCCACGTCTCGGTCGAAGTGTTGTTGCATACCGGGGTGGAGGACGGCCTCGTCGCCGGGGGCCTCGGACAGTGGCCGTGTCTGGCTCTCGTAACGGTCGAGTGCGGCGAGTTTCGTCTGGCGTTCCCACGGGGAGAGGCGCAGCGCTCTGAACGCTTCCCAGTCCGGGACGGGCGCGGCCGGGTCGGCCCAGTGCCACAACCAGATGGGGTATTCGAGGAGGGTGACGCCTCGCTCTGTTGCTGCGGAGTATGCGACTTCACCGGCGATCCGGTGGTCACGGTGCCCATCCCCTCGCCAGGGTGCCAGGAGAACGGTCGTCCCCTGTGCCGCTTCATCGAGGACGGCGCCGAGCGCGCGCTCCAGGTCCCCTCTGTGCTCTCGCAGTCCACCGTCCTGCAATCCGAGGAACAGGATGTGGGCGCCGGGGGCGAGCAGGTCGACCGCCGCCTGCACTTCCGCCCGGCGGGTGGGAATGAGCTGCTCCGCACTGGTCGAAGGAGAGTCGGGGTGCGATCGCTCTCCATCGGTCGCAATGACGATCACGACGTGGGCGCCCTGGCGATGGCTTCTCGCGATGAGACCGCCTGCGCCGAGCGTCTCGTCGTCGGGGTGTGCGGCCAGGACGACGACGACGTCGACGTCGTCATCGGGCTCGATCACCGGCATGGAGTCGAGCACCCCGCTCGCCGCCCACACCTCCTCTGGCGTGCCGGCGTCGCGGTGGTCGAACGTCACCACGGTCGTCTCCCCGTTCCCGTGATCGCTCGTCCGAGTGAGGCGTCGTCGCGCTCGCCGTGATGCTGCGCGAGGTAGAGCTGCAGATCTGCGACGCGTTTTGCGAAGGTCTCGTCGGTGGTCGTCGGTCCTGGGCCGAGGGTCGCGACCACACGGTCGGTCACCGCTGCTGCAGCGGCCGCCACGATGTTCCTGGTCCGTTTGGACACGACGGATGGTGACGGAGCGTCGGGGTCGCGGAGGGCCTCATCCACGACGAAGGCCGCATCGGAGATCGATGCGCCTGCCACATGGAGGTTCCGGTCGACGAAGCCGAGCGCCGCCTCGCCGAGTTGGTCGGGGGCGCGGCGTTCGGCGGCGTCTGCGAGGGCTCTGGCGATGCCGATCGCAGCTCCCCACCAGCACACGGCGACGCCGATGCCACCCCAGGCGAAACCAGGCCGGCGCAGATACCAGCCGTCAGGGCCGACGGGCTCCGCCCTGGCGTTGGAGAACGTAATCGGTGCGCTCACCACCTCGGCGAGCCCTCTGGCGACCCAGGGGCCGCGGTGGGCCGTGACTCCGGGTTGTCGGAGGTCGACCGCGAACAACCGACGGCCGCCGCCTCCCGTCGCCGCGGTGACGAGGGCGTGGCTGAGGACTGCTCCGAGCGAGCACCACGGTTTGGTGCCGTCGAGAATCCACTCGGAGCCGCTCGGGACGGCTGAGACGGTGGACGCCGGGCCTTCGGAGGCGAAGACGCCCCAGGTCGACGATTCTGCGACGGCGATGGGCGCATCGTGCTCCGCCGCTTCGGCGAGGATGGCCATCGCGTCGAGGTGAGGTTCGAGCATGCGCGCATTCGCGACGTCGAGCGCGGCGATCGATGCGAGGAACTCCCATCGTGCGGAGGTTCGGCCGGAGGCCGGCAACGGCACGACGGCGGCGACGCCCGCGGCCCACGCGAGCACGGCCTCGGGCGGCGCACCTGACGGGGGCGCGCTGTCGAACGCTTCGTCCGCCTCTCGCGTCCAATGCGTCCGCACCGATGGCGGAAGCGCAACGCGTCCGTCAGCGCCAGTCCCGACGTGGTGATCGTCAATCCGTGTCACGCCGTCTCCTCCCACGCTCGCGCCGCGGCGAGCGATCCATCGAGCGTATGGTCGAGCGCACTCGCACCGGGAGGGCTTGACACGGGATGTCACCGCCGCGGGGCCGGACCCGAGCGGCATGGTGCTCAGTGCCCGGCGATGCGGACGGACCCGCTCAGTGGCGCACGAGCAGGAGCACAGCGAGGGTGATCATCACAACGGCGATGATGCCGTCGAGTATCCGCCAGGACACGGGCTTCGCGAACACGCCGCGGAGCAGCCGCGCGCCGAAGCCGAGCGCTGCGAACCAGACGATGCTCGCAACGACCGCTCCTGCACCGAATGCCCACCGGCCGACGTCGCCGTGCGTGCTCGCGACCGAACCGAGCAGGAGGACCGTGTCGAGGTACACGTGCGGGTTCAGCCAGGTGAGCGCCAGCACGGTCAGGACCGTCGGCCAGAATCCGCTCGGCGCGCGAGCGGCATCCGGGGTGAGGACGGTCGGTGCGAACGCACGTCTGGCCGCGAGGATGCCGTACCCGATGAGGAACGCAGCACCGAACCACCGCAGCACCACGAGTGCGACGGGGAATCGTTCGACGACGAATCCGATGCCGGCGACGCCCGCCAGGATGAGCACCGCATCGGAGAGGGCGCACACGAGGACGACCGCGAGCACGTGCTCGCGTCTGATCCCCTGCCTGAGGACGAACGCGTTCTGCGCGCCGATCGCGACGATGAGCGAGAGCCCCAGTCCGAAGCCGGCGATAGCCGCTTGCAGGAGGTCAGGCGTCTGGGTCACCTCACGACTGTAGAGCGTCGAGCGCCGAATCAGGAATACGATCGGTGCCACCCGGGTTGCGATACGCACCCTCTCCCGGCACCAGGACCCCAGAACGGCAGTTATGACCGAACGACTCACCGACTCCGCTGCGCCGCCGCAGGCGCCGGCATCCGCGGCCGGCTCATCCCAGAGCGGCACGATCGACCACACGGCACGGAACAGCCGGGTGATCTGGCTGCTGCTCGCCGCCACCTTCGTCGTCATCCTCAACGAGACGATCATGAGCGTCGCGATCCGCGAGCTGATGGTCGATCTGCACATCGAGGCACGCGACGCGCAGTGGTTGACCACGGCGTTTATGCTCACGATGGCGGTCGTCATCCCCATCACCGGCTTCCTGCTGCAGCGGTTCGAGACACGCCCGATCTTCATCGCGGCCATGTCGCTCTTCTCCGCGGGAACCCTATTGGCCGCGCTGTCGCCTGGGTTCGGTCTCCTCGTCGTCGCGAGGGTCGTACAGGCATCCGGCACGGCGATCATGCTCCCGCTGCTCATGACGACGATCATGACGCTCGTCCCCGCCGCGTCGCGCGGCCGCACGATGGGCAACGTGTCGATCGTCATCTCGGTGGCGCCGGCCATCGGCCCGACGATCTCCGGCATCATCCTCAACACGCTCACCTGGCGGTGGATGTTCTGGCTCGTGCTGCCCATCGCGCTCGTGATGCTCGTGATCGGCATCCGGCGGGTGGAGAACGTGTCCGAACCGAAGCTCGTGCCCATCGACGTGCTCTCGGTCGTCCTGTCGGCGTTCGGGTTCGGCGGTCTCATCTACGGGCTCAGCCAGATCGGCGCGACCACGGACGGTTCCGCCCTGCCGATGTGGATCTCGCTCGGCACCGGCGTTGTGGCCCTGGCGCTGTTCATCCTCCGTCAGCTGCGTCTGCAACGCGGGGATCGTGCGCTGCTCGATCTGCGCACGTTCCGCTCCCTGAACTTCACGGTCGCCATCTCGATGATGGTTGCGAGCATGATCGCCCTGTTCGGGACGCTCATCCTCCTGCCGATCTACCTGCAGGAGGTGTTGCACCTCGAACCGGTTCAGACGGGGCTGCTCCTGCTGCCAGGCGGCCTGCTCATGGGACTGCTCGCGCCGTTCGTCGGCCGGCTGTACGACCGGGTGGGACCGGCTCCGCTCGTGATTCCCGGCTCCATCATCGTGAGCGGTGTCCTGTGGGGGTTGACGATGGTGACCGATCACACCCCGCCGCTGTTCCTCCTCGCGGCCCACCTCATCCTGAGCCTCGGACTCGCGTTGCTGTTCACCCCGCTCTTCACCTCGGCTCTCGGCGCGGTCAAGCCGCAGCTGTACTCGCACGCGAGTGCGATCGTCGGCACCGTGCAGCAGGTCGCCGGCGCGGCCGGCACGGCGCTGTTCGTGACGATCATGGCCGCCGGGACCGCCGCAGGCACGGCGGGCGGCGCATCGCTCGAAGCTGCGGCCGCCGGCGGTGTGCGCTCCGCGTTCTTCGCCGGGGCGATCATCTCCATGTTCGCGATCGTCGGCGCCTGCTTCCTCCGGAAGGCCGCACCCGAGGCAGGAGCGCCGGTCGGTCACTGACCGACGGGCGCTTCCAGCCCACAACGGTGTCAACCCCTTGCTTCGGTTCTGCGCCCGGCGTTAGCTTGGAGTCGGATGTGCCGACCCCGGTCGGCCTCGAACGAAGGACGCACACCCATGACCGATACGCGCAACGGCCCACCCGGGCGGAGCACCCGTCCTGGAGCGTCCCCCGGCAGATCGTCCGCCGAATGGTCGACGAGCGCCGGCGCCCGACGAGCACGGCGTCGTCTCCCACCGGTGAGTGAACTGCTCGCCGACCTCCGGGACGACCTGATACGGCTCGTGCAGGCGGAGATCGCCCTCTTCAAAGCCGAGATGACGAAGAAGGCGACGAGCCTCGGCATCGGCGCAGGCCTGCTCGTCAGCGCCCTCGTCCTCGTGTTCTTCGCGTTCGGCACGCTCATCGCCGCCGCCGTGCTCGGACTCGCGACCGTGCTCCCAGCCTGGTTGTCCGCGCTCATCGTCGGCGGAGCGCTCCTCATCATCGCGGCGGTGCTCGCCCTCGTCGGCCTGCGCAAGCTGAAGACGGGCGGCAATCTCAAGCCGGAGCGCAGTATCGAAGCTCTCCTGCCCAGCGCCGGCGCGACGAACAACGCCGACCGCGGCCCCGACGCACACCACGGCGACGATCGGAAGGACTCAGATGACCGACAGTGACCGGAGCGACATCACCGGGCGACACACCGGATCCGCCGCAGACCGACCGCCCCTGCCGCCCGGCGCCGGGCTGAACTCGCTGCAGCTCGACGTCGAACAGACCCGCGAACACCTCGCCGAGACGCTCGACCTGCTGTTCCGCAAGTTCGACGTGCGGACCGCCGCCCGCGCGCACGTCCCGACGACGCTCGCCGTCCTCGGAGGCGTTGCAGCCGCGATCGCCGCCGTCATCGTCTGGCGGAACAGGACGGGGCACCGTGGCTGAGTGGACCTACCCGCTCAAGCGTTCGCTGCACGCATTCTCCGCCAACCAGTGCACCGATCTGGCTGCCGGACTCACCTACTTCGCGGTGCTGTCGCTCTTTCCCGCCGTGCTCGCGCTCGTCTCGATCCTCGGGCTGTTCGGGCAGAGTGAAGCCGGGACCGCGGCGCTGCTCGACATCGCCGGCCAGCTCGTTCCGTCATCGAGCCTCGACTTCGTCCGCGGTGTCATCGAGCAGTTCATCGCCTCACCCGCCGTCGGCTGGGGCCTCGTCATCGGCATCGTCGGCGCCATCTGGTCTGCGTCCGGGTACGTCGGTGGATTCGGTCGCGCGCTCAACCGCATGTACGGCGTCGCAGAGGGCCGCACGGTGTGGAGGTTGCGACCCGTGCAGCTCGGTGTGACGGTCGTCGTCCTCGTGGTGATCGCCCTCATCGGCGTCGCCCTGATCGTCTCGGGTCCGGTCGCGAGCGCGATCGGCGAGGCGATCGGGCTCGGCGACACCGTGCTGACCGTGTGGTCGATCGTCAAGTGGCCGCTCATCGCGGTCGCAATCGTGTTCCTCGTGGCCCTGCTCTATCACGCGACGCCGAACGTCAAACCACCGCGCTTCAGATGGTTGAGCCTCGGAGCGGTGACGGCACTCGTTGTGCTCGTCGTCGCATCGGTCGCGTTCGGGTTCTACCTCGGCAACTTCGCCAACTACGAAAAGACCTACGGGTCCCTCGCCGGCGTGGTGATCTTCCTCCTGTGGATCTGGATCGCGAACCTGGCCCTGCTGTTCGGCGCCCAGCTCGACATCGAGCTCCAACGAGCGCGTCAACTCGCCGATGGGATCCATGCCGAAGAACAGCTGCGGGTCACCCTCCGCTCGGACGCGGCGATCATCGCCAGAGCGGACAAGGACGCGAAGGACGCGCTTGAGGGCAGGCGGCTGCGCGAGCACGCGTGACGCGGAAGTCAGGACGTCGACTTCGTCGGCTTCCGGTTCTCTGCACTCACCATCCAGGCGAATTGCTCCAGCCGCTCGATGATGGTGTGCAGGATGTCCGCGCTCGTCGGGTCCTCGTCATCGACCTCGTCGTGCACGTCGCGGATGGTCGCCACCGTCGTCTCGAGCCGCGCGGTCACGAGGTCAACCGTCTCTGCCGTGTCGATCTCGCCCTGCGGGTATTCCGGAAGCGTCGTCGTGGCTGCGACCGTGTCGCTCCGCCCGTCCGGCGCAGCGTGCAGGGCGCGCAGCCGCTCCGCGACGGTGTCACTGAACTCGCGCGCGGCGTCGATGATCTCATCGAGCTGCAGATGGAGGTCGCGGAAGTTCTTCCCGACGACATTCCAGTGCGCCTGCTTGCCTTGCAGGTGAAGTTCGACGAGGTCGACGAGCACCCGCTGGAGATCATCGGTCAGCGCCTTCGAAGCCTTGAAGCCATGCTCGGCATTCTGTCGTCTCGTGAGCTTCGCCCCTGATCCCTTCGGCGCGGTGGTCGTGTGGGCGAGTGTGTCCGTCATCGTGTTGCCTTCCGTTGTGGGTGGAGCGATCGAGGTTCAAGGCGGCGCGGTAGTCGTGTCACAGCAGCTCGTGACGGTGCGGCACGCGAGGCTGCAACGGTACCCCCGGACCGGGTTGCTGGCCGGGGGCTTGCGGGATCCGATTCCGGCGAGAAGATGTGCAGGAACGGCGCGCAAGGGTCGGTCGGCGGAAAGCACGATGAGAGGATTGGGTTATGGAAATCGTGTACACAGCAGTAGCCCATGCATCAGGTGGTGGCCGTGACGGTCACGTTCGGAGCGAGGACGACACCCTCGACCTCGACACGCGTCAGCCCAAGGAGATGGGTGGATCCGGCGAGGGCACGAACCCAGAGCAGCTGTTCGCAGCCGGGTACTCCGCGTGCTTCCTGAGCGCGCTGCACGCCGTCGCCCGCTCGAAGAAGCTCAACTCGATGGATGCGGCCGTGTCCGCGAGCGTCGGCATCGGCCCGAACGGCGAGGGCGGATACGGGCTGGCCGTCGAGCTCGACGTCTACGTGCCCAATGTCACCCGTGAAGAAGCACAGGAACTCGTCGACGCCGCACACCAGGTGTGCCCGTACTCGAACGCCACGCGCGGCAACATCGAGGTCACCCTCTCCATCGTCGAGTGACCGACGACGACCGCAGCGGATCAACCGAAACACGGTTCGCTGACGGTCGTCATCGCCTTCGGGCGGCGGACGTCCTCGTCGCCCGAAGAGCCGCACTCGTCCCGTGATGTCCTCCGCCCGCCCGCAACCCCTTGCCCGGTCGGCCTCGCACGTCTAGCGTTGGGGCCACCGACGACGAGGAGGACGACGAGATGACCGATTTCGGAGCATATGAGGGCATCCGCGACGAGAACCCCGAGCAGATGATCCCGGGCATGTCCACGCACATCACGGGCGACCCCGACCTCCTGACGGACGACGAGGCCGAACGCCTGCAGGACGCGCGGGACGCCGCCGACGAAGAGGACGCGATCCCGGACGACGAGGAACGCGCGAACTAGCTCGCGATGATCGGCCGGTCGGGCGGACGGCCGGCCAGCCGGAAGGCTCCGCTCAGCCCTTGCCGAAGAACGAGGCGAGCACGGTGCCGGCGATGAGGCCCTGCACAAGGAGCACGCCGCCGATCGTCAGCGACACGAGCCCCCAGAGCGCGATGTTGCCGAGGACGACGCCGATCGCGGCGCCGAATCGGTGCTCCCGCTTCGCAGTCCCCGCCCGCGGGATCGAGGCGGCCGCTGACACGGCGTCCATCGATGCCGTCGCAGACGTCACCTGAGCAGGCCGACGCACGCCGGAGACGATGCGAAGCTGGCTGGTCCTGGTGTCGACATGAGTGGTCATACCCTCAGTCTCGGCGGATCAGCCAGCTGTCACATCCGGCCGCAGTGCGATCTCCGTCGCCTGTGGGTCATCCTGGAGGACGACGGCGATGATCGATGCGCGACGGCAGTCAGCTGTTCGGATGACCGATGCGGATGCCCACGTGAGCGTCCACGACTCGTCCTGCGCCAGCCAACGGAGTCCCTGACCGCTGTTCAACGCGCCGGCGGGCGCCGACATCGGCTCGATCGCGACAGCGATACCCGTGCCGGCCGCTTTCGGGAAGTCATGAGGTGTGTAGACCTGCACGAAGGGGAACTGATCATCGGCCCACAGCTCGACGAATCGTCCGTCAGGGGCCGTCAGACGGTGCGCGGAGCCGCCTGAGGGGACGCCGCCGAGCCCAACATTGAGGTCGATCTCGCCGACGAGGACGCCCTCACGCAGGTCATTCGCCGTTCCGTCGACCGGGTGTTCGGCGATGGGGACGAGCTGCTCGTCCGTCTCGAACCAGGTGCCGGCGTCGACCGTGAGGACGAGCTCCTCGGTGGGGACGCCACCGAACGCCAGGTATGGGTGCGTGCCGACGGCGACCGGGGCGGCAGCGGCGGAACGGTTGATGATCGTGTGGGTGACGGTGAGGCCGTCGTCGACGAGTTCGTACCTGACCGAGGTGTCGAGGTGGAACGGGTATCCGTGCTGCGGGAACACCTCCGCGCCGAGTTCGACGGCGCCGTCGGAGCGCTCGCGCGGCGTGTAGCCGGTGTTGCGCAGCAGGCCGTGGGAGGCGTTGCCGGTGGACGCCTCGGTGACGTCGAGTTGCTGGGTCTTGCCGTCGAGCACCCACTTGCCGTCACGCACGCGGTTCGGCCACGGCACGAGCACAATGCCGCAGCCCATCGGCGCGATGGTCGTCTCGGGGAAGGTCTCCACGAGGTCGACTCCCCCGACGCTCAATTCCCGGATCCCGGCGGCGAGGGCGGTGATCGTCGCGACGACCTCGCCGTTCCGGCCGGTGTGGTGCAGACGGTGTTGTTCTCCTGTGACGGCGTGCATGCTCCCAGCCTAGAACGCCCGGATGGCGGCCTCGCGCCTGTAGCGTTGCGGCATGGCCACGCTCTTGCACCTCGACTCGTCCGCCGATCTCCTCACCTCACGCTCCCGGGCGCTCACCGCAGCGTTCGCCGACGCCTGGGCCGCGGCGGATCCGACGCATTCGATCGTGTACCGCGACCTGCACGTCGACCCCGTCCCGCACCTCGCAGATGCCTCATTGCACTGGACCGCGGCCGACCGCATCCCCGGCGCCAATCCTCCGGCCGAGGCCGAAGCCCTCCAGCGGCGACTGCTCGATCAGCTGCTCGCGGCGGACGTGCTGCTCATCGGCGCGCCGCTCTACAACTTCTCCGTGCCGTCGACCCTCAAGACCTGGATCGACCACATCCACGTGCCAGGTGTGACGTCCTCGCTGCCTGAGCTCCCGCTCGCCGGGCGACCTGCCGTTGTGGTGACCAGTCGTGGTGGCGCCTACGATGCGGGAACGCCCACCGCCGACTGGGATCACGAGATCCCGGCGCTGCGGATCATCCTGGGCGACATGCTCGGGATGGACGTGCGGTTCATCACCACGAGCGTGACGCTCGCGGAGCCTCTCGGCGGACCGGCGGAGGATGTCGAGCGCAGTCGGAGCGAGTTCGCGGCGGCGCTCGCTGCGGCGGGTGCGGCGGGCGCAGAACTCGGCAGCGCGTCAGCGTGATCCGGCGCACGCGAGGCTGACGTCAGGGACGCCCCTCAGAGCCCGGTCGGCTCCACGATGGTAACCGGTTCGAGGGTCGGGAGCTTCGCGCTGCGGTTGTCGCCGGATGACCGTCCGGTGAGGCGACGACCGATCCACGGCAGCACATGCTCGCGATAGTAGGCGGCGTTCCGGCGCGAGGGCGGTCCGGCGGGTGCGGCGGCGACCTCCGCGATGCGCCACTCCGCCGGCACCGGCACGTCGAAGGCTTCGAGCACGTTGCCGGCGACGCGGACGTGGCCGAAGACGTTCAGGTGCAGCTTGTCGGCCGACCAGTAGCGGCCGTCGCGGAGGACACGATCCGCCCAGTTGTCGACGAAGGTGATCCCGTCACGAGGAAGCTGGGCGCGGACGGCGGCGGCGAGGCGGTCGCCACGCTGTTCGACGAGCCCGCCCATCGGGACATGCGCTGACGGGTTCCCGCCGCTCAGGAGGAGGACGTGCGCTCCCCCGTCGACGAGTCGGTCCGCGGCGGCGACGAGCCGGTCGGCGACCTCGGTGATCGACACGCGCGGCCGCATGATGTCGTTGCCGCCGCCGTTGAGACTGACGAGGTCCGGTCCGAGCGCGAGTGCCGCATCGAGTTGTTCGTCGAGGATGGGGGTGAGTTTTTTGCCACGGATGGCGAGGTTCGCGTACCGGACAGCCGTCGCTGATGCGTCCTGGCGGGGGTCCGGTCGTTCGGTCTCGGCACGATCCGCTGCGGCGATCGCGAATCCGAGGGCCACGAAGTCTGCCCAGCCGCGGACACGGCCGTCGGGCAGTTCGTCTCCGACGCCCTCGGTGAAGCTGTCGCCGATGGCGACGTATCTGTCGAACATGCCTTCACGCTAGTCCTGCCGGTTCAGGAGAACGACATGAAGGTCGAACTCTTGCAGGAAATGAGTGCAACAACCCAGCTATGTGGGCCCTACCGGGCTCGAACCGATGACATCCACGGTGTAAACGTGGCGCTCTACCAACTGAGCTAAAGGCCCTCAATCGTCTGTGACGACTGCACGACTCTACCGGATCCGTACCGCCGTCGCGAACGGGCTTGCTCGAACCCCGCGTGGAGGGGCGCGCAGCCGCGCTCCTGGCCGTACGATCGAGGGGATGGAAACGACGATCCCCACCCCGTACGAAGACCTCCTGCGCGACACGCTGGAGCACGGCGCCGTGAAGGCAGACCGCACCGGTACCGGGACGCGCAGCGTCTTCGGCCGCCAGCTCCGCTTCGACCTCTCGGAGGGATTCCCGCTCATCACGACGAAGCGGGTGCACTGGAAGTCCATCGCCTACGAACTGCTGTGGTTCCTCCGGGGCGACGGGAACGCGACATGGCTGCAGGAGCACGGCGTCAGCATCTGGGACGAGTGGGCCGACCCCGAGACCGGCGACCTCGGCCCTGTCTACGGTGTGCAGTGGCGCTCCTGGCCGACACCTGACGGCGGCCACATCGATCAGATCTCGCAGATCCTCCAGCAGCTGCGGACCGACCCTGACTCCCGGCGCATCCTCGTCTCGGCCTGGAACGTCGCCGACATCCCCAACATGGCCCTCGCGCCGTGCCACGCGCTCTTCCAGTTCTACGTCGCAGACGGCAAACTCTCCTGCCAGCTGTACCAGCGCAGCGCCGACCTGTTCCTCGGTGTGCCGTTCAACATCGCGAGCTATGCGCTCCTCACGCACCTCGTCGCGGCGGAGGTCGGCCTCGACGTCGGCGATTTCGTGTGGACGGGCGGCGACTGCCACATCTACGAGAACCACATCGAGCAGGTCACCGAGCAGCTGACGCGCGCGCCGTTCCCTGCTCCGCAGCTGCGCATCAACACGAAGCGCGACAGCATCTTCGACGTCGAATACGACGACCTCGAGATCGTCGACTACCAGCACCACCCGGCCATCAAGGCCGCTGTCGCCGTATGAGCGACGACACCGCCGACCGCCCAGACTCCCCCGCAACGCCGCGCACCATCGCCATGATCTGGGCGCAGGCACGGGGCGGCGTCATCGGACAGGGCGGCACGATGCCGTGGCGCGTGCCGGAGGACTCTGCTCACTTCCGCAACACGACGATGGGCGGCGCGGTCATCATGGGTCGGAAGACCTGGGACTCGCTGCCGGCCCGTTTCCGTCCACTCGACGGACGTCGCAACATCGTCGTCACCCGGCAGCTGGACTGGTCTGCGGATGGCGCAGAGGTCGTGCACTCACTCGACGACGCACTCGCGCTCGTGAGCGACGGCATGTGCTGGATCGGCGGCGGCGGGGAGCTCTACCGTCAGGCGCTCCCGCTCGCGACCGAGCTGCAGATCACCGAGTTCGATGCCGACATCGCCGGAGACACGACAGCGCCGGCCATCGACGACTCCTGGACGGTCGTCTCGACGACGCCTCCGTCCGGTTGGTCGCAGTCAACCTCCGGGATCCCCTACCGCTTCCTGCACTTCACGCGCTAGCGCGTCAGCGCTCGGGTACCGGTCGCATCCGCGACCGGGCAAGGCGAGACGCAAGCGCTACGCGGGCTGCTTCATGTCCTCGAGCGCCGCGCGGTAGGCCGCGATGGAGCGCGCCTGACCCGGTGCGGTGATGAAGCTCTCACGGATGATGCCCTGCTTGTCGATCAGGAACGTCGCACGGTTCGCGAAGCCCTTCTCCGGCAGGAACACGCCGTACTCCTTGGCGACCTGGCCGTGCGGCCAGAAGTCCGCGAGGAGCGAGAAGTTGTACTGCTCCTGCGTCGCCCAGGCCCGCAGCGTGTGCTTCGAGTCGACGGAGATGCCGAGGAGTGTCACGTCGTCGTGGGTGAAGAGACCGAGGTTGTCGCGCAACTCGCACAGCTCACCGGTGCACGTCCCGGAGAAGGCGAGGGGGAAGAACACGAGTGCGACGTTGGTCCTGCCGCGGAACTCACTGAGTCTGATCAGCTCCCCGAACTGGTTCGCCAGTTCGAAATCGGGGGCCTGTGTGTCGTTCTCGAGTGCCATTGCTTTCCTTTCAGGCGGATGCGCCTGCATCCGGAACGGCCAACGGGTGAATGGTCCGATCCGATCAGACATCCTAACCCCGCCAGAAGCCCGCACCAACCTTTCGCCACGCGGTTCGCCGAGAGCGTGGCATCCCGTGAGCCGACCCACATGGTCACGAATCATCGGGTCACTCGGATAGGCTGAAAGGTGGCACGCGTTCCCACCCGCGAGCGCGCTGAGTTCACCCCATAACCAGGCACGATCTGCCACGAGAGAAAGGTCGACGGTGACTGTTCACGACCAGGATCCATACTCGTCCAACCACGTAGACGCCGATCCTGAGGAGACGTCAGAGTGGCAGGAATCGCTCGACGCCCTCGTTGACGAGCGTGGCCGAGGACGTGGCCGCGACGTCATGTTGAGCCTGCTGAAGCGTTCCAAGGAACTGCATCTCGGCGTCCCGATGGTTCCCACCACGGACTACCTCAACACGATCGCCCCCGAGAACGAGCCCGACTTCCCGGGCGACGAGGACCTCGAGCGCCGCTACCGCGCATGGATCCGCTGGAACGCGGCCATGACCGTGCACCGCGCACAGCGCCCCGGCATCGGTGTCGGCGGACACATCTCCACCTACGCCTCCTCTGCAGCGTTGTACGAGGTCGGGTTCAACCACTTCTTCCGCGGCCAGGACCACCCGGGCGGCGGAGACCAGATCTACATCCAGGGCCACGCCTCCCCCGGCACGTACGCACGCGCCTTCCTGGAGGGACGCCTGACGACCGACCAGCTCGACGGGTTCCGTCAGGAGAAGTCGCACGCCCCGAACGGCCTGTCGTCGTACCCGCACCCGCGCCTGATGCCGGACTTCTGGCAGTTCCCGACGGTGTCGATGGGCCTCGGCCCGATCAACGCGATCTACCAGGCGCACCTCGCCAAGTACCTCACCAACCGCGGCATCAAGGATGCGAGCGACCAGCAGGTCTGGGCGTTCCTCGGCGATGGCGAGATGGACGAGGTCGAGAGCCGCGGCCAGCTGCAGGTCGCAGCCAACGAGGGCCTCGACAACCTCAACTTCGTGATCAACTGCAACCTCCAGCGTCTCGACGGACCCGTCCGCGGCAACGGCAAGATCATCCAGGAGCTCGAGAGCTTCTTCCGTGGCGCCGGCTGGAACGTCATCAAGGTCATCTGGGGTCGCGAGTGGGACGACCTGCTCTCCCGCGACACCGATGGCGCACTGCTCAACCTCATGAACGTCACGCCGGACGGCGACTTCCAGACGTACAAGACGGAGGACGGCGCGTACGTCCGCGAGAACTTCTTCGGCCGCGACGAGCGCGCCCTGAAGCTCGTGGAGAACTACAGCGACGAGCAGATCTGGAACCTCAAGCGCGGCGGACACGACTACCGCAAGGTCTACGCGGCGTTCAAGGCCGCCAGCGAGCACAAGGGCCAGCCGACCGTCATCCTCGCCCACACCATCAAGGGCTACGGCCTCGGGCCGAACTTCGAGGGCCGCAACGCGACCCACCAGATGAAGAAGATGACGCTGGACAACCTGAAGACGTTCCGCGACACCATGCGGATCCCGATCACGGACTCGCAGCTCGAAGAGAACCCCTACCTCCCGCCGTACTACCACCCAGGCGAGAACGACGAGGCGATCCAGTACCTCCACGAGCGTCGTCGTGCGCTCGGCGGGTACGTCCCGGAGCGCCGCAGCAAGTACACGCAGGTCAACCTCCCGGACGACTCCGCGTACTCGCAGGCGAAGAAGGGCTCCGGCACGCAGGAGATCGCCACCACGATGGCGTTCGTCCGACTGCTGAAGGACCTGCTGCGCGCCAAGGACTTCGGCAACCGCATAGTCCCGATCATCCCGGACGAGGCGCGCACCTTCGGCATGGACGCGTTCTTCCCGAGCGCGAAGATCTACAACCCGAACGGGCAGCACTACACCTCCGTCGACCGTGAGCTCCTGCTCGCGTACAAGGAGAGCCCGCAGGGTCAGATCGTGCACGTCGGCATCAACGAGGCCGGCGCCGTCGCGGCGTTCTCCGCTGTCGGCACGTCGTACTCGGTGCAGGGCGAGCCGCTCATCCCGGTGTACGTCTTCTACTCGATGTTCGGATTCCAGCGCACCGCGGATGCCATCTGGGCCGCTGGCGACCAGATGACGCGTGGCTTTATGATCGGCGCCACCGCCGGCCGCACCACCCTCACGGGTGAGGGCCTGCAGCACGCCGACGGCCACTCGCTGCTGCTCGCCTCGACCAACCCGGCAGTCGTGTCCTACGACCCCGCCTACGGCTACGAGATCGCCCGCATCGTGCGTGCCGGCCTCGACCGCATGTACGGCGGCGACCACGAGGACCCGAACGTCATGTACTACCTCACGGTGTATAACGAGCCGATGGTCATGCCGGCCGAGCCGGAGAACATCGACGTCGACGGCATCGTCCGCGGCATCCACCGCATCAGCGTCGGTGAGAACGAGGGCCCGAAGGCTCAGCTGCTCGCCTCCGGCGTCGCGGTGCCGTGGGCGCTCGAAGCCCAGCAGCTGCTCGCTGCCGACTGGGACGTCTCGGCCGATGTCTGGAGCGTCACGAGCTGGACCGAGCTCCGTCGTGACGGCCTCGCAGCCGACGAGCACAACTTCCTGTACCCGCAGGAGGAGCGTCGTGTCCCGTACGTCACGTCGAAGCTGCAGGGTTCTGCAGGTCCCGTCGTCGCCGTCACGGACCACATGCACGCCGTGCCCGACCAGATCCGCCAGTTCGTGCCAGGCGACTTCGCGACGCTCGGCGCCGACGGCTTCGGCTTCTCGGACACGCGCGCGGCAGCCCGTCGATTCTTCAAGATCGATGGCCCGTCGCTTGTGGTCCGTACGCTGCAGCAGCTCGCTGCACGCGGCGAGGTCGACGCGAGCCTGCCGCAGCAGGCGATCGACCGCTACCGCCTGCACGACGTGAACGCCGGCACCACCGGCAACGCCGGCGGCGAGAGCTAGTCGCACGCGGCCGACCGTGACGAAGACGAAAGCAGAGACGCTCGACTGGCTGCGCCGGATCTCCGGCGAGCTCGCGACGGCGACCCTCAAGCGCCTGGAGGACACGCTCCCCTGGTACGCGGAGATGCCGCCTGGGCGGCGCTCTGCCGTCGGACTCGTCGCACAGGCCGGCATCAGCTCGTTCATCTCCTGGTACGACGATCCTCGGTCGACGCCGTGGATCGCAGCTGACGTGTTCGGGGCGGCTCCTCGTGAGCTGCTCCGTTCCGTCAGCCTCCAGCAGACGCTGCAGCTGATCAAGGTCACCGTCGAGGTCGTCGAGGAGCGGGTCGCGTCCGGCAGCGTCGACCTCCGTGAAGCGATCCTGCTGTACTCGCGTGACATCGCCTTCGCCTCCGCCGACGTGTACGCACGCGCCGCGGAGGCACGCGGCCTCTGGGACGCACGGCTCGAGGCGCTCGTCGTCGACTCCATCCTGAGCGGTGAAGCAGACGACGAGCTCCCGAGCCGGATCGCTGCCCTCGGCTGGCACGGACACGGCGAGGCGTGTGTGCTCGTCGGCACCACCCCCAAGATCCTCGACGTCGACATGCTGCGCCGCACGGCCAGGCACCTCGACGCCGACGTCCTGATCGGCGTCCAGGGCAACCGGTTGGTCCTCGTGATCGGCCGGGCGGAGCTCCCGGGCGCCGAGTCGGACGAACAGGCCGCCGAGCAGCTGACGTTCCTGGAGATCGCCGGGCGGTTGGAGCACGGATTCGGTGCCGGCCACCTCGTGCTCGGGCACACTGTTCCGTCGCTCATCGAGGCCTCACGGAGCGCGCGAGCGGCTCTCGCCGGGTTCGCGGTCGCACGATCATGGCGGCACGCACCCCGCCCGGTCGCAGCAGACGACCTCCTACCAGAGCGCGCCCTCGCCGGCGACCCGCTCGCGAAGACGACCCTCATCGAGCGCGTCTACCGGCCGCTCAAGGCATACTCGGCCGAGCTCGTCACCACGCTCTGGTGCTACCTCGACAACGGGCGTTCCCTCGAAGCGACTGCCCGGGAATTGTTCGTGCACCCGAACACGGTGCGCTACCGCTTGAAGCGCGTGTCCGATGTCATCGGCTGGGACGCCACGGGAGCGCGCGAGTCGCTCATCCTGCAGGCGGCCCTCATCCTGGGATCCATCGCCGAACCGGAGCCGTCGCGCCGACGCATCACGAGCTGAGCGAAGCGGCCGGGACGTCCGGCCGCTACCGGGCCGAACCGTCGATGACGGCCCGGCCCGATCCGGTCAGCTGTGCAGTTCGCGGATGAAGCCCTGCACGTGTTCCTGCAGTTTGAGCATCCGCAGTTCGCGTGCGGTCTCACGGTCGTATCCCTCGTAGGCGAGGGGCGGCAGCATGCGCACGTTCTTCGAGCACCCGAAGTTCGCGCAGATCAGCGTGCCGAGGGTGTCCCCCTTGCGACCAGCGGGTCCGGCCTTCTTCGCAGCGAACAGCTGGACGTCGTTGCGGAGGGTCACGTCGTGGCACCAGGAGCACTGTGCCCTGGCGAGGGTGCGCTGTTCCGCCTGCTGCAGCAGGACGGAGGCCGGAGCGCCGTCCTCCGTCGTGGTCACGACGTAGGCACGCCTGGGCATCTTCGGATCGGACCACCCGAGGTAGTCGATCGTGTCGAAGTCGATGTCGGTGAACCCGGCCGGCAGGGTCAGGGACGACGCCTCTTTGCGGGAGGCGTTGATGAAGGAGTCGCGGAGTGCGCGCTCGTCGATGGGAAACATGTTTGCTACTGCTCTCTGCCTCGGTCGAGGCATGGCGATGAAGCGGCACCGTCGGTGCCTGCTGAAGGACGGCTGCATTGCGCAGCCCGGTGATGATCCGACGGGCGCAGCCCGCGGATACGACGAACGACCGACGATCTCAGTCGATCGTCGGTCGGGGCATCAGCCTCTACCGCCGGCGCGAAGAGCACCGGCGACCTCCTTCGGCGCCACAACGGCGCTCATCGCGACAAACATGCTTCGATCATAACCGCCCAGTGGCGAGGACGTGCCGGTCGCGGCTCGCAGACGCCCCGGTCACCAGCTGAGCGCCGAGCAACACGATGAGCGCGACGATCGGCACTCCCCATCCGCCGGTCACCGTGTGCAGCGCGCCGATGCCGAGCGGTCCGAAGCCCGCGAGCAGATAGCCGGTGCCCTGCGCCATCGTGGAGACGTGCGCGGTGTGCCTCGCGTCAGGCGACCTGAGGACGATGTAGGTCAACGACAGGGAGATGGAGGCGCCCTGCCCGAGCCCCAGCAGCGTCATCCACAGCAACGCGAGGCTCGTCGGGGCGATGAGCAGGCCGGCGAAGGCGACGGCGCAGAACACCGCGGCGATCGCGACGAGGACCCAGCCCGGCCGGACCCGGTGGACGACCACCGGCACGATCAGGGCGGCCACGATGCCGGGGAGGCTCGTGTAGGACAGCGGCAGCCCGGCGTCATGGGCCGAGACACCGGCGTCCTGCAGGATCGTGGGGACCCAGGTCAACGCCGCGTAGTAGCTGAGGCTCTGCAACCCCATGAATCCCGTGACAGCCCAGGCGACCCGATCGCGGAAGAGCCGCGCGAGCTTCGGTTCGTCACGCGCCTCGATCACCGCATCGACGGGCACGGATGTGCCTGGTGCGCGTGCCGGGGCGTTCACCGCCCTCGGGATCCAGACGACGAGGGCGACCAGGGCCGGGACAGCCCAGAAGCCGAGGGCACCACGCCAGGATCCGTCGAATGCGGACAGGAGCGGCACGGTGAACGCGGCTGCCACGGCGGCTCCGATGAACATCGAGGTGGAATACAGACTCATCATGAGTCCGACGCGGTGGCCGAAGTCCTGTTTGATCGCAGCTGGCATGCACACGTTCGCGACCGCGATGGCCGCACCGACGAGCACTGTGCCACCGAATAGCGCAACGGGCGACGGGATGAGGCGGAGACCGATGCCGAGGGCGACGACCGCCATCGTCACCCCCAGGAGGCGGTGCAGCCCGATCAGGCGGGTGAGGGCAGGCGTGAGGAAGGCGAAGGCGCCGAACGCGAACACGGGGATGGTCGTGAGCAGGCTCGCCGTCGACGGCGAGACGCCGAGGTCCTGTTCGATGGGTCGGAGGACCGGGCCGACCGAGGCGACGCCGATGCGCAGGTTGAACGCGATGAGCAGCAGTCCAGACGCCACGTACACGGCGAAGACGGCGCCGCCTCGCTGTCCTGTGCGGTGTCCGCTCGGGATGGATCCGGTGTCCGGTGGGTCGGTGATCGTTGTCATGACCGGAGTCAAACAGGGACCTGGATGCGCGGGAAACACGTAAACTACAGCCGTATGTCGATTTCGCGCCAATCTCCGAATCTCACCGAGCTGACCCTCGATGGGGACGACCTGTTCGCCATGGAGGGGTCCTACCAGTTCGACCACGCGGAGACGTCCCCACCCCACTCCCACCCGCTCGGACACCTCGTCCACGCCGCGCAGGGGGTGCTGTCGCTCCTGACCGACTCCGGATCCTGGATCGCGCCGTCGAACCGCATCGCCTGGGTGCCGGCGCGCTTCGAGCACTCCCACCGCGCGCACGGCCGCACCGACATGCGGGTCGTGTACATCCACGATGCGCTCGCATCCCTGTTGCCGAGCACGCCTGCCGTCCTCGTCGCGACGCCGCTGGCACGGGAGGCGGTCCGCGCGGCCACGGCTGGACGTGGGCGCACCGATGCATCACTCGATCGCCTGCGGCACGTCATCGTGGACGAAGCGACCACGGCCCCAGAGCAACCGCTGCACCTCCCGGAACCCCGCGACCCACGACTCAGAGCCGTCGCCGACGCCGTCGCGGCGGACCTCGCCACCCCGCAGTCGCTCGCCGAACTCGGAGAACGGACCGGGACGGGCGCCCGCACGCTCAGCCGGCTGTTCCAAGCGGAGACGGGCATGGGTTACCGGCAGTGGCGTCTGCAGCTGCGAATGCACCGCGCGCTCGTCCTCCTCGCCAACGGCGCGAGCGTCTCGCGGGCGGCAGCCGAGTGCGGCTGGGCGACGACGAGCCAGTTCATCGAACAGTTCACCCCGCTCATCGGCATGACGCCCGGGCAGTACCGCCAGACGGACCGAGTCGGCGACGTCCCGCCGCTCTGATCGATGCATCGAGACGCGCCACGCCCGCTAGTTGTAGACACGTACAAACGATTTCAAGATACCTTGTCGATGTCCTCCACCTCTGATTCCGAACTGATTGGCAGACTGAATACGTGATCGTCATCGCTTGCCCTGGTCAGGGCTCACAGACCCCAGGCTTCCTCGAACCGTGGCTCACCGACGCGTCCGCGCGTGAAGCCCTCGAGCGCTTCTCCGACGAGGCCGGACTCGACCTCGTCAAGCACGGCACGACGTCGGACGCGGACACGATCCGCGACACGGCCGTCGCGCAGCCGCTCATCGTCGCCGCCGGCATCGTCGCGCTCGACGCGCTGCGCGCAGCAGCTCCGGTCGGAGCCTTCGGCGGCATCGCCGGACACTCGGTCGGCGAGATCACCGCGGCCTACGGGGCCGGCATCCTGAGCGACGCCGACGCGATGAGCTTCGTGAGCGAACGCGCCGTCGCGATGGCCGAGGCCGCAGCAGCAACCCCCACCGGCATGGCAGCCGTCCTCGGCGGCGACCAGGACGAGGTCGTCGCCCACGTGCGCACCTTCGGCCTTGAGCCCGCCAACTACAACGGCGGCGGCCAGATCGTCGTCGCCGGCGCAGTCGACGCACTCGCCCGCCTCGCTGACGAGCCACTCAAGGGCAGACGCGTCATCCCACTGCAGGTTGCCGGCGCGTTCCACACCTCATACATGTCCGCTGCACGCGACTGGCTGGCCTCGGCCGACCGCACCGTCGCACCGCAGGACCCCTCGCTGCGCATCTGGACAAACCACGACGGCACCGTCGTCGAATCCGGCGCAGCGTTCTTCGACCTGATGATCGGCCAGGTCGCGTCGCCGGTACGCTGGGATCTGTGCATGGAGGCGTTCGCCGCCGACGGCATCACCGGCATGATCGAACTCGCGCCGGCCGGCGCGCTCGTCGGCCTCGCGCGGCGCGGACTGAAGGGGGTGCCGACGGTGGCCATCAAGACTCCCGACGACCTCCCCGCCGCACTCGAACTCATCGCGCAGCACAGCTAGCCAAACGGAGACCTGTAGATGTCAACACCCACCCTCAAGCAGTCCCGTGGGCCCGAATTCACCCGGATTCTCGCGCTCGGAGCCGCACGCGGCGACCTGAGCGTCCCCAACGACGACCTCGTCGGCCCGATCAACTCCTCCGATGAGTGGATCCAGCAGCGCACCGGCATCGTCACCCGCACCCGTGCATCGGCCGGTGTCTCGGCGACCGATCTCGCGACCGCGGCTGCGAAGGAGGCCATCGAGACCTCCGGCATCGCGCCGGAGCTCATCGACCTCGTCATCATCGCGACCATCAGCAACGTGCAGCAGACGCCGTCCATGGCTGCAGTCGTCGCCGACCGCGTCGGCGCGAACCCCGCTGCGGCGTACGACATGAACGCCGCCTGCGCCGGCTACGCGTACGGCGTCGCCCAGGCGGACGCCCTCATCCGCGCAGGAGCGGCGAAGTACGCGCTCGTGATCGGCGCCGAGAAGCTCTCGGACATCGTCGACCCGACCGACCGCTCCATCTCCTTCCTCCTCGGCGACGGAGCGGGCGCCGCGGTGATCGGCCCGAGCGAGACCCCCGGCATCGCGCCCACCGTGTGGGGCTCCGACGGGTCGAAGGCCGATGCCGTCGGTATGAACTCCACGCTCGTGGAGTTCCGCGACGGCTCTGCGCCATGGCCGACGCTCCGCCAGGAGGGCCAGACGGTCTTCCGCTGGGCCGTCTGGGAGATGGCCAAGGTCGCCAAGCAGGCGCTCGAAGTCGCCGGGGTGACGCCGGACCAGATCCAGGCGTTCATCCCCCACCAGGCGAACATGCGGATCGTCGACGAGTTCGCGAAGCAGCTCAAACTGCCGGAGACCGTCATCATCGCGCGTGACATCGAGACGACCGGCAACACCTCGGCTGCCTCGATCCCCCTCGCGACCCACCGTCTGCTCCAGGGACACCCGGAGCTCAGCGGCGGACTCGCCCTGCAGATCGGCTTCGGCGCAGGCCTCGTGTTCGGCGCGCAGGTCGTCGTTCTCCCCTGATCCGATCCCCCAAGGTCCCCGGGCCGAGCGCCCGACCCGACTACACTCGACTACGGTCAAACCACACCCAAGGAGATAACAATGGCATTGTCCACCGAAGAAGTCCTCGCCGGCCTGGCCGAGCTCATCAATGACGAGACCGGCATCGCGACCGACACCGTCGAGCTGGACAAGTCCTTCACCGACGACCTCGACATCGACTCCATCTCGATGATGACCATTGTGGTCAACGCCGAGGAGAAGTTCGACGTGAAGATCCCGGACGAGGAAGTCAAGAACCTGAAGACCGTCGGCGACGCCGTCGACTTCATCACCAAGGCTCAGGCGTAATTCAAGCCCCGTTCATCGGGTCGGTCCGGCGTTCGTCCGACCGACCCGGTGAACGTGCTGTTCTCCTTCATCCACAGAGAGTGTGATTCAATGACCGCGAAACGCATCGTCATCACCGGTATCGGCATCACGTCGCCCCTCGGCGGCACGACGCAGGACACCTGGAAGAACCTGCTCGGCGGTATGTCGGGCGCCAGCTCCCTCCAGCAGGAGTGGGCCAAGACCTACGAGCTCCCCGTTCACTTCGCTGCCCAGGCCGCCGTTCCGGCCGTCGACGTGCTGCAGCGCATCGAGACCAAGCGTCTCGACCCCTCGAGCCAGTTCGCGCTCATCGCCGCCCGTGAGGCCTGGCAGGACGCCGGCGCCCCGGAGGTCGACCCCGAGCGTCTGCTCGTCGACTGGGCGACAGGCATCGGCGGCGTCTGGACGCTCCTCGACGCATGGGACACGCTCCGCGAGCGTGGACCGCGCCGCGTCCTCCCCATGACCGTTCCCATGCTGATGCCGAACGGCCCCGCCGCGGCGATCGGCATGGACCTCGGCGCCCGCGGCGGCGAGCGGACCGTCGTGTCCGCGTGCGCCTCCAGCACCGAGTCCCTCGCGAACGCCTACGACCACCTCCAGGCCGGCCTCGCCGACATCGTGGTGGCCGGCGGCTCTGAGGCAGCCATCCACCCGCTCCCGCTCGCATCCTTCGCAGCGATGCAGGCGCTCTCGAAGCGCAATGACGACCCGTCGATCGCTTCGCGCCCCTACGACGTCGACCGTGACGGCTTCGTCCTGGGCGAGGGTGCAGCAGCGCTCATCGTCGAGACCGAAGAGCACGCGAAGGCCAGAGGCGCTCGGATCTACGCCGAACTCCTCGGTGGCGCCGTCACGAGTGACGCGTACCACATCACCGCTCCGGACCCTGAGGGCTCGGCCGCGGCCCGCGCCATGCGTGCCGCCGTCGAGAACGTCGGCTACTCGCTCGAGGACGTCGTCCACGTGAACGCACACGCCACGAGCACACCCGTCGGCGACATCGCAGAGTACAACGCGCTCCGTCGCGTCTTCGGCGATCACCTCGACTCCATCGCCGTCACCGCGACGAAGGCGTCCACTGGACACCTGCTGGGCGGCGCCGGTGCGATCGAAGCGGCATTCACGGTCCTGGCGCTCTCCGAGCGTGTGATCCCGCCGACCATCAACCTGGACAACCAGGACCCGGAGATCCCGTTGGACGTCGTCACGACGCCGCGTGAGCTCGGTTCAGGCGATCTGCTGGCGATCAGCAACTCGTTCGGCTTCGGCGGCCACAATGCCGTCGTGGCGCTCAAGAGCGTCTAGCGGCAGCAGCTCGAACCTCTCCTCCCGGCCTTGAGCCGGACACACGAAGACCCCGGCGCGGGAAGCCATTCCCACCGGGGTCTTCGTGCATGTCAGGTGTTCGTGCTTCGTCTCATCGCACTCGCCGGGGATTCCGCCGACTTGTGCGGTACGCGCCGCCCTGTACCTGGCGAATCGTGTTCAGTTGTGGATCGGTGCTGCACGATGCGTATCGTGCGTCAGCCGACGTTGTGCAGCCAGACGACCGAGGTGTCGTCGCTCGCGTGACGGAAGGGTTCCAGTTCGTCGTCCCAGGCCTGTCCGAGCGCGACGCGCAGTTCACGCTGCAGCTCGTCCATGCTGCCGGCCGCGACCTCCATCGCGTACCTGATCCGGTCCTCAGGGATGACGATGTTGCCGACGCTGTCGGTCTGCGCATAGAAGATCCCGAGATCCGGCGTGTGCATCCACCTGGCGCCGTCGACCCCGCTCACGGGATCCTCGCTGACCTCGTAGCGGAGGTGCTCCCACCCACGGAGTGCCGATGCGATGGCTGCACCTGTGCCGTGCGGGCCCTCCCAGAAGAACTCCGCGCGCTGAGCACCACGAAGGATGGGCTGGTTCTCCCAGGTGAAGTTGACGGCGCGACCAATGGCGCGTCCTGCTGCCCACTCCAGGTGCGGGCACAACGCTCGTGGTGAGGAGTGCACGTAGAGCACGCCCCTCGTCATCGGTGTCGACATGGCTTCCTCCGCTTGCTCTTGGGTACGTCTTCCCCAACGACCCTGCAAGCGATGCCACACGACGGTCCGCTGACCGACATCTTCTGAAATTCTTCCGGCTCACGCCGTTACTGGCATTATGCCTCACCTGTCTGCGTGAGAACAAGCATCGGATGCCCGGTGCGGCGTGTCGAGGCGATCGCGGCGCGCCACGATCCCGAAGGACTCCGCTCTCCCCCGCCGAACGCCTCCACATGCAGAACGGCGGCCCCGGCATCAGATGCCGGGACCGCCGTGTTGCGCTGCTGTGGGTGTGTTACTGGCGGGTCAGCGGCTCGAGGGTCGGGTCGTTGGCGTACGCCTCAGCTGCGTTCTCCTTGGTCACGATGACCGGTGCGAGCAGGTACGCGGGGACGATCTTCTTGCCGTTGTCGTACGACTTGTCGTCGTTGACGTCGACCTTCTCGCCCTTCTGGAGCTGCTGCGTCATCTTGATGGCCTGGTCGACGAGGGCACGGGTGTCCTTGTTGATCGTGGAGTACTGCTCGCCGGCCATGATCGACTTGACGGATTCGACTTCAGAGTCCTGACCGGTGACGATCGGGATCTGCTTGCCGGCGGCCTTCACCGAGGTGATGATGGCGCGGGCCAGGGTGTCGTTCGGCGACAGGACGCCGTCGAGCTCCTTCGAGCCGTAGGTGCTGGTGAGCAGCGAGTCCATGCGGCTCTGTGCGTTCTCAGCCTTCCAGCCGGCCGTAGCCGTCTGCTTGATGTCCGTCTGGCCGGAGCCGACGACGACGTCGCCCTTGTCGATGGCCGGCTGCAGGACGCTCATGGCGCCGTCGAAGAAGACCTTCGAGTTGGCGTCGTCCGAGGAGCCGGAGAACAGCTCGATCGTGTACGGACCGGTCGCCTTGCGGGACTTCATGCCGTCGAGCAGGGCCTGACCCTGCAGCTCGCCGACCTTGAAGTTGTCGTAGGCCACGTAGTAGTCGACGTTCTCGGTGTTGAGGATGAGGCGGTCGTACGCGATGACGACGGCACCGGCGTCGTGCGCCGCCTTCGCCTGCGTCGCGAGCTGCCCACCATCGGCTGCACCGATGATGATGACCTTGGCGCCCTTGGTGATCATGGACGAGATCTGGTCCTGCTGGTCCTTGACCGTGGTGGACGCACCGGCGTACTGGACGTCGCCCTTGAAGCCGGCCTTCTTGAGGCCGTCTTCGAAGAGGCCACCGGCCAGGACCCAGTTCTCCGACGTCTTCGACGGAAGGGCGACACCGATGAGCGAGTCGGCCGCGAAGCCGGACGCCTCACCGGACGAGCCGGAGCCGCTGCCGGCGTCACGCGAGGAGCAGCCGGACAGGGCCAGGGCTGCGACTGCGGCGACTGCCGTCGTCGCGAGAAGGATTTTCTTCATCGTTGAGTACTTTCTCTCTGTGTGTGGTGCGGGTTGTGGTGCTGGGATGGGTAAGCGGGTTGGTGTGGCGGGTCAGTTGGGCGTGACTGCCGGCGGACGAGCCGTGTCCGGAGTTCCGCCTTCGGGGACGATGTTGTCCGCCGAGTCGATGAGCACGGGTTCGTCGGCGGCCTTGTTGCCACCATCCGATCCGCGCTTCCTGGTCATAAAGCCGATGAGCGACGGACGACCCTGCGTCTTGTTCCAGACGTCGAGGCCGACGGCGATCAGGAGCACGAGGCCCTTGATGATCTGCACGCGGTCCGCGCCGACGCCGAGCAGCTGGAGGCCGTTGTTGAGGACCGCCATCACAAGACCACCGATGATGGAGCCTGCAACGGTGCCGATGCCGCCCGAGACGGCCGCGCCACCGATGAAGACCGCCGCGATCGCGTCGAGCTCCCAGCCGAGGCCGTCCTGCGGGCCGGAGGCCTGCGAGCGTGCGACGAAGATCATGCCGGCGAGGGAGGCGAGGATCGACATGTTCATCATGACGAGGAAGTTGACGCGGCGCGAGCTCACACCGGACAGTTCAGCGGCGTGCTTGTTGCCACCGACGGCGTAGATGTGACGACCGAAGATCGTGTTCTTCGTGAGGAACGCGTATGCGAGGACGAGCACACCGAGGATGAGGCCGGAGATCGGGAAGCTCGTGCCGACGCGTCCGCCTGCGAACAGGAAGGTGACGAAGATGATGAGGGCGACGAGGACGACGACCTTGACGATGCTGACCCACAGCGGCGCCTGCTCTGAACCCATGGTGCGCTGCGTACGACGCGCACGCCATTCGTTCCAGACGACGGCCGCTGCGATGATGATGCCGAGCAGCAGCGTGAGGTTGTTGTAGCCCGTGTCGGGGCCGACCTCCGGGAGGTAACCTGCACCGATCGAGGTGAAGCCGTCCGGAACGGGAACCGTGTCCGCGTTGCCGAAGAACTGGTTGCCACCGCGGAAGATCAGCATGCCCGCGAGGGTCACGATGAACGCCGGGACGCCGACGAACGCGACCCACATGCCCTGCCACGCGCCGATGAGGGCGCCGATGACGAGGCCGTAGAGGATGGCGACGGGCCAGGGGAAGTGCCAGTCCTGCATCGCGAGGGCGACGAGGATGCCGGTGAATGCGGCGACCGAACCGACGGAGAGGTCGATGTGGCCGGCGATGATCACCATGACCATGCCGATCGCGAGGATCAGGATGTAGGAGTACTGGCTGACGAGGTTGATCAGGTTCCCGGGCGAGAGCGTCAGACCGTCGGTCAGGATCTCGAACAGGAAAACGATCGCGATGAGGCTGAACAGGATGCCGAACTGGCGGGCGTTAGAGGTGCCCGACCCGAACATCTTGCCCAGGTCCTTGATCGAACCCCGCTTCTTCACGGGGACTGCACTGGTGTCACTCACGGTTAAGCAACCTTCTTCTTCTTGGAGGTCATGTTCCTCATCAACGTTTCTGGATCTGCCTCGGCCACCGGCAGGTTGTTCGTGATCGTGCCTTCGAAGATCGTGTAGATCCGGTCGGAGACGCCGAGCAGTTCTGGCAGCTCGGACGAGATCATGATCACGCCCTTGCCCTGGGCTGCGAGCTCGCGGATGATCGCGTAGATCTCGGCCTTCGCGCCGACGTCGATGCCGCGGGTCGGCTCATCGAGGATGAGCAGGTCCGGGTCGGTGAACATCCACTTGGCGAGGACGACCTTCTGCTGGTTGCCGCCGGAGAGCTTGTTCACACCCTCGTCGACGGTCGGGGTCTTGATGCGGAGGCTCTTTCGGTACTCCTCCGCGATGCGGTACTCCTCGGACTCGTTGACGACCTCGGCGCGGGAGATCTTCGTGAGCTTCGCGGAGACGACGGAGCGCTTGATGTCGTCGAGCAGGTTGAGGCCGAGGGCCTTGCGGTCCTCACTCACGTAGGCGAGACCGTGCTTGATGGCGTCGGAGACCGTCTTGACGCTGATCTCCTTGCCGTCCTTGATGATCTGGCCGGAGAGGAAGTTGCCGTAGGAGCGGCCGAAGATGCTCATCGCGAGTTCGGTGCGCCCTGCGCCCATCAGTCCTGCGAATCCGACGACCTCGCCGCGGCGGACGGTGAAGCTGGAGTTCTTCACGACCATGCGCTCCGCGACCTGCGGGTGCTGGACGTTCCAGTTCTTGACCTCGAAGAAGACCTCGCCGATGTTCGGCGTGCGGTCAGGGAACCGGTTCTCGAGCGTGCGGCCGACCATCCCGCGGATGATGCGGTCCTCGTTCACGCCGTCGGCCTTGACGTCGAGCGTCTCGATCGTGTGGCCGTCGCGGATGATGGTGATCGCGTCTGCGACCTCTTCGATCTCGTTCAGCTTGTGGGAGATCATGATCGACGAGATGCCCTTGCCCTTGAGGCCGCGGATCAGGTCGAGCAGGTGCTGCGAGTCGGACTCGTTGAGCGCTGCGGTCGGCTCGTCGAGGATGAGGAGCTTGACCGACTTGTTGAGGGCCTTCGCGATCTCGACGAGCTGCTGCTTGCCGACGCCGATGTTCTTGATCTGCGTGTCCGGGTCATCGGTCAGTCCGACGCGGGCGAGCAGCTCGATCGCGCGGCGCTTGGCCTCGACCCAGTTGATCGCTCCGAAACGCGTCGGCTCGTTGCCCAGGAAGATGTTCTCGGTGATCGAGAGTTCCGGGATGAGTGCGAGTTCCTGGTGGATGATCACGATGCCGGCTGCTTCGCTCGACTTGATGTCGCGGAAGCGCATGACCTCGCCCTGGTAGACGATGTCCCCCGAGTAGGTCCCGAACGGGTAGACGCCCGAAAGCACCTTCATCAGCGTGGACTTCCCGGCACCGTTCTCCCCGCAGATCGCGTGGATCTCGTTCGCGCGCACCTTGATGGAGACATCCGCGAGCGCCTTGACGCCGGGGAATTCCTTCGTGATCTGTCGCATCTCGAGAATGACCGGACCGGTGGTTCCTGCCGATTCGAAAGCGTTGGTGCTCAACTCCACGGACCCGACCTCCTTGTCTTCGTAGCAGCGCCACCTTGGGCTGCTGATGTAGTCAACATCGTCTTGACGCTGTGGTCAAGTTGTTAACGCAAAACGTTGCTTACGAAACGATCACGAAATCGTCGACGTCCAGTTCCTGCAATCCGAGCGATGCGGCGCCGAGCGCTTCTGCGCGGTCGGTGAACGACGACATGCTCAGCCTCGTGTTGGCGCCGACGATGGGCGCCGCATAGCGCAGGAGCCCCTCTCTGACGGGCCCGAGCAGGAGTTCACCCAGCCCGGCGAGCGGTCCGCCGACGACGATGACCTCCGGATTCACGAAGTTCGCGATGGTTGCGAGCGAGCGCCCGACGGCGAGTCCAGCGTCATTGACGACCCGCAAGGTCGCCGTATCGCCGGCGAGAGCGGATTCCACGAGTTCCGCCGCGTTGGTGATGTGCTGCGGCGACCGGCTGAGGAGCTCGATCATGATGGCCGTGGACGCAACCGTCTCGAGACACCCGCGGTTGCCGCATCGGCAGACGAGTCCATGGTCGTGGACCGGGATGTGGCCGATTTCACCGCTGACTCCCAGGCTTCCCTTGAACAGGCTCCCGTTCAGAATGAGGCCACAACCGATACCGGTTCCGATCTTCACGAAGACGAGGTTGGAGACGCCGCCGTGCGGCCCCCACGTCACTTCGGCGAGGGCGCCGAGGTTGGCGTCGTTCTCGATCCTCACCGGGAACTGGAGGCGTTCCTCGATGTAGGAGGCGGTGATGCCGACCCACTCCGGCAGGATCGTTCCGTCGATGACTGTTCCCGTACGCCCGTCGATCGGCCCAGGAATACCCACTCCGACGCCCAGGACGGCGGTTCTGGCCACCCTCGCCTCGAAGAGGAGACGTCCGAGGAGCTCTGCCGCGGTCTGCAGCGCGTCGTGGGCCTGGTGCCCGAGCGGCAGCCGGATGACCTCCTCCGCCACGACCCGGTAGTCCAGCGTCGTCACCGCGATCCGCACGTGCGAGCGCCCGAAGTCGATGCCGACGGAGACGGCTCCGTCTGCGGACAGGCTCACTTCCAGGGCGCGTCGCCCGGAACTCGTCGTCGGCTCCGTCTGCAGGATGCCCCGCGCGACGAGAGCCTTCACGATATTCGATACCGTTGCAGTAGACAGTCCCGTATGTCTGGACAATTCAGCCTGGGTCAAGGGCCCTCGCACGAGCAGCGCTTGCAGAATGCGTTGCTGATTGGACTGACGGAGGGCGGATTGCGACCCCGGATTGCGATGTCGACGAGGTCGTTGGGGTGGCTTGCTCACAGATGCTACGGTGGCGCAGTCTCCTGTTGTAGTCAAGTAGTGAACACAAAACGGATTGAACGAGATCATCTTGTGATGATGTGAAAGGGGCAGCGTGGATTACGCTCTTGCGATCGACCTCGGCGGTACGAAGGTCGAGGCGGCACTCGTGTCCGCTGACGGCGTCGTCGACCCGGCCACCCGATTCCGCGGACCGACCGGAGCGGCATCGAGCAGGGAGGACATCGTCCGCTCGGTCGTCGAGACGACCAGGCAGGCGTTCGCGTCGCTCCCGGACGGCGCGAACCTCATCGGTGTCGGCATCGGATCCGCCGGACCCATCAATCTCGTGGACGGCACCACCTTCCCCATCAACCTCCCGGCGGCGGCAGGATTCGACATCGTCGGCGCCGTCGCATCGGCCGTCGACCCCGGCACGGATGTCGTCCTCCGACTCGACGGCACCTGCATCGCCCTCGCAGAGCACTGGAAGGGCGCGCTCCGCGGCACCGTCAACGCCATGGGCATCGTGGTGTCCACCGGCATCGGCGGAGGCATCATCATCAACTCCCAGCTCGTCGCCGGACGCTCTGGCAACGCAGGCCACCTCGGGCAGATGCAGTTCCGTCGTCGTCGGCCGGAGCTGCCCAACGCGCCCTGGACTCTCGAAGGACGCGCCTCTGGTCTCGCGACGGTCCGCTGGGCCCGTGCTCACGGGTGGTCGGGCGCAACGGGTGAGGAGCTGGCAGCGGACTACGCCGCCGGCTCCCCCATCGCACTCCGCGCCGTCCGTCGTTCTGCCACGTCCGTCGGTGAGGCGCTCTGCAGCATCTCCACCCTCCTCGACCTGGAGAAGGTCGCCGTCGGCGGCGGGTTCTCCCGTGTCGCACCGGACTACCTCGACCTGGTCCAGGCCGCAGCGACCGACAGTGCGCTCACAGAATACGCCGGCGCCGTCCGTGTCGTCCCGTCCGGCCTCGACAGCGACGGTCCGCTCATCGGCGCCGCGGCGCTCGTCCACCTCAAGACGGCGAGCTGACGCGCTCCAGAGTCATCTGAGACAGGAACGGGCCGGGCGATCATTCGCCCGGCCCGTTCCGTCGTTCCGGTGTCCGTGTTGTAGGGCGGGTGGGACTTGAACCCACGCATCGTTCGGTTATGAGCCGAATGCCTTCACCAGCTTGGCTACCGCCCCGTGCAGAGACCAGCATATCCACAGGGCGCGGATCGGCTCTGCCGCCGGCACCGATCAGGCGGACTCGGTCGCCGGATCCGTCGCCGGGACATCGGCTTCGGCCGACTGCTCCGCGACGCGCTCGCCCCGGTACAGCGCCTCGAAGGTGTTGAGCGTGCGCTCGATGTCGTGCACCTCGACACCCGTGAGCGAGGCGTCTTGCAGACGCCGGTACTCCTCCGGGGACGCGGTCAGGACGGTCCGCAACCGCTCGGCGAGCTCCTCGACGCTGCCAGGGGTGAACAGGTAGCCGTTCTCCCCGTCGTGCACGAGGTGCGGCAACGCCATCGCGTCGGCGGCCACGATCGGCAGGCCGGACGCCATCGCCTCCATCGTCGCGATGCTCTGCAGTTCGGCGATCGACGGCATCGCGAACACCTTGGCGTTCGTGTATGCGGCCTTCAGGTCTGCATCGCTGACCTTGCCGAGGAACGTGACCCGGTCCCCCAGCCCGAGCTGTTCGACGAGCTGCTCGAGGTGCTTGCGCTGATCGCCTCCCCCGACGATGTCGAGACGCGCATCGAGTTCGGCCGGCAGCGTGGCGAGCGCACGGATCAACACGTCGATCTGCTTCTCCGTCGTCACCCGGCCGACGAACAGGATCGTGTTCGGCTTCGGCTCGAAGCTCGGCGTGTACAGGTTCGCCTCGATGCCGCACGACACCGCGTGCACGCCGGTCAGGCCGGTGAACTCCTCGAGGAACTCCGCTGCCTTCCTCGTGGGCGTCGTGACCGCACTCGCGCGGACGAAGCACTTCTTCGCCGCCTGCCACTGCTCACGGACCAACCACTCCTGCGTCTTGGCGGGGATGAGGGTGAAGTCGAGGATGTTGTCCGGCATGATGTGGTTCGTCGCCACCATGCGGATCCCGCGCTTCTCCGCCTCGATCGACAGGCCTCGGCCGACGATGATGTGCGATTGGAAGTGGACGACGTCCGGCTTCACCTGATCCAGGATCTTCGCGGCGTTGCGCTTGATGGTCCACGGCATCGCGAACCGCAGCCAGTCGTGCGGGTACCAGCGCAGGCTGAAGAGCCGGTGCACGGTCATCCGCTGCCCCTCGTGCGTCTCCTGCCACGTGCCGAACTTCGCTGAGCCCGCCGGTGCGACGATGTGCACCTCGTGCCCGCGGCGGACGAGGCCGGCCGCGAGGCGTTCAGCGAATCGTGCTGCGCCGTTGACGTCCGGTGAGAACGTGTCGGCGCCGATGACGATGCGCAGGGGTCGTTCGCCCGTGCGCTCGCCCGTGCTGGACGATTGGTGCTGGTCGTTTGGAGAAGTCAAGGTGGTGGTGATTCCTCTGTGTCTGGCCAGTTGACGAGCCGTCACACGTGATCGGTCTCGTCCCGGAAAGGCGGGGTACGCCGCTTCCAGCATACCCGGAGGGCCGTTTTCGCTCGGGGTTACGCCCGCGAGTCGACTTCAGCGGCGTCCTCTGCGGCGTTCTCCGATTCGCGGTTCGCAGCGGCGGCATGCGGCGTCGCGTCGACCTGCGGGTGGTGCTTCGCCAACTGGAAGACACCCCAGACCGCGATGGCGCCGGCGACGACGAACCCGAATCCGGCCCACAGTGGCGCAGCGCTCGCCTCGCCCAGCACAACGATGCCGATCCCGACGGCGACCATCGGGTCGATCACGGTGAGTCCGGCGATCACGAGGTCGGGCGGACCGGACGAGTACGCGGTCTGCACGAAGTAGCCGCCGAGGATCCCCGCGACGAGGAGGCCGGCGCCGCAGGTGATCGTGAGCCACTCGACATCACCCTGCTGCAGTCGGCCGATGATGACCTTGGCGAGCGTTGCGACGAAGCCGTAGAGCACTCCGGCGCCGATGATGTAGAAGATCGCCGTCGCCCGTTTGCGCAGCACGACGAACGCGCCGCCGAAGACGACGAGCACCCCGGCGAGCAGCAGGAGGATCGTGATGAGCTCCCCGTCGTCCACGGGGTGCTCCACGGCGAACACCGCTGCGATCGTCACGAAGAGGCCGACGCCGCCGACGCACGCGATGATCGCGATGACCGACCGTCGGTTCAGGCTCACCTTGCTGATGCGGCTGTTCATCACCGCCGTGATCACGAGCGCGAACGCGCCGAGCGGTTGCACGACGGTGATCGGTGCGATCGCGAGACTGCTCAACTGCAGGACGATCGCGAGTCCGAGCATCAGCGTGCCGAGGACCCAGGACGGCCGGCTCAACAGCGCGAACAGCTGCTTCAGATCGAGACCCGCCGCGCCGCCCTTCCCCGTCGACACTTCGACCTTGACCACACCGCGGTGCTGCAGCTGCGCACCGATCGAGAGGAACACCGCCCCGATGAGGGCGAGCGGAATACCGAGCAGCAGGGCTGGATTCCGGGTGAAGTCGACGGCGAGGTCGGCAAAGTCAGTCGCGGAATGGAGCACCCCTCGACTGTAACGTGCGGGTGCGCCGGATAAGCTCAACGAATGGCACTCCTCGAAATTCGCGTCACCGGCGATCCAGTCCTGCACACCGTGGCCCAGCCCGTGACCGACGTCGACGACGAGCTCAGGCAGCTCGTCGCCGACATGTACGAGACGATGGACAAGGCTCCAGGCGTCGGTCTCGCGGCTCCGCAGGTCGGCGTCCCGTTGCGCCTCTTCGTCTACAGCTATGTCGATGACGACGACCAGCCCTGGCGCGGCGTCGCGATCAACCCCACGCTGTGGATCAGCCCGGCGGACGTCGAGGAACTCGACGAGGAGGAAGAGGCGGAAGGCTGCCTCTCCGTCCCTGGCGAGCGGTTCCCGCTGCGCCGCGCAGCATCAGCGTTGCTCATCGCGACGGATCTGGAGGGCGAGCCGGTCGAACTCCGTGTGGACGGCTGGCGTGCACGCATCCTCCAGCACGAGTTCGACCACTTGAACGGCGTGCTCTACGTCGACCGGTTGATCATGCCGTACTCGCGCCGCGCAGAGAAGGCCGTCCGCAAGTCCGGTTGGGGCGTGCCCGGCATCAGCTGGCTCCCTGGCCGCGACGACCTCGAAGGCTGACCGGCCAGGCTCCTGTCTCCCGCTGGCCCTGACCGAACACCCCCGTTCTCGGGCGAGGTGCCGAACATCGGCGCGAAACCTCGCACGAGAACGGGGGTGTTGTGCGTTTCGGGGGTGTTGTGCGTTTCGGGGGTGTTGTGCGTTTCGGGGGTGTTGTGCGTTTCGGGCGTGTCGGCCACACGTGCACAAAAAGACATTCCCGCGCAGGCATACAAAAAAGCCCCAGGTCGTGGAGGACCTGGGGCTTTCGCTCCCCGACTTGGACTCGAACCAAGAACCTACCGGTTAACAGCCGATTGCTCTGCCAATTGAGCTATCGAGGAATGTGTTTTTGTTGCGTGACTACTTTACCAAAAGATTCGCGTAGACCAAATCGAGCGGAGCATCAATCCGTTCCGACGGCCTCCGGCGTCTCGTACTGGGTCTCCGTGCCGCCGGACTGCGCGAGCGCTGCGAGGAACTCGTGCGGCGGATCGGCGAGCAACGAGTCGATGGGGCCAAGCCCGACGACGCGTGACTGGTGCAACGCCAGGACGTTCTGGGTGACCTCGCGCAGCATGCCGAGATCGTGCGTGACGACGATGATGCTGCCGCCCTCCCGCTGCACGCCGGCAAGCAGGTTCGTGACCGTGTGGCGGACCGTGATGTCGATGCCGGCGGTCGGCTCGTCCGCGATGAAGAGCTTGGGGCCCAGCACGAGCGCCCTGGCGATGGCGATGCGCTGACGCTGGCCGCCGCTCAATTCGTACGGATACTTGTCGAGGCTCGCGAGCGGCATCTGCACCGCGTCGAGGAGCGTCGCCACACGCACGCCCAGCGCCTTCTGGCTGTATTTGCGGTCCCGGATGAGGATCGGTTCGGAGATGAGCTCCGTCACCGTCAGATCGGGCGTGAGGAGCGTTCCGGCCTCCTGCGGCAAGAACGACACGTCGAACGTGAGTCGTCGCAGCTCCTTCTTGCCGATCTTGCGGAGCTGCCGGCCGAGGACGGTCGCATCGCCGCCGCCGATGACGGGGCGGGAGTCGCTGGCCTTGCCGGCGAGATGACGACCGGACAGCACCCGCAGGAGCGTGCTCTTGCCCGAGCCGGAACTGCCGACGATCCCGAGCGCACCACCCTCCGGCAGGGAGAAGCTGACACCGTCGAGCGCCCGGTTCGCCGGACTCACACCGTGCGCCGGATAGTCGACGCTCAGGTCGCTCGCCACTGCGGCGAACCCGCCTGTGTCTGGTTCCTTCATCGAATGCTCTCCTGCCGCGAAATACCCACTGAGTGTACCCGGCGGGGATTCGAGTGCTGGGGCGGCGCGCTCAGCGGTGACGTTTGGCCCGTCATCGGGAGGCCCGCCATCCGATCAGGACTCCGTGCGGAGGGAGCGGCGTTCGGATTCGACGTCGGTGATCTGGCGTCCGACGGCCCGGTAGGCGTCGGCGTCGTTCGGGTCGGTGCGTCGCAGGGTGCCGAGGAGCTCGGCCTTCCGTCGGAGCAGGTCCCGTTCGATGAGGGAGATCGTGATGTCCTTGACGTACGCTCCGAGCTTCTCCTCGTTGCCCTCCGGCACGGATGCGAGACCGAGCTCGTGCACCAGGCTCGTGAACGTCGGAGGCACCTGCGCGGCGACCGACGCAAGCCAATTGGGTCCGTCGGCATCCGCGAGGCTCACCGACATCGCGTCGCGGACGACCGCGAGGGTGCCGTTGGTGAAGCCCGTCTGCACGGCGCGATCGAGCAGCGCCTGCCCGGCGAGTGACGGGTACTGCAGGAGCGCCATGACCGCGTCCCGCTCCAGACGGGTGTTCGGGTCGGTGGGGAGGTCAGACATCGACGCAGGGCGCTCCACGCGCTCTGCGGGAGCGTCGGAGGAGCCCCGGTCCGCGCCGTCCCGGGCGCTGCTGCTCGACGGGCCGCCTGCGGCGTCCTGCCGCGTCTGACGGCTGCCGGCCGCCCGTACCGCCCTGGTGACCTCGTCGAGGTCGAGACCGAGCTGCTTGGCGAGCACACGCGTGTATCCCGGACGGAGCGACGGGTCGCGGATGTCGGCGACGACCGGCGCAGCAGCTCTCAGCGCACCGACACGACCTTCGACGGTCTCCAGGTTGAATGAGGCGAGCGTGCGCCTGATGATGAATTCGAACATCGGCTCACGGCCGTCGACGAGTCGCCGGATGGCCGCGTCACCACGCGTGACCCGCAGATCGCAGGGATCGAGGCCGTCGCTCGCGACGGCGACGTAGGTCTGCGCCGCGAAGCGCTTCTCCTCGCCGAACGCGCGCACGGCCGCCTTCTGCCCTGCCTCATCCGGGTCGAAGGTGAAGATGACCTCACCGACGGCGGACTCATCGCCCATCACGCGTCGCAACACCTTGATGTGATCGACGCCGAAGGACGTTCCACAGGTCGCCACGGCGGTCGTCTCCCCCGCGAGATGGCACGCCATCACATCGGTGTACCCCTCGACGACGACGACCCGGTGCTGCCGCGAGATGTCGCGCTTGGCAAGATCGAGCCCGTACAGGACCTGGGCCTTGTGGTACACCGCCGTCTCCGGCGTGTTGAGGTACTTCGGACCCTTGTCGTCCTCACGGAGACGTCTGGCGCCGAACCCGACGGTCTGTCCGGTGAGATCACGGATCGGCCAGACGAGGCGCCCGCGGAACCGGTCGTAGATGCCGCGGTCACCGCTGCTGACGAGCCCGGATGCCGCGAGCTCCTCGTCGCTGAATCCGCGCTTGCGCATCCCGATGATGAGCCCGTCCCAGCCGGCAGGGGCGAAGCCGATCCCGAATCGTTCGGCGGCCGCGGCGTCGAACCCGCGCTCACCGAGGAAGCGGCGCCCGAGGTCGGCGTCCGCGCCGTGGAGCTGCTCGCGGAAGAATTCACCGGCCGCCTCGTTCGCGGCCAGGAGCCGGGCACGGTTGCCGTGGTCGACCTGGCCGCCCTGCCCGTCCTCGTACTGCAGCTGGTAGCCGATGCGCTGCGCCATGCGTTCGACGGACTCCGCGAACGTGACGTGGTCCATCCGCTGCAGGAAGCTGTAGACGTCGCCGCTCTCGCCACAACCGAAGCAGTGGTACAGCCCGACGCCCGGACGGACATGGAAACTGGGGCTTCGTTCGTCGTGGAAGGGGCACAGCCCCTTCATGGAACCGACGCCGGCGGACTTCAGCTGGACGTAGTCGCCGACGACGTCCGCGATGTTGACACGGGACTTGACCTCTTCAACATCGCTCTGTCGAATCCGGCCTGCCATACGCCAATCCTAGCCGCGCCGGCGACCCTCCCGCCCTCTGCCCGCGAACTGTCAGTCGTGGCTGCTCTGCAGCCGGTCGAACCAGCCACGACTGCCCGCTCGCGAGAACGGTCAGGACAGGTGTGAGCGCTCGTGCCAGGAGAGCGCGCTCTGGTCCGTCAGACTCGCGATCTGGTCGACGACGACGCGCTTGCGGGCGACATCGTCCGATGCTGCACGCCAGTCCGCCGCGAATCCGACGTCGAGTGCCGACTCGCCCGCCGCGAACACACTGTCAGCGAGGGAGGTGAGGATCTCACGCTGGCGCACATACAGCGGCTGCCTGGAATCGTTGTACATCACGAACGCCGCGACAACACCCTTGAGCAGCGCGATCTCCGCTTGGATGCTGTGCGGCACCACAACATCGGCGCCGAACCGCACGAGCGAGGACTGCTGGAAGCTCTCCCTCGTCGCCGCGGTCGCCGCGCCGGCGAATCTGCCGATCATCTGACTCGTGAAGTTCTTCAACCGCCCGAGGTCGCGCCGTGAGCCGTCCCAGGAGGTGATCCAGGTGTGCGAGCTGGAGAGCCGGTCGAACGCAGCCGCCAGGTCGTCGTGCGTGAAGTCGTCACCGGCCCACGCGAGCGCTGTGCCGATGAGCGCCTCATGCCCGGCACGGGCGTTGAGGAACGCCGGGTCGATGTACTCCCCCACCACCGCGTCCTCGAAGTCGTGCACCGAGTACGCGATGTCGTCGGCCAGGTCCATCACCTGCGCCTCGATGCAACGCACCCGCTCCGGAGCGCCGGCTCGCAGCCACCGGAACGCGGCCTCGTCATCGTCGAAGAATCCGTACTTCGCACGGCCGCCGGGATCCGCGACGGCGTGCGATGCCGGCCACGGGTACTTGCAGCTCGCGTCGAGACTCGCCCTCGTGAGGTTCAGGCCGTAGGGCTCGCCGTCCGGACCGAAGACCTTCGATTCGAGCCGCGTGAGGATGCGCAGCGTCTGCGCGTTGCCCTCGAACCCGCCGATGTCGATGGACCAGTCGTTGAGCGCCCGCTCGCCGTTGTGGCCGAAGGGCGGGTGCCCGAGGTCATGCGCCAGGCATGCGGTGTCGACGACGTCCGGCGCGAGATCGAGACTCGTTGCGAGCTCCCGGCCGACCTGCGCGACCTCGAGCGAGTGCGTGAGGCGATTCCTTGCGAAATCGACGCCGCTCGTCGGGCTGAGCACCTGCGTCTTCGCGGCGAGGCGTCGGAGCGCACTCGAGTGGAGCAGCCGCGCACGGTCCCTGGCGAAGTTGGTCCGTCTGGTCGAGTGGTGCTCCGGCAGCCAGCGTTCCTCATCGTGGGACGAGTAGCCAGCGGCGTCGGATGGCGTGTCCTGGACGGTGCCTCCCGCCCTATCCACCACTGTGGTCCAGCTCTGCGCCGGCGATCTCGCACTGCTCCTCGACGCCGAGCGACTGCGAATCGAGCCAACCGTCGGGCAGCGCGGGACGCTTCGGGGTGCCGGCGCGGCCACGTGGGCCCTCCGCGGACTCTCCGGGGTACGGCTGCTCCCAGTCGAGCGTCGCAAGGAGCTCGTCCATCTGTTCGAGCGACTCGACGGTCGCGAGCCGCGCCCGGAGGTCGCCGCCGACCGGGTACCCCTTGAAGTACCAGGCGACGTGCTTCCGGATGTCGCGGCAGCCGCGCTCCTCGCTCTCGAAGAACTCCGAGAGGAGCTCTGCGTGGCGACGGAACGCCGCGGCGACCTGGCCGAGGCTCGGCTCCGCTTTGGTGGTCTGGCCGGAGAATGCGGCGGCGAGGTCGCCGAACAGCCACGGACGCCCGAGGCAGCCACGCCCGACGACGACGCCGTCGCAGCCGGTCTGCTCGACCATCGCGAGAGCGTCCTCACCGGACCAGATGTCGCCGTTGCCCAGCACGGGGACGCTCGTGATGGTCTCCTTGAGCTTCGTGATGGCGGCCCAGTCGGCGTGACCGGAATAGAACTCGGCAGCGGTCCGCGCGTGGAGGGCGATGCTCGCGACACCGGCTCCTTCAGCGATCCGACCGGCTTCGAGGTAGGTGAGGTGATCGCTGTCGATGCCCTTGCGCATCTTGATCGTGAGCGGCACGTCGCCGGCCGCCTTGACGGCGCCCTCGACGATGTCACGGAACAGGCCCGTCTTCCAGGGCAGTGCGGCTCCGCCGCCCTTGCGGGTGACCTTGGGCACCGGGCAGCCGAAGTTCAGGTCGATGTGGTCGGCCCGATCCTCCGCGACGAGGATGGTGACGGCTTCGGCGACGGTCTTGGGATCGACGCCGTACAGCTGGATGGACCGGAGCGTTTCGCTCTCGTGGTGCTGGATCAGCCGCATGGTCTCCGGGGTGCGCTCGACGAGCGCTCGCGAGGTGATCATCTCGCTCACATAGAGTCCTGCGCCGAATTCTCGGCAGAGTCGACGGAACGCGGTGTTGGTGATCCCGGCCATCGGCGCGAGGACCACCGGCGCGTCGAGCACGATCGGACCGATCGTGAGCGGCGGCCGCTTGCTGAGAGTGGTAGGAAGAGACATCACCACCTATTCTCCCAGAAGGCGACGGCACATGACGACGAACGTCCAGGAAACCCCAGGTCCCATCGGTCGGGAGCGCGTCGAGCAGGCCGCGCGCGAACTCGGTCTCGACGTCGAGATCGTCGAGCGCCCGGCCGCGAACAGCCTCGAAGAGGCGGCTGAACTCCTCGGCATCGAACCGTTCGGCATCGTCAAGACCATCGTCGCGAAGCGCCACAGCGGCGACTACCTGTTCGTGCTCGTCCCCGGCGGCCGGAAGATCTCCTGGTCCAAGCTGCGGACACTGCTCGGCGTCAACAAACTCTCCCTGCCCGATGCGTCGACGGCATTCGCCGCAACCGGATACGAGCGCGGCACGATCACGGTGCTCGGCAGTGAACAGGCGTGGCCCGTGTACGCCGACACCACGATCGTCGGACGCCGCATCGCCGTGGGCGCCGGTGAACACGGGTACAGCGCGTTCGTCGACGCCGACGACTACCTCGAGGCGGTCGGCGCAGTCATCGCGGACGTCACCGACCCGGAGTGACCGCTCCGAGTCAGTGATCGTGCGATGGGTCTAGGAGTTCTCGACGGGCGGGACGGACTCCGCCCCGGGGATCAGGCAGGCATCGCCCTCGCACGCCGCCGCGCCCGGATCACCGAGCAGACCCAGCAGCGGCTTGACCACAGGCTTCGTGTCGCTCACGCCGTGACCTCATCGGCGACCGTCTCGTCTCCGGCGGCGCTGCGGTCGGTCCAGACCTGTTCGAGCACCTGGGCGAAGGTGGTGGCCTCCTGCGCCCCGGAGACGCCATAGGCGCCGTCGATCACGAAGAACGGGACGCCCTGGATGCCGTAGCTCTGTGCGAGCGACTGGTCCTCACGCACGTCCGCCAGAAACTCGTTCGATTCGAGGGAGGCGACCACGGCGTCACGGTCGAGGCCGACCTCTGCTGCGAGGTCCGCCAGGTCGCCGATCCGCCCGACGTGCTTCCCCTCGGTGAAGTACGCCTTGAGGAGTCGCTCGGTCATCTCGAGCTGCTTGCCCTCGCGCTTGGCGAAGTGCAGGAGCTCATGCGCCTTGACCGTGTTGGTGTGCTGCAGGATGTCGAAGTCGTAGCGCAGTCCGGCGTCGGCGGCGATGCCCCCGACACGGTCGAGCATCTGCTGCACCTGACCGGACGGCATGCCCTTGTGCTTCACGAGGAAGTCGATCTCGCTCCCGTCGAAGTCGACCGGGGTATCCGGCGCGAGTTCGTAGCTGTGGTACTCCACGACGACGTCCCGGCCTTCACCGGCCTGGGCGAAGGTGGACGCCCCGGCTTCGAACTTGCGCTTCCCGATGTAGCACCAGGGGCAGGCGATGTCGGACCAGACGTCGATCTTGATCGGTTCACTCATGTCAGTCGCAACCCATCAGCCCTCGTGGGCATTCCCCGCCGCTGCGGGTTTCGGTGCGTCGAGCGCGCCACCGAATCGACGGTTGCGGCCCGCGTACCGTTCGATGCCCTCCCACAGGTGCTCACGCGTGAAGTCCGGCCACAGCGTGTCGAGGAAGACCATCTCGGCGTACGCGGACTGCCACAGCTGGAAGTTGCTCGTCCGCTGCTCCCCCGAGCTGCGCATGAACAGGTCGACGTCGGGGACGTCCGGGATGTACAGGTGGTTGCGGATCGTGCGCTCGGTGATCGCCGACGGCTTCAGCCGGCCGGCCTGCACCTCCTCGGCGATGGACCGCATTGCATCGGTGATCTCGTTCCGGCCGCCGTAGTTGACGCACATCGTGAGGACGAGCCGATCGTTGTCCTTCGTGAGCTCCTCGGCGATCTGCAGTTCCTTGATGACCGAGCCCCAGAGTTTCGGACGGCGTCCTGACCAGCGGATGCGGACGCCCCACTCGTTCAGCTGGTCACGCCGGCGGTGCAGCACGTCCCGGTTGAAGCCCATGAGGAAACGCACCTCGTCAGGCGACCGCTTCCAGTTCTCGGTGGAGAACGCGTACACCGAGAGGTACTTGACGCCGGCCTGCACGGCGCCCGCGACGACATCGAGGAGCGCGAGCTCTCCGTGCTTGTGGCCTTCGACCCGCGTGAGGCCCTGGCGGTTGGCCCATCGGCCGTTGCCGTCCATCACGATCGCGACGTGGCCGGGCACCTCCCCCTTCGCGAACTTCGGCGGGTACAGACCCGTCCAGTCGAGTGGCCGATACGGCTCGGCCTTGCGGTGGGTAAACGGTTTGGGAGTCACCCGGTGATCCGATCCTGTTCGAGATGCGCGAGCGAACGGAGCCCGCGGTCCAGATGCCATTGCACGTACGCGGCGGTGAATCCGCTCGCCCGTGCAGCCGTCGCTTCGTCGGCGAGTGCGACGTCGTCCCAGTCGCCGGAGAGCAGCGAGCCGAGGAGTCCGAGGGTGCCGTCGTCGAGCCGTGGGCTGCCAGGCGGAGCACAGTCGTCGCAGACGACGCCGCCGAGTTGCACAACGACGTGCGAGAAGTCGCCCTCTTGCCCGCACCTCGAGCATGAGCCGAAGCTCGGCGCCCAACCGGCAAGGGACAGCGCGCGCAACAGATAGGAGTCGAGGGTCAGTCGTGGCGCGTGCTCGTGGCGCGAGAGCGACCGGAGCGCGCCGACGAGCAGCAGGTATTGCTGCAGCGACCCCTCGGACTCCGTGAGGCGGTCGGCCGTTTCGACCATGGCGTTCGCAGCCGTGTAGCAGGCGTAGTCCGCGCTGATCTCGGCGCCGTACGACCCGAGCGTCTCCGCCTGGGTGATGGTGTCGAGAGTTCGACCCTCGTAGAACTGCACGTCCGCGACCATAAACGGTTCGAGGCGCGAACCGAACTTCGATCCGGTCCGTCTGACACCCTTCGCGACCGCACGGATCTTGCCGTGGCTCCGTGAGAGCATGGTGACGATGCGGTCGGCCTCACCGAGCTTGTGGGTGCGGAGCACCACGACTTCGTCTCGATATACCGGCACACATCGATTATCCCGCGTGGACGTCGATCCGTGTGCCGTGACACTGTGAGAGTCGTGACAGCGCCGACGTCGTGCGTCTCGTCTGGCCGTGGAGGGAGCCGCATGACCGAGGTGTTGTTCGTGGTCCCGCTCTGGACCGACCTCACGGCCGTCGCGATCGGCGCGGTCCAAGGTGCGATGTTCGCAGCCCGGTTCCGGGACAGGCAGCTCGACTGGTTGGGCGTCGCGATCATCGGGGTGGTCGTCGGTCTCGGCGGCGGTCTCATCCGCGACATCCTGCTGAGCCAGGTGCCGGCATCGCTGCAGAGCGACTGGTACCTGCCCGTCGCGTCCGGCGCCGCACTGCTCGGGATGTTCCTCCTGAGCGTCATCACGAAGCTCGGCCCCGTGATCATCGCGCTGGATGCCCTGACGATCGGCATGTTCGGCGCGATCGGTTCGACGAAAGCGCTCGCGATCGGGCTGCCGATCATCCCGTCCATCTTCGTCGGCGTCGTCTCAGCCGTCGGCGGCTCCGTGCTCCGGGACGTGATGCTCGGCGTCCCGGTCGCGCTGATGCACGTCGGGTCGCTCTACGCGGTGGCCGCCGGCGCCGGGACCGTTGCGCTCGTGGTCCTGTGGAGCCTCGGTGTGCCGATCACGGTCGCCGCGATCGTCTGCGTCGCCCTGACGACGCTCATCCGGCTCCTCGCGGTGCGGTTCGGATGGACGCTGCCCGAGCAACGGCAGATCGGCCGCTGGCGGACCTGGCGGCGCACACCCCGCTAATTGGCACCTGCTGGGCTGATGCGCGACGCCTGGGACGAGGTGAACCGCCCCGCAGAAGGTCCGTTCCTCACGGAACGTCCTCCTGCTGCGCGGTTCACCTTGTGCGGCGCTGGGCGCGGAACGCTCGGCTCAGTCGACGGCGAGGGCGGCGACCGGGGCGATGCGCGTCGCACGTCGGGACGGCGCGACTGCGGCGGCCGCGGTGAGCACCGCCGCGAGCACCACGATGACACCGACCACGACCCACGGCACGGCCGGCACGATGAGGCCGGGGTGGCCCGTGACCGACCCGAACATCGATTGCGCACCCGCCCATCCGTAGCAGGCCCCGAGGACCAGACCCACCAGCACGGAGGCGGTGGTCAATTGGGCGCTCTCCACGAGGATCATCCGACGGATCTGCGCGGCGGAGAACCCGAGCGCACGGAGCAGGCCGAGTTCCCTCGTCCGCTGCAGCACGCTGAGCGACAGATTGTTGACCATCCCGACCGCGGCGATGAGTGCGCTCAGGCCGATGAGAGCTGAGAACACGCCGACGGTGACGTTCACAACCGTTTCCGTGCCCTCGTAGACCTCCGGCTGAGCGGCCTGCGCCTCGGCCATGAACTGCTGGAAGCTCGCAGCGGCAACGGCGAACATCGTGATGAGGGTGATGCCGATCACCAGGCCGATCGTCGTCCGCGAACTCCGTTCCGGATACCGCACGGCGTTCTCAGCGGCCAGCCGGGCCGGAGCGCTCGACCCGAACAGGCGCCCGACGAGCCGCAGCGCCGGCGGCATCACGAGGTGCGCCCCGAGGATGAGGCCGGAGAACGAGACGATGCCGCCGACGATGCCGATGAGCACGCCGAGCAGGGAGACGAGCCCGACGCCGACGCCCGCCATCAGCAGGAGGATCCCGACGGCGAACAGCGTGATCGCGGTCGCGTTGCGACCGGGCCTTGCGGAGGACTCCTCCGAGCTGAGTTCCTGGGCGCCGCTGATCGCCTGCATGGGGCTGACCGTCAGCACCCGTCGTGCGCCGATCCAGGACGCGAGCCAGGTGGTGAGCACAACGGCGATGACCGGCAGGGCGACCGACGGTGTGATGACCGGGTATTCGATCGCCGGCAACGTTCCGATGGCGATGCCGACACGGACGAACCCGAACGCCAGCAGCACCCCGACCGCAAGGCCCGCGACGCCCCCGATCAGCCCCACCGCAAGCCCCTCCGAGGCGAACGCCCTGCGCTGCGCCCGTGCACTGGAGCCGATGAGCCGCAGCAGCGCGATCGTCCGCGTCCGCCCGGCGACGATCGTCGCGAAGGTGTTCGCCGTGACGATGGCGCTCACGTACACGGCGATGGACACGAAGATCCCGGCTGCGAGCATCAGCATGACCGAGACCGTGCCGCTCGACCCCGTGACGTCGTCGTGCCTGATGATCGCGTCGATGCACGCCGTCACGAGCAGCAGCACGACCCCGAATGCGCTGCTCAGGGTGGCGACGAGGAGGCTCGATCGGTGATCGGCAGCGGTGAACGTCTTCACGCCGCACGCTCCATGCCGAGCATGTACGCGGAGATCTCCTCCGGTGTGGATCGACCGCGATCGAGCGCCACCTTGCCGTCGGCCAGGAAGATGATCCGGTCGGCGTAGCTCGCGGCGATCGGATCATGGGTCACCATCGCGATGCTCTGCCCGTACTGCGTGCTCGCCGCAGCCAGGAGCGCGAGCACGTTCCGCCCCGTCCTCGAGTCGAGGTTGCCCGTCGGCTCGTCCGCGAACACGAGGTCCGGCCTCGTTGCGAGTGCACGCGCGATGGCGACCCGCTGCTGCTGACCGCCCGAGAGTTCATGCGGCCGGTGCGCGAGCCTCGATCCGAGACCGAGGGTCGTGATGAGCTCGTCGATCCAGGCCTGTTCCGTCGCGCTCGGCTGCCGTCCGTCCAGCTCGAACGGGAGCGTGATGTTCGCCTGCAGACTGAGTGTCGGCACGAGGTTGAACGACTGGAAGATGAAGCCGACCCGGCGACGCCGGAGGATCGTGAGCGCGTCGTCGTCGAGGGAGGTGATGTCGGTCTCCCCGAGACGGACGCGCCCGCCGGACGCCTGGTCGAGCCCGGCCATGATGTGCATCAGCGTCGACTTGCCGGAGCCGGACGGCCCCATCACGGCGGTGAACTCGCCCCGCCGGAACCCGAGGCTGACGTCATCGAGCGCGGTCACGGGGTTGTCCGCCGTCCCGTAGCGTTTGCTGAGGTGTTCGACCTGCGCGACGAGGTCGGAATTCGCTGAAATGTCCATACTTCGACGCTACGGATGCCCGACAGATGCAGCATCCGGCGCTGGATCGATCCGCCCTACATCGCCGGGATGATCTCCACCGGCGTCAGACGAGTCCGTGCTCGAAGGCGAACACGACCAGCTGCACCCGGTCTCTCACCTCGAGCTTCCCGAAGATGCGAGAGATGTGCGTCTTGACCGTCGCCTCGCTCAGGAATTCCTGCGCGGCGATCTCCGAGTTGCTGAGTCCCCTTGCCGCGAGGAGGAAGATCTCCCGCTCCCGGGAGGTCAGCTCGGAGAATCGCGCCGGTGCGACGGGGGCGGCCGGACGCGAGTCGAAGTGCGCGAACAGCTCTCGGGTGGCGGAGGCCGCAATGACGGCGTTGCCGGCGTGGACGGTGCGGATGGCGGCGAGCAGGAACTCCGGCTCGGCGTCCTTCAGCACAAAACCGCTCGCTCCGCTGCGGATGGCGGTCGCAGCCGCTTCGTCGAGGTCGAACGTGGTCAGGACGAGCACCCGCGGGATCTTCCCGCCGCGGCGTTCCGCTGCCGCCAGGATCGCCTTGGTCGCCTCGATGCCGTCGAGCACCGGCATGCGGATGTCCATCAGGATGACGTCCGGGTCGGTTGCCGCCGCGAGCTGGATGGCTTCGGCGCCGTTGGACGCCTCCCCGCACACCTCGAGGTCGGGCTGTGAGGAGACGAGCATCGTGATGCCGCCGCGGAACAGGGCTTGGTCGTCGACGAGGGCGACCCTGATCGTCTCGCTCATGCTGGAACTCCTTCGAAGGTGCGTGGGATGGCGGCGTACGCGACGAACCGGCCGTCGCTCGGACCGGCGGCGAACCGGCCTCCGACGAGCGACGCCCGCTCGTTCATCCCGGCGAGGCCGTGACTGAGGCCGGGCTTCGCCGCCATCGGATCGTAGGAGTTCACGACCCAGAGCTGCAACTGCGGCCCGGTCCAGTCGAAGTGGACCTCGATGGCCGAACCGCGATCGCCGTGCCGGAGCGCGTTCGTCAACGCCTCCTGGACGATGCGGTACACCGCGAGCTGAGCACCGGTCGGCATGACCGCTTCCGTGCCGACGGTCCGGACGTCCACCTCGACGCCGGCACCGCGGACCTGGTCGTACAACCGTACGAGGTCGGCCATCATCGGCTGAGGCCCGGCCTGCTCCTGATACCGCAACTGCCCCAGCAGGACGCGAACGTCCGCGAGTGCCTCGCGTGAGATCCCGGCGATCGTGCGCAGCGCGGCGTCCGCGGAGCCAGGATCCGAGGCGAGCGCATACCGCGCACCGTCCGCCTGGGCGATCACCACGGCGAGGGAGTGCGCGACGACGTCGTGCATGTCGCGGGCGATGCGGTTCCGCTCCTGCTCGACGACGACGTCGCGTTCCGCCCGCAGCTGCGCTGCCCGGCTCTCGCGTCCCCGACGCCACGTGCGGACGAGGACTCCCGCCGTCCACGCGAGTGCGAACATCGCGAGGAAGGAGAAGAACACGCTCGCAGCGATCGTGGCGACCGCCAGCGGTTCCATGGTCCTCGATTCCCACAGACCGATCCGCGAGGCGAGCCCAGGGATGCTGATGGGCAGGATCGTCGTGTAGAGCGCCACGAGCGCTGCCCCGGCGAATGCGGACCCGAAGGCGACCCAGCGCACGATGTTGCCGCCGTAGACGGCCGCCGAGTACAGGATGGCGAGGATGGCGAAGTTGGAGGGGTCCGGCGCTCCGCCGAGCGCCATCTGCACGATGGCCGTGACCCAGGCGATGGCGAGCGCGATGCCAGGCGACAACCGCCGGAACACGAGCGCGGTGCACATGCCGAACAGGACGAAGATGAGCACGGTCGACCGGTCGATGTAGACCGAGAGCGCGACGAAGAACAGCACGGTCGGCAACACGATGTCGACGACGAGCTGGCCGGTGCGGAGCGGACGGAACATCCCTCTACGCTACGGCGTCACCGGCCGATGACGTCTGCTCGGGGCGGGATCCCATCCCGATTGCCGACGAAGATCATCCTGTGGATGTATCGGACCCGGCCACCGGAGGGCAGAACGTGTGCGGGAGTCGCCTGGTCGAGGCGTGCTCCCGCACACGAAGCGCGACGCGAGCGGTGTGGTGCCCACGCTCGGCGCTTGCGGAGACGACGGCCGTCACCGGCACGCCGCTCCGGTCTAGATGGCCTGGAGTTCGCGCTCTGCGACAGTCGCGCGCACGGCGCGGTTCACGGCAGAGACGACGGCCTTGAGCGACGCGGTCGCGATGTCCGCGTCGATCCCGACGCCCCACAGGCGGTGTCCGAGGACATTCAGTTCGACGTAGGAGGCGGCCTGGGCGTCTCCGCCGGCACTGAGCGCGTGCTCGACGTAGTCGTACAGCGTCACCTCGATGCCGCGGGCCGCGAGCATGTTGAGGAAGGCCGCGATCGGACCGTTGCCCGTCGCCGTGCAGTCCTCGACCTGCTCGCCGTCACGCAGGGTGACCTCGAGCTCGACGCTGCCGCCGAGGTCGCTCGACGTGCGGGTGGACTGCAATTCGAACCTGCCCCACTTCGCATCGTCGGCAGCCGCGGGCAGGTACTCGTCCTGGAAGATGTCCCAGATCTGGGCGCTGGTGACCTCTCCGCCCTCAGCGTCCGTCTTCGTCTGGACGACTCCGGAGAACTCGATCTGCAGTTTGCGCGGCAGGTCGAGCGCGTGGTCGGTCTTCAGCAGGTAGGCGACGCCACCCTTGCCGGACTGCGAGTTGACGCGGATAACGGCCTCGTAGCTGCGGCCGAGGTCCTGCGGGTCGACCGGCAGGTACGGGACGGCCCATTCGAGCGCGTCGACCGTGGTGCCCTGCGCTGCGGCGGTGACCGCCATCGCCTCGAAGCCCTTCTTGATGGCGTCCTGGTGGGAACCGCTGAACGCGGTGAAGACCAGGTCTCCGGCCCACGGACTGCGCTCCGGCACCGGCAGCTGGTTGCAGTACTCGGCAGTGCGCTTGACCTCGTCGATGTCGCTGAAGTCGATCTGCGGGTCGACGCCCTGCGTGAACATGTTGATGCCCAGTGCGACGAGGTCGACGTTGCCCGTCCGCTCGCCGTTGCCGAACAGGCATCCCTCGATGCGGTCCGCGCCGGCCAGGTAGCCGAGCTCTGCCGCGGCGATCGCGGTCCCGCGGTCGTTGTGCGGGTGCAGCGAGATGATGATGTTCTCGCGGTTGGCGAGGTTGCGGCTCATCCACTCGATCGAGTCCGCGTAGACGTTGGGCGTCGCCATCTCCACGGTCGACGGGAGGTTGATGATGACCTTGCGCTCAGGCGTCGCTTCGAGGACCTCGACGACCTGGTTGCAGATGTCGACGGCGAACTCGAGCTCCGTGCCCGTGTAGCTCTCCGGCGAGTACTCGTAGTAGATCTCGGTCCCGGGGACCGTGGATTCCATCGAGCGGCACTTGCGCGCACCGTGGAGGGCCAGGTCGATGATGCCCTGCTTGTCGGAGCGGAACACGACGTCGCGCTGCAGGATGCTCGTCGAGTTGTAGAGGTGCACGATGGCCTGTTTGGCGCCGTGCAGCGACTCGTAGGTGCGCTCGATCAGGTGGTCTCGCGCCTGCGTCAGCACCTGGATGGTGACGTCGTCCGGGATCGCGCCGTCTTCGATGAGGCTGCGGACGAAGTCGAAGTCCGTCTGACTCGCGGACGGGAACCCGACCTCGATCTCCTTGTAACCCATCTTGACCAGCAGGTCGAACATGATGCGCTTGCGTTCGGGGCTCATCGGGTCGATGAGCGCCTGGTTGCCGTCACGCAGGTCGACGGCGCACCAGCGGGGCGCGACGGTGATCTGCTTGTCCGGCCATGTGCGGTCTGGCAGCGAGACGCTGAACTGCTCCTGGTACGAGCGGTAGCGGTGGATCGGCATGGCCGATGCGGTTTGTGCGTTCTTCATGATGTGTGGTTCTCCTCGTGGATGTCTGCAGCCGACGACGAACTCCGCGACGAGGGAGGCCTGGAACTAGGACTCGTCGCGGCAGCTAAGGAGAAGCAGACCGAACACGTTTTCACTGTACCACCATCGTCAGTTCCGTGTGGCGGCGGCCGTGTGGATCGTGGCTACGCGACCACTGCGCTACTGCCTGACGAGCGCGGCCGCGTCGCGCACCGACATGTCAGGCAGGTACGCCCTGGCGACGGCCAGCCCGATCTGCGGCAGGGCGATGGGATCCGCGTAGCAGAGCAGGAGCACCCGCTCCTCCGGCTGGAACTTGTTCTTGAAGGCGAGCAGGGAACGGAAGCCGTACACCGGTTCGAGGGCGTCTCCGAGGTAGCGGAGCAGTCGTTCGATGACACCGTCGTCCGCCGGATCCGAACCGCCGAGCTGCGCGAGCGGCGCAGCCGACAGGCTCATCTCCTGGATGCCGTCGGCCTGGAACCGCAGGGCGGCCTCGGCGATGAGGTACTCCATCACGCCGTTCATGCTGTCCGAGCGGCGGCGCATGAAGTCCAGCGTCCAGGACACGACTGCCCCGTCGCCGTACACCGGCAACCAGCTCGTGACGGCGTGGACGACGCCGTCACCGTCGACCGCGATCAGGAGCCTGACCTCCGGCGCCTTGAGCTCTTCGAGGCCACCGAGGGTGAAGCCCATCTCCGGCAGTTCCTTGTCAGCGACCCACTCTTCGGAGATCTCGGTGATCTGCCTGGCCACACCGACGCTCAACGCGCCGTAGGAGCTCCAGATCGTCTGCATCCCGGCACGGTCCGCGCGGTTGATCGAGGAGCGGATGTCCTGCCACTTCTTCCCGGTCGTGCTCCAGGTGACGGGATGCAGGACGGTCTCCTGGGCGACCTGCAGCGATCGCCACCCCATCTCGTGGAACACCCGGCCGTAGTCGGCTCCGACACTGTAGAACGCGGGCGTCCAGCCGTTGTCGTCGCAGAACGCCGCGAACCGTCTGACGACCTCCGGGTCGTGGCGGTCCGCGCCGAAGGGCTCCCCCGTCGTCACGGCGACGCCGGAGATGACGCGATACCCGATGCCGGCATCGGCCGCCTGGTCGAACCAGTAGCGGTTGCCCTGCCAGGTGTTCATGTGGGAGATCGAGTCCCCGCCCTGGGCGAGGAGCTGGCCGACGCGCTTGACGTCGGCGCCGTGGAGTTCGTCGAGCACGCTGCGCAGCGGCCAGATCGTGCCGAGCAGCACGATCGACCACCAGATGGGGCCGACGGCGTGGTACAGCGCGCCGGCCTGCTCGTCGATCGGCAGGAATCCGGGCACGAAGTGGCGCAGATAGGAGACAGGGATGAATCGCTCCGGAGCGCTCAGGATGATCGTCCAGAGGTCAGGCCTCGGCGAGAGCTGGTTGCTGTAGATGGACGATCCGACGACGAACACCGTCGCGAGGACGAACCAGGACAGCACAACGATCGAGAGGTAGCCGACGATGCTCTGCCTCGTGGACCTCACGCGGAAGCTTCGACGGAAGACGATGAGCAGGACCGCGACGGTGAGCGGGACGAGGACGGACGCCCACAGGGCCACGGCGACCTCGACGGCGTGCAGGTGGGTGCCGTCCGGCTTGGCCGCGACGCCGAAGCCGAACGAGACGACGCCGGCGAACGCGAACACCGAGAGGAGGATCGCCGCGAACCAGACGGCGAATCGCCGTCCTCGGACGAGCCCTCGTGCGGCGAGCAGCATGGCGACCATCGGGACGAGGGACAGCAGGATGGAACCGGGCCCGTCGATCCGCAGGAGTGTCAGGTCGTGGATGCACTGCATCGAGTTGCCGTTGAAGCGGCACTGGTCCACGGCGCCGTTCGCGTCCGGCACGTTGTCCTGCAGCAGGAGCGCGATTGGTGCGAGCGGACCGAGGTGGCGCGAGGAGAGGATCGTGATGAGCGGACCGATGCCGAGCATCGCGACCGCGGACGCGAGCAGCACCCTGATCTCGTGGTGGGAGCTGCGCTGCCGCTTGCGGATGATGCGCCGCCTGGCGAGGAGCTCGCCGAGCGCAACGCCGATGCCGACCGCCAGGATGCGGTACAGGTCCTGCGGCAGGCCGGAGTACAACACGAACATCAAGGTGCCGAGGAGGCTGATCAGGCGGATCCGTCTGCGCCAGAGCGGACCGGAGAACGCGCTCGCGGTGACGAGCGCCCCGAGCGCAGCCGTCACCGGGTCGAAGACGACGAAGGTCGCGACGTGCGCGGACCACAGCTCGCCGCGCGAGTCGCCGAACGCCTGCAGCCCGAGGCCGATCCAGGTGCCGACACCGGCGGTCACGACCATCGCGAGCACGGTCCGGGCGGCTCCCAGACGCCGCTCGGCGTAGACGAGGGCCGGAACCCCGACGAGCAGGAACAGGACGAGCGATGCCACGGAGTCCGCAGCCAGGACGGCGGTCAACGGCGTCCACCACCGGCCGGCCACAACGGCCTCCGAGTAGCCGGTGCCGAGCAGACGGTGCAGTTCGGACTGCCATGAGGCGTGCGCGGGGTGCCCCGGCGTCGAGTGCACCGGGGTCAGCAGGATCGTGCCGATGATGACGATCACGGTGTACACGATGGTCACCCATGAGGTCCTGACCGTGTCTCGGATCACGCGCAGCAGTGGCGTCGTGGACGTCTTCACCGCGGGAGCCGCCGGCTTCTTCGCGGCTGGCACGGTCGGCCTGTGCGTCTCGTCGGGCGCACCGGGCGCGCTCGGTGTCGGCACCTCGGTCATGACGTCAATCCCATCCGTACGGCCATCAACGGCAGCGCTTCGGAGAATACCCGGTGCACCGTGTGCCAGTCGTGAGCCGTGCCGGGCGACACGATCATCGTTGTGCGCATCCCGGCAGCGTCCGCAGCATCGTGCATCTCGCGGATCCGCGGACCGTAGCGCTGATCGTCCTGGCCGACGCCGAAGATGGCGTCGGTGTCGGCGTAGGGGCCCTTGGCCTTCATGATCGCGATGGGCGCTGCCGCAGCGTAGGCCGCTGCATCTCCCTTGAAGCCCTTCTCGACGGTTGTCGGGCCGATCGTGGGGACGACCTCGCCGGAGATGTCGAGGATGCCGCCGAAGAGATCGGGGAACCCCGCGCCGAACTGCATGGCGCACGTGCCACCCTCGGAGAAGCCGGCGATGAACCAGTCCTTGCGGTCCGTGGAGACGGGCAGGTTCTTCGTGATCCAGTTGGGCACGTCGACGGTCATGTACGTGGCGACGTTCCCGAGCGGGCCGTCGACGCACATCGGATTGTGATCGGCGGCGCCGAGCTGATCCGGGATGACGACGATGGGCGCGATCCCGTTGTGGCTGGCCGCGTACTCGTTGAGGACGGTGTCGATCTGGCCGGACTGGAACAGGTCGGAGGGTTGTCCGGGCTGCCCGCTCATCATCTCGATGACCGGAAGCTTCGGAGGCGAGGAGACGAGTGCGGCCGGAGGCAGGTAGACGAGTGCGTGGCGCGCGGCGAAGTGCGAGGACGTCGCCGGGATGTCGACCCAGCGGATCTCCCCGCTCTTCGGCAGGTCGGCCGGCTTCTCCCATGAGGCGACCGTCGCGGTCGTCACCGGTGACAGCGTCGAGGCGTCCAGTTCACGGTACGGGCTGATGCCGAGGGCATCGCGGACGGTGCGGAATTCACCGAAGTCCTGGTTGACCCCTGCTGCGCCGACGATCACCACGAGCGGGATGACGATGATCGCGATGGTCCGACGCCACCAGGACGCCTTCCACAGGCTCGCGACCGCGAAGAACACGCCCGCGAACGCGGCGGCGGTCCACCAACGCGTCGTCGGCGTCAACGAGATGCCGAACAGGTTCAACTGATCGCCGAGCAGCCAGCTCGTGCCGAATCCGACTCCGAGGCCGACCAGGCCGCTCAGGACGGGCACCACAATGCGCCGCACTCCCCCGCCGCGCACGAGCACGATCAGCAGGAGCGCTGCGGTGATGGACCCGAGCACGATGAGAAACTCTGGCTTATCGATGCGCAGGTTCAGCAACCAGTTCAACACGTCAACTCCTCGACATGACCGTCTTTCCGCATGTCCGCCACCCAGTATGTCGGTAGCCGAGGTTCCTGGGAGGCTGGAAAGAGCTTCCCCAGGGGAGTCCGAGGGACCTCACACCGGTTCCCCAGTGTTCTCAGACGACTTCCAGTGGACGTTCAGTAATGTGCTGCGGCCGTCCGCGACGGACTCAGAAGCCCAAGCGGCCGAGGAGCTTGGGATCCCGCTGCCAGTCCTTCGCGACCTTGACGCGGATGGACAGATAGACCTTGGAGCCGATGAGCGGCTCGATGCCGGCGCGGGCGCGGGCGCCGACGTCGCGCAGCCGCGATCCGCCCTTGCCGATGATGATGGCCTTCTGGCTGTCGCGCTCGACGAAGACGTTGGCGTAGACGTCGATGATGTCCTGGTCCTCGCGCTGGATCATGTCGTCGATCGTCACCGCGAGCGAGTGCGGGAGTTCGTCCTGTACACCTTCGAGTGCCGCCTCTCGGATGAGTTCTGCGACGCGGTCGGTCAGGTTCTCGTCCGTTGTGGCGTCGGCCGGGTACAGCGCCTCCGACAGTGGCATGAGCTTGAGGAGCTCCGTGACGAGGATGTCGAGCTGATCGTCGGTGACGGCGGAGATCGGGATGACGGCATCCCACTCGCGCAGCTCGGAGATGGCCATGAGCTGCTCCGCGATCGTGGCCTTGTTCGCCGTGTCCGTCTTCGTGACGAGGGCGACCTTCTTGGCCCGGGGGAAGGAGTCGAGCGTGTCGTTGATGAAGCGGTCGCCTGGGCCAAGCTTCTCGTTGGCCGGAATGCAGAACCCGATGACGTCGACGTCGGAGAGGGTGGACTGCACCAGATCGTTCAGGCGCTGGCCGAGCAGTGTCCGAGGGCGGTGCACGCCGGGGGTGTCCACCACGATGAGCTGGCCGGCATCCGTGTGGACGACACCGCGGATGGCGCGCCTGGTGGTCTGCGGCTTCGAACTCGTGATGGCGACCTTCTCCCCCACGAGCGCGTTGGTGAGCGTGGACTTGCCCACGTTCGGTCGTCCCACGAAGGAGACGAATCCTGCCCGGTATTCCGGTGTCCCGGTTGCTTCGGTCATGTTCACTCCTGTTGTTCGTTGAATGCGTTCTGCGCATTCGTGAGTTCTTCGCTGCGGCGGGCGATCACCGTGCGGATCCTGCCTCGTCCGCGTTCGACGCGCTCGGCCGTGAGGACGAGTCCGCTGACCGTGACGGAGGATCCGACGACAGGCAGCCGTCCGAGCGTCTTCGCGAGCAATCCGCCGACGGAGTCGACGTCGTCGTCATCGAGTTCGATGCCGAACAGCTCGCCGAGTTCGTCCACCGCGAGACGGGCGTCGACGCGGAAGCCTCCGTCGCCCAGATCGGTGACGTCCGGCACGTCGGTGTCGTACTCGTCGGAGATGTCTCCGACGAGTTCTTCGATGAGGTCCTCGAGCGTCACGAGCCCGGAGATGCCGCCGTACTCGTCGACGACCATCGCGATGTGGTTGGAGTCGAGCTGCATCTGCTGCAGCAGCGAGTCGGCCTTCTTCGATTCCGGCACGAAGCTGGCCGGGCGCAGCAGCGCGCGCAGCGGTTCCGTCTCAGGTGCCGCGTCGGCCGAGGTCCGTCCGTCGCCGGCATCGAACATCGCCTTCACGAGGTCCTTGAGGTACAGGATGCCGAGCATGTCGTCGATGTCGCCGTCGGTCACTGGCGCGCGGGAGATGCCGGTCTCCAGGAAGACGTCGAGCGCTTCACGGACGGACAGTCCGAGCTGCAGGGTGACCATGTCGGTCCGCGGCACCATGACCTCGCGGACGACGGTCTCGTTGAACTCGAAGATCGAGTGGATGAGTTCGCGATCGTCCTCCTCCAGCACCGACTGCGCAGCGGCTTCGTCCACCATGCTGAGCAGCTGCTCCTCCGAGGTGAAGGAGACGGAGCGGGAGATCCCGGGCGTCACACGGTTGCCGAGCGCGACGAGGGCGCCTGCGACGGGACCGAGGAGCACCCGGACGAAGTGGATGAGGGGCGCGCTGAACTGCAACAACGCCTTCGCATGGCTCCGCCCGACACCACGGGGACTCGCACCGACGAGGACGAACGATGTCCCCGTCATGATGAGCGCCGAGAGCACGAGGGCTATCCAGGGCACGTCGATCGTGAACGCGAGTGCGAGCGTCACGAGCACGGCGGCCGTCGTCTCCGCGAGGATGCGGGTGAACCCGATCGCGTTGATGTGCGCATCTGGGTCCTGCGCGATCGCGCGGAGCGACCTGCGGGACCTCGAGTGCTCCGCGAGGTCGAGGATGTCGGCGCGCGACTGCACCTGGATCGCCGCGTCTGCGGCCGCCATCAGCCCCGCGAACGCGACCAGGAGCACCGCGGCGACGACGAAGACGGTGATGAAGGTCATCTGGAGGAGCCGCGCCTGTTCTTCACGGCGAACGCCAGCAGGATGTCGCGCTGGATGCCGAACATCTCGCGCTCCTCGGCCGGTTCCGCATGATCGAATCCGAGCAGGTGCAGGATCCCGTGCGTCGTGAGCAGCTGCAGCTCATCGATCGTCTCGTGTCCGGCCGTCTCGGCCTGGGACTCCGCGACCTGCGGGCACAGCACGATGTCGCCGAGGAGCCCTGGGCCTGTCGGCTGGTCCTCGGTGCCTGGACGCAGCTCGTCCATCGGGAAGCTCAGGACGTCGGTGGGGCCTGGCTCGTCCATCCACTGCACGTGGAGCTGCTCCATGGCAGCCTCGTCGACAAGCACGATGGCGAGCTCCGCATCGGCGCTCACGTGCATCGCGTCGAGCGCGAACGCCGCGAGGTCGAGGATGCGGGCCTCGTCGACGACGACGCCTGATTCGTTGTTGATCTCGATGGTCACGATCGTCCTCGCTTCGGCAGGTTGTCTCTGGTGGATCCGCGGCGCTCGGCGCGATTGGCGAATTCGGCGGCCTGCTCCCGCTCGAACCGCTGCGCCTGCCGCACGGCGTCGTATTCTCCGTACGCATCGACGATGCGGCCGACGAGCGAGTGGCGCACGACGTCCTCGCTCGTGAGCGTCGCGAAATGGATGTCGTCGATGTCCTTCAGGACGCGCGTCACGAGCCGAAGCCCTGAGGCGCCCGTCGGCAGGTCGATCTGCGTCACGTCACCCGTGACCACGATCTTCGAGCCGAAGCCGAGTCTGGTCAGGAACATCTTCATCTGCTCAGGGGTCGTGTTCTGCGCCTCATCGAGCACGATGAAGGAGTCGTTGAGCGTCCGGCCGCGCATGTACGCGAGCGGTGCGACCTCGATCGTGCCTGCCGCGAGCAGCTTGGGGACGACCTCGGGGTCCATCATCTCGTTGAGCGCGTCGTACAGCGGACGCAGGTACGGGTCGATCTTGTCCGTCAACGTGCCCGGCAGGTAGCCGAGACGCTCCCCGGCCTCGACGGCCGGGCGGGTGAGGATGATGCGGTTGACTTCCTTGCGCTGCAACGCCTGCACGGCCTTGGCCATGGCCAGGTAGGTCTTGCCCGTTCCGGCCGGACCGATTCCGAACACGATCGTGTTCTCGTCGATGGCGTCGACGTACTGCTTCTGACCGGCCGTCTTCGGCTTGATCGTCTTGCCGCGCGTCGACAGGATGACCTGCCCGAGCATCTCGGAGGGCGACGCCGTGCCGTCCTTGCCGAGGATGCGAGCGGAGGTGCTGACCTCCGCAGGCCCTGGATCGTGTCCTTCTCGGACCATGGTGATGAGCTCCTCAACCAGTCGCAGCGCCAATCTGGCCTGCGACGATTCTCCGCTGATGGTGATTTCGTTGCCGCGGACGTGCACGGAGACGCCGGGGTGTTCCCGTTCGATGGTGGTCAACAGCCGGTCCTGAGGACCGAGCAGACGCACCATCGCGATGCCGTCCACGAGGAGGGTGAACTCCTCAGTCACGTCGCCGTCCTGCGCCTCACGCTCCGGCAAGGGTGCCCTCCGCCAGCGCGCCGCCCAGGAGGTGCGCGTGGACGTGGAAGACCGTCTGCCCGGCCGATGCTCCCGTGTTGAAGACGAGACGGAACTCCCCACCGGTGTGCTCCTCGGCGAGCGACTTCGCCACGGCGATCACTTCTGCCAGCAGATCCGGGTCTCCGGCCGCGAGCTCGACGACGTTGTGGTACTCCTCGGTCTTGGGGACGATGAGGATGTGCACGGGAGCCTGTGGCGCGATGTCCGGGAAGGCGATGACCCGCTCGGTGTCGGCCAGGAGGGTCGCCGGGATCTCGCCCGAAACGATCTTGCTGAACACCGAACGCTCTTCACTCATACGTCCATCCTAGAGTTCTCCAGGCGAGTCACCAACGGCGAAGCAGGACGCTGAGGGCGGAGATCGCAGCCGGGCCCGCGGTCGAGGTGCGCAGGACGCCGGAGCCGAGACGGACCGCGACGGCGCCAGCTTCCGCGAGACGGTCGCGTTCGTTCGGCGAGATGCCGCCCTCCGGGCCGACGACCAGCAGGATCTCGGTCGTGCCGTCATCGATGACCGTCTCGCTCAGCGCGTTCGCGGCGGTCGGCTCAAGGACGAGCACCAGACGACCCTCGACGAGCGAGGTCAGCTGCTTCGTGTCGACGACGTCGGCGACCTCTGGAACGCGAGCTCTGATCGACTGCTTCGATGCCTCGCGCACGATCGTCTGCCACCGCAGACGGCCCTTGCTCGCCTTGTCGCCCTGCCACCGGGAGATGCTGCGCTCAGCGCTCCACGGGACGATCCGGTCGACACCGAGCTCCGTCGCGGCCTGGATGGCCAGCTCGTCCCTGTCGCCCTTCGCGAGCGCCTGCACCAGCACCATCGCGGGCCTCGGTTCTGGATGGACGACGACGGAATCGACACGGATCTCGAGTTCGCCCGGCTCACTCTTTGTGACCGGACCGCTCGCGATGAGACCACGACCGTTCCCGATCGACGTCGACTCCCCGACGCGGAGCCGGCTCACCGAGACCGCGTGCTTCGCCTCGGGTCCGCGCAGCGAGATGGTCTCACCGACACCCGTCGATTCGAGGTCCTCGCGGAAGTACAGCGAGCTCACGTCAGCTCGCGCCGTGGAAGCGGTCGCGGATCTTCGCGAACAACCCCTGCTGGAACTGCGCCAGCGCCGGCGGACCCTGCTTGCGGCCGTTCGCGAACGTCTTGACGAGTTCACGTTCCTTGTGGTCCAGCTTCGTCGGCGTGATCACCTGGATGCCGATGCGGAGGTCGCCTCGGCTGTTGCCGCGCAGTCTCGTGACACCGCGGTCCTTGATCGTGATGACCTCGGAGCTCTGCACACCCGGCTTGAGTTCGAGGTCGACATCGCCGTCGAGCGCGTGCACGGTGACCTGGCGGCCGAGGATCGCGTCCGTCATCGGCACTTCGAGCGTCGCGAGCAGGTCGTCGCCGTCGCGGCTGAAGACGTCGTGGTGGCGCACCTTCATCTCGAGGTAGAGGTCGCCGTTCGGGCCGCCGGCCGGGCCGACCTCGCCGCTGCCGGGCATCTGCAGGCGCAGACCGGTGTCGACACCGGCCGGGATGTCGACGGAGACCGTACGACGGGCGCGGATGCGACCCTGCCCCTGGCAGGTGACGCACGGCGTGGCGATGATCGTGCCGTACCCGCGGCAGGTGCCGCAGGGCGAGGACGTCATCACGTTGCCGAGGAGCGAACGGACGGCGCGCTGGATGCTGCCGGTCCCGTGGCAGATGTCGCACGTCACGGGTGACGTGCCCGGCTGACAGCAGGACCCGTTGCACGTCGCGCAGAGCACGGCCGTGTCGACCTCGAGGTCGCGGTGGGTGCCGAAGATGACCTCGTCGAGGTCGAGGTCCACGCGCAGGAGCGCGTCCTCGCCACGGGCGCGACGCGACTTCGGTCCACGGTTGCCGCCTCCGCCGCCACCGAAGAAGGTGTCGAAGATGTCGCCGAAGCCACCGAATCCGGCGTCGCCGAAGCCACCGGCCTGCGGGCCGAGGTCGTACTGCTGGCGCTGTTTGGCGTCACTCAGGACGTCGTAGGCGTGCGTGACCTCCTTGAAGCGCTCCGACGCATCGGAGCCGGGGTTCACATCCGGGTGCAGTTCGCGGGCGAGCCTGCGGTAGGCCTTCTTGATCTCCTCGGGACTTGCGTCGCGTGCGACGCCGAGGACGGCGTAGTGGTCGGGCTGGTCAGCCACTGCGGGCCTTTCGTTCAGGGGACGTTCCGGCGCTCTCCCCGGAACGAGGTCGTGCACACCCCGCGAGAGCTCGGGGAAGTTCGATCACTCGGCGTCGAGTATGCGCGAGAGGTACCTAGCGACGGCGCGCACCGCCGCCATGTTGGTCGCGTAGTCCATTCTCGTCGGGCCGAGCACCCCCAGGCGCGCGATTTCGCCACCAGAGGAACGGTAGTTGCTCGCGACGACACTCGTCGTCTCCAGACCGAAGGACGCGTTCTCGCGGCCGATGCTGGCCGCGACGCCGTCCTGCTCAGCTTCCATCTCGCCGAAGAGGCGCAGGAGGACGACCTGCTGCTCGATGGCGTCGAGCACCGGGTAGATGCTGCCGGGGAAGTCGTCCTCTGTCCGTGCGAGGTTGGCGGCGCCGGCCATCACCAGACGGTCCTGACGTTCAGCGGAGACCTGCTCGCGCACGGCGTCGACGATGCGGCCGGCGATGTGGCGATCGGGCTCGGGGACCGCGTCCACCACCGCACCGAGCGCGTCGTGGGCTTCGAGGAGCGCACGCCCGGCGGCCGCCTCGTTCAGGCGCTCGCGAAGCTGGGCGATGAGCGCATCGTCGACGAACTGCTCCGTCTCGACCAGCCGCTGCTCGACCCGGCCGTTGTCCAGGATGATGACGGCGAGCACCCGGGTCGAGGTGACCCCGACGAGTTCGAGATGGCGGACGCGCGCGCGGGAGAACACGGGGTACTGGACGAGCGCGACCTGATTGGTCAGCTGCGAGAGCAGACGCACGGTGCGGTGCAGTACCTCGTCGAGGTCGCTCGACGCGCCGAGGAACGTCTCGATCGCGAGACGCTGCGGCGCACTCAGCGGGCGTCGATCCGCGAGATGGTCGACGAAGAGCCGGTACCCCTTGTCCGTCGGGACGCGCCCGGACGAGGTGTGCGGGGCGATGATGAGTTCCTCATCTTCGAGCTGCGCCATGTCGTTGCGGATGGTGGCCGCAGAGACGCCGAAGGCGTGGCGATCGACGATCGTCTTCGATCCGACGGGTTCGCGGGACGCCACGTAGTCCTGCACGATGACTCTCAGTACTTCGAGACCACGATCGGACACCATGTCGTCACCTCCCGTTAGCACCCACATGTTGCGAGTGCCAATCATATCGCGCCGTGTGACCGGGGAGGCTTGCGGTGGTCCTCCGGTGAGGAATAGCGTGTGCGGAAGGCGTACCTGAACGTCAGCTTTGAACCGTCACGCTACGCTCGCTGGACACACTGATTTTCCAACCGTGAAAGGTGCGAAACATGTCTGATCCGAACACGCAGCCGCCAGTCGACCCGAGTTCGGGTGGATCGGTTCCCCCGGTACCGCCCGCAGGCGGCAGCGGCCAGACGCCACCGCCGCCAGCCCAGACGCCTCCTCCAGGCGCGTACCCGCCGCCTCCTGCCGGCGGATACGCTCCGCCGCCGGCCGGCGGTTACGCTCCGCCGCCAGCTGGTGGATACCCGCCTCCCCCCGGTGCTCCGTACGCCTCGGCTCCAGGCTCCAACCAGCTGAGCCCGTCCGACGAGAAGCTCTGGGCGACGCTCATCCACGTCGGTGGCGCCGTGTTCGTCTTCACAAGCATCGCCGCGTGGCTGCCGTCGCTCATCGGCTACCTGGTCCTCAAGGACCGCGGCCCGTTCATCCGCTCGCACACGCAGGCGGCGCTGAACTTCCAGCTGACGATGATCATCGCGTTGATCGTCGGCTGGATCACGACGCTCATCTTCATCGGCTGGATCATCGTCCCCGCCGTGGCGATCGTGACCGTCGTGTTCAGCATCATCGCGGCCATCAAGGCCAACCGGGGCGAGCTCTACACCTACCCGCTCAGCATCCCGTTCATCAAGAACTAGCGCGAATCACTCGCCGACGAGTCGTCTGACGACGGCGTCGGCCATCAGCCGCCCTGTGCGGGTCAGCTCCAGCCGACCCTGCAGGGCGGCTTTCGCGTTGACCAGTTCGTCCGCGATGAGTCCGGCGACGGCCGTACGGGCCTCGGGTGCGAGCGTGCGCAGCGGGATGCCGTCCCTCGTCCTCGTGAGCAGCAGGATCCGCTCAATCTCCCGGGTGTCGTCGTCGAGCGTCTCACGGCCGGCGGCCGGAGACTCGCCGGCCGCCATGCGCTGCGCGTAGGCGGCCGGGTGCTTGACGTTCCACCAGCGCACGCCGCCGACGTGGCTGTGCGAGCCGGGGCCGACGCCCCACCAGTCCTCGCCCGTCCAGTAGGACAGGTTGTGCCTGGAGCGGTGGTCGTCGTCCTTGGCCCAGTTGCTCACCTCGTACCAGTCGTAGCCGGCGTCCGAGAGCATGCCGTCCGCCAGTTCGTACATGTCGGCCTGCAGGTCCTCATCCGGTGTCGCGACCTCGCCTGAGCGGATCTGGCGTGCGAGCTTCGTTCCAGCCTCGATGATGAGGGAGTACGCGGAGATGTGGTCGGGGTCACAGCTGATGGCCCGGTCGAGCGATGCCTTCCAGTCGTCGAGCGACTCCCCCGGCGTGCCGTAGATGAGGTCGAGGCTCACGTCGAGGCCGGCGTCCTTCGCCCACTGCACCACGAGCGGGATGCGCTCAGGATCGTGGGTGCGTTCGAGGGTCGCGAGGACGTGGGGCACCGCGGATTGCATGCCGAACGAAACGCGGGTGAATCCGGCCTCCGCCAGTCGGCCGAGGTACTCTGCGTCGACGGAGTCCGGGTTGGCCTCCGTCGTGACCTCGGCACCCGGTTCGAGGCCGAAGGCGTCGACGACACCGTTGAACATGCGCACGAGGTCGTCACTCGGCAACAGGGTCGGGGTCCCGCCGCCGAAGAAGACAGTCGACGCCGGTCTGGCCGGGACGCCGGAGCGGTCGAGGATCGACCGGCCGAAGTGCAACTCGCGGACGGCCTCGTCGGCGTAGTCCGACTGCTTCGCGCCGCGGAGTTCCGTGGCCGTGTAGGTGTTGAAGTCGCAGTAGCCGCAGCGGACCCGGCAGAACGGCACATGCAGGTACACGCCGAAATGGCGGTCACCAGCACCGACGGCCGCGAGCTCGGGAAGCAGACCGTCGGCCGGCGCCGGGTCGGCGATGGGCAGTGCTCCAGGCACGGGGTCGCCTACTCAGCCGACGCGCGACGGCAGCAGCGCGTGCAGGTAGGCGAAGTTCAGCTGCTTGCGGCGGCGCTTCGCGAGGGCGCCGACGAGCTTGTACTTCGTCGCCGTCGGGATGAAGAACGAGCGGACCGTGATCCACACGCTGTCGTCCTCGCGCTGTTCGATCGTGAACGCCTGCTCGCCGCTCTCCGGGTCGCCCTCCATCGTGCCGAGGGCGAGCGACACGTACGTCGGCTCCTCGACCACGTAGATGACCCGGTGCGGGCCGTTCACCGGCTCCCCGTTGGCGGTGCCGGACAGGGTGACCGTGGTGCCGGCCGTGATGAACGGCGTGCCGTCCTCTGCGAAGCGCTGCTCGGCGTGAGCCTCGATCGGCTCGACGGCCGTGCCGTCCGCGTCGAACGCGATGCCGCCGTACTGCACCCCCGTACCCGGGTGCACATCGGTGACCTCGATGCCGCACGCGCGCTGCAGACCCCAGGTCAGGAGCGCGGCGGACGCCAACGCGAACCGCTCATCGCCGCTGCCCAGACGGAACTCGTCCTGCGAGGGCGTGTACCCGTCCGGCGGGTACTGCATGAGGTCCCGCGCCTGGGTCGCACCGACCGCGGCGTAGTCGACCGCTTCGTCCTCGAACGATGCGCGGCGCATGACTACTTCTTCTCCTTGGACTCGACGTCCCCGGAGAGCGCAGCGATGAAGGCCTCCTGCGGGACCTCGACCTTGCCGACCATCTTCATACGCTTCTTGCCCTCCTTCTGCTTCTCCAGCAGCTTACGCTTGCGCGTGATGTCGCCGCCGTAGCACTTGGCGAGGACGTCCTTGCGCATCGCGCGCACCGACTCGCGGGCGATGATCCTGGCGCCGATGGCGGCCTGGATCGGCACCTCGAACTGCTGGCGAGGGATGAGCTTCTTCAGCCGCTCGGTCATCAGCACGCCGTACGCGTACGCCTTGTCGCGGTGCACGATGGCGCTGAACGCGTCGACCTGTTCGCCCTGCAGCAGGATGTCGACCTTCACGAGGTCGGCCGCTTGGGAACCCGAGGGCTCGTAGTCGAGCGAGGCGTAGCCCTGCGTGCGGCTCTTGAGGTGGTCGAAGAAGTCGAACACGATCTCGCCGAGCGGCATCGTGTACCGCAGCTCGACGCGGTCCTCACCGAGGTATTCCATGCCGAGGAGCGCACCGCGGCGGCTCTGGCACAGCTCCATGATGGTGCCGACGTAGTCCTTGGGAGCGAGGATGCCGACTTTGACCATCGGCTCCTCGACCTGGGAGATCTTGCCGCCCGGGAACTCGCTCGGGTTCGTCACGGTGACGACCCGCTTGTCCTCCGTGGTCACTTCATACGTGACCGAGGGGGCGGTGGCGATGAGGTCGAGGTCGAACTCGCGCTCCAGACGCTCCGTGATGATCTCGAGGTGCAGGAGGCCGAGGAAGCCGACGCGGAATCCGAAGCCGAGGGCGACGGAGGTCTCCGGCTCGTAGTTGAGCGAAGCATCGGACAGCTTGAGCTTGTCGAGGGCGTCTCGCAGGATCGGGTAGTCGCTGCCGTCGATCGGGTACAGACCGGAGAAGACCATGGGCTTCGGGTCCGTGTAGCCGGGCAGTGCGTCCTCGGCCGGCTTGATCGCCGTGGTCACGGTGTCGCCGACCTTCGACTGGCGGACGTCCTTCACACCGGTGATGAGATATCCGACCTCGCCGACGCCGAGTCCCTTCGTGGGGATGGGCTCGGGCGAGCTCACACCGATCTCCAGGAGGTCGTGCACGGCGCGAGTCGACATCATCTGGATGCGCTCGCGCGGGCTCAGCTGGCCGTCGATCATGCGGACGTAGGTGACGACGCCGCGATAGGTGTCGTAGACGGAGTCGAAGATCATCGCGCGGGTCGGCGCGTTCGGGTCGCCCTTGGGGTTCGGGATGCGGCCGACCACACGGTCGAGGAGTTCCTCGACGCCCATGCCGGTCTTGCCGGAGACGCGGAGCACGTCCTCCGGGTTGCCGCCGATGAGGCTCGCGATCTCCTTGGCGTATTTCTCCGGGTCTGCCGCCGGCAGGTCGATCTTGTTGAGGACCGGGATGATCTCGAGGTCGTTCTCGAGCGCGAGGTACAGGTTCGCGAGCGTCTGGGCCTCGATGCCCTGCGCTGCGTCGACGAGGAGGATCGCGCCCTCGCAGGCCGCGAGTGATCGCGAGACCTCGTAAGTGAAGTCGACGTGGCCAGGCGTGTCGATCATGTTGAGCGCGTACGTGGCGCCGTCGACCTCCCACGGCATGCGGACGGCCTGGCTCTTGATCGTGATGCCGCGCTCGCGCTCGATGTCCATGCGGTCGAGGTACTGCGCGCGCATGTCTCGGTCGGAGACCACACCGGTGATCTGCAGCATCCGGTCCGCCAGCGTCGACTTCCCGTGGTCGATGTGCGCGATGATGCAGAAGTTGCGGATGAACGCCGGGTCGGTCGAGGCCGGCTCGAGGGCCTTCACAGCTTTGGGGCTCACGCGTTCCTTGGGGGTTTGAGAAGAGAGGACAAAACGGGCAACGTCCATTGTCCCACGGCGGAGGCCGCGTGGGAGAATCGGACCAGAGGCGGAACCCGCTCCCGCGCGCGAGCGCCGTGTGCACGCGGGCACGAAGCCTGATTGTCTATCCGGCCCGATACCGCGTATAGTTGTCTGTTGGCTTGCGTGTGAGTTGAGACCACACGAGAACTCGCCGGAAAGCGCCCTCTTCGCGGACCGGCATCAGACAGACACATCCTCAAAACGAAAGTGACACAAACGTGGCAAACATCAAGTCGCAGATCAAGCGCATCGGCACCAACAAGAAGGCCCAGGAGCGCAACAAGGCCGTCAAGAGCGAGCTGAAGACCGCTGTCCGCGCAACGCGCGAGGCCGTCCTCTCCGGCGACAAGGCGAAGGCCGAGTCCACCCTCAAGCTCGCCACCAAGAAGCTCGACAAGGCCGTGAGCAAGGGTGTCATCCACGAGAACCAGGCAGCGAACCGCAAGTCGGCTATCGCCAAGCAGGTCGCAGCGCTCTAAGCAGCACCGCTCGTCACACTCGTGACGCACTGAAGAATCCCCCGGCCTCGGCCGGGGGATTTCTCGTTAACGCTGTGCCGCCGCCCCGAGCGTCCGCAATGTGACACCGACCCTCAGCGCCCACCCTCAGCACAGACTGGTCGACGCAACGGTCGGCAGTCCCTTCGGTCAGGCTGCTGGATCGATGCCGCGGGCGGCGACGACCGAAACGAGACGTTCGAGGGCGAAGACGGGGTCGCGGCTGGCGCCCTTCACTCCGGCGTCGGTCTCGGCGAGCATCTGGATGACCCGCCCGAGGCCGGCATCCGTCCAACCGGAGAGGTCACGACGCGCACGGTCCACCTGCCACGGAGCAAGGCCGAACTGCTGGGCGATCTGCGACGACGCACCTCTGGCCGAGGACACCTTGGCCATGGTGCGGATCTTCATGGCGAACGCCGCGACGATCGGCACGGGGTCCGCTCCGGAGTCGAGCGCCTGGCGGAGCGAGATGAGGGCTTCGCCGTAGCGGCCGGCGATGGCCGAGTCGGCGACTTCGAACGCGTTGGTCTCGACGCGGCCGCCGTAGTACTTGGCGACGGTCTGCTCGGTGATCTCCTCCGACGCGTCGGCGATGAGCTGGCTGCATGCAGCTGCGAGCTCCGCGAGGTCGTCGGAGAAGGCACCGACGAGGGCGCGGAGTGCCGAACCGGTGATGCGTCGACCGGCGGCCTTGAACTCGGCGGCGGCGAATTCGGACTTCTCGGTGTCGCGCTTGAGTTCCGCGCAGATGATCTCGACCCCGCCACCCGTACCGGAGCGGATCGCGTCGAGCAGCTTCTTGCCGCGGACTCCCCCACCGTGCCTGAACACGACGTACGCGCCCTCCGGCGGCGATTCGAGGTAGCGGAGCGCCTCCACCATGAACTGATCGGTGCACTTCTCGACCTGGCTGATGCGGACGAGCCTCGGCTCGCCGAAGAGCGACGGGCTCGCCACCGTGATGAGTTCTCCCGGCGCGTAGCTGTCGGCGGCGATGTCGTTGACTTCAAGCGAGGGGTCCTCGGACTTCAGGAAGTCGCGGAGTCTGCGGATGGCGCGCTCAGCCAAGAAGGTCTCGGAGCCGGACACGAGCACGATGGGCGCCGGACGGACGTCGGCCCAGCCGAGCTGCGGGATGGCCGCCTGCATCTTGGCGCGACCGGCCGATTTCGCCGAACCTCGTGCTGCCGCCATGTCTCAACCCTTTCGACACTCAAGTGTATCGGCGCGCTCCGACACCTCAGGGCGCAGGTGGTGCACGCTCCGACCACACGCTGAATCGACCCGCTCGATCATGCCCGTCATCGGCCTCCAGCGCCCTGTCCGCGTTCGCCGTCACACTCAGCAGGAGGAGGCCGGAGTGGTCGGTGCGCAACGGCACAACCCCTGTCAGCTCAAGCAGCGCGAGCAGCGAATCCGTCGGATGCCCGTATCCGTTGTCCGCGCCGACCGACAGGATGCCGATGCTGGCGCCCAGCCGCTCATAGAGCCGATCGCTCTGATCCCCTGAGCCGTGATGCGCAACCTTCACCACGTCGATCTCCGACCCCAGGCTGTGGCGCGCGAGGAGACGGTTCTGAGCGTCTTCTCCGAGGTCGCCGAGGAACATCGCGCTCCATGCCGCAGCTTCGTCGACTGTTTCTCGATCTCCGAAGACGCCGCTGTCGAATCGAACCACGATGCTCGCGTCATTCCCCGTCTCAGGCTCGGCGTCACGCATGCTCCGCGACTCGGCCGGCCAGAGCACGGACCAGCCCACCCCGCCCAGCCGACCGGCGAGTCCGGCCCTCCCCTGCACCACCTCGGCGCCCTGCGCGCGGAGCGACTCCAGGAGTCGGTCGTCGGCCGCATCGGCGGTCGGACCGACGATCGCGGTGCCGACCGATCCGAGGACCGCAGCGAGGCCGCCGACATGATCCGCGTCGTAGTGCGTCAGCACCAAGAGATCGATCCGGTCGACCCCGAGTTCCCGCAGGCAGTCGTCCAGCGGCTCAGGGTCGGGTCCGACGTCGACGAGCGCGATCTGGCCGGAGCTGTCCCTGACCAGCACGGCGTCGCCCTGCCCGACGTCGCAGGCTGCGATGATCCAGTCTGCCGGTCTCGTCAACGCAGTCGTCACCGTATCGCCGACGAGACGACCCGCTGACCCGGCGAGCACACACACGAGGAGGCCGATGCAGCCGATCATCGCTGCGCGGGGCAGCGTCCGCCGGAACACGATCAGGAGCGCGAGTGCAACGGTTGCCGCGGCCAGCACCAGGACACCCCAGGCGCCGGGAATCCAGGGAAGCCTGGCGTGCTCCCACGCGGCGAACCAGCGCGCGATCGCCGCGATCCAGGCAGCGGGGAGCCAGGCGATCCATGCGATGACGATCCCGAGCTGCGGCCACACCGCAGACATGAGACAGGAGGCAAGCCCAACGACCGTCGCGGGCGCGGCGGCCGGAGCCGCCAGCAGGTTGGCCGGGACGCCGCCGATCGGGATGGCCGGATCGAGCAGCAGGAGCACGGGCTGGCACGCGAGCTGCGCGGCGAGCGGGATCGCGATGAGCATCGCAAGCGACGTCGGCATGCATCTCGACAACACGGCGGCGAGCGGACGAGCGAGCACGATCAGGCCGAGCGTCGCGAGCACCGACAGCGCAAAACCGATGTCCCGCGACAACCACGGGTCCATCGTCAACAGCAGGACAACGGCCAGAGCGAGGGCCGCCAATCCCCGGGCCGGCCGTCCGAGTCCTCCGGCGACGAGCACGATGCCAGCCATCACCGCCGCCCGCTGCACACTCGGCTGTGGCGTGACGAGCAGTACAAACGCGCCGAGAGCCACAAGCGCGGCGATCGTGCGCGCCGCCCGAGGCAGCCGGCAGCGCGCGGCGCAGCCGAGCACGAGCAGGACGATGACGGCGCAGTTCGCACCGGAGACGGCAGTGAGGTGGCTGAGCGAGCTCGCCTTCATCGCAGCGTCGAGATCTGGCCCGACCCGACTCGTGTCGCCGATCGACAGACCGGGCAACAGCGCACCACCGTCACCAGGCAACGATGCTGCGACTTCGGCGAACCCGCTTCGCAAGCCGGCAGCCCAATCGATGCCGCCGTGTGCGACATCGATCCGGGTGGGTTCCGACCGCGCGAACACGATGGCGGCAGAAGTATCCTCCGGCGGGTTCCAGCGAAGCGTCCCCTCGAACCGCCAGCGTTCGCCGATACTCGGTGCGACGGCACCTGAGGCGAACACCAGGATCGGCACGCCGAGTCCGTGAACCGAACCGTCACTCTGCTGCGTGTTCGGCTCGCCCGCGCCGCCCTGGGCCCGTGTGCCTCCGGTTCTGCCGGTTCGCTCGGGCATCGTCGCCGACTCCCACCTCCCCGCGAATCGGAGTCGCTCCCCCGGCAGGCCGCGCGACGACCCGGCAGACGTCCGCACCGGATCACCGGTCACGAGCACATCGAACATCAGTCGATGGCCTCCCGTCGCAGGCCGTTCCGCGGCAGGGCGGCTGTCATCTCCTGCACCAACAAGCACATCCACAACCGCCGGTTGCCTGGCCGGTGCATGAACGGCGATGGCCGCCGAGACCAGCCCGGTGCAGAGCAGCGAGACCGCCACCGTCATCCAGAGGTGCCGCGTCCGCTCACTCGGACGGGTCGAGCCGCGAACGACGCGACACAGTCCGCCGGTCGCGACGAGAACGACGCACACGGTCGCGAATGCGCAACCGACGGCAATCCACCCGCCCGTCTCCGGCAGCGCCACCACACTCGCGGCCACGACCCACATCGCACCGGCCGGCCACACGAGGGCCGGCACCTGGCCAGACGCCGGGACCAACGACCGCGGCTCCGTCACTGCGGTCGTCGGCGCCTCCGCACGGCGCAGCATCAGACGCTCACCAATGGACGCAGACCCTCAAGCGTCTTCTCACCGATCCCCGCGACGGAGCCGAGGTCATCGACGGCGGTGAATCGTCCGTTCGCCTCACGCCACTCGATGATGCGCGCCGCCATGGCCGCGCCGATCCGAGGCAACGTCTCCAATTCGGCTGCCGTCGCCGTGTTCAGGTTGACCGATCCGCCGTTCCCGCTGCCGCCGCCACCTGGACCACCACTCGCGCCAGATGAAATCCCGCCGACAGGTTCTTCGCCGAGCAGCGGCACCACCAATTGCTCACCATCCGAGACGAAGCGGGCGAGGTTGACCGATGTCTCGTCAGCGCCCTCCGCGTATCCGCCTGCAGCGGCGATGGCTTCGAACCCGCGTGCGCCGTCATCGAGTCGGTAGAGCCCGGGGCGATTCACCGCTCCGAGCACGTGGACGAAGATCTCGCTCCCGCTCCGTGCACCGCCAGCGTCAGAGCCTCGGCCGGCACCGGGCGACGCACTCGCCGTCGGGTCGATCGTGGTCACCGCCCCGCGAGGGCTGAACATCGACATCACGATCGCGATCGCCACGGCGACGAGCCCGAGCACAACAACCGCCCCGACGCCGACCCTGGCACCTCGAACCCGCCTGGAAACCACGGCGACGCTCGACAGACGTCGCTCTAGCAGCGTCTCGTCCCCATCCATCCTGCGACGCTAGACGCCTCTCGACCTCGACCATGCCGTGTGTGAACGAACTGTGCACAATCGCTCGCGAACAGCGCCCTGTGGAGGGATGCGGGAAGCACGAGATTACAGCCCATCGTGTCACTTGCCGTTGCTTAAATGCCACACTGATGTGAAGCTGGAAGGACGAAGAAGCCGACTGGCGAAAGGCGTGATGACGATGGTGGCCGATGATGCATTCTGGGACGACCTTCGGGAAGACCTCGCCGACCCGGACTTTCTTCGCGCCTACGTGACGAATTGGGTTCGGGTTACGACGACAGACTCGATCATCAACGGCTTAGATGACGCCCGACAGACGGCGCAGCTCACCAAGGCAGCACTCGCCCGCGCGATCAACGCAGACCCGTCAACGCTTCGGAGGCTGTTCGTGGCCGGCAGCCACCCGAACCCGACTATCGGAACGGTCGCCGAGATGGCGTCTGCGCTCGGGATGCGGTTGACCCTGGAACTCATGCCTGCCGCCCACATCGAAACGACGACCAGAGCACTCCTTTCCGGCGAGATCGACGACATCGACATCCGCACGTTGGTCACGAGTGTCGGTGCGGTTCACACATCGTCTCCATAGAGTGAACGAGGATTCCTCGCCCGATACTCAGCCCCGAGGTCGCGCACCTGCGCATAGTCCCGGTCAGAGAGTGTTGTGCGGAACGCCTTCATACGTCCGTCGATGATCACGAGCAAGGGTTTGTCCGTCTGGTGGGCTTCGTAGTCGAGCAGACAATAGAGGCGATAGTGAGTTCTGCGCGGGCCGTCGACGCGGACTTCGTACCAGCCCGTCATCGCGCGGCGCATTGCTTCCCAGTATCCCCCGCCGGAGAATCGCTTCGGTGGAGCCGCGGCCACCGCCACGAGTATCGCCCTCGCCTTCGCCCGGACGCCGACCGGCCAAGAATTCAGACGTTCACGTCCTGGCGAAGAGGCACTCGGGTCATCTTCTCGGTGTCGTCGAAAGTAGACGATGTTGTGCCCATCGTCACTCGAACGCGCAGACGGTGCAAGATCTGCCAGTGGACCCTGCTTGGATCTCGCCTGTGCGCGACCCCGCTTGTCAGGGGGCACCGGAGATCACCAACCCGGCCATTCGCATCGACGGGAGCCGACACCGCTGAAGACACGCGTGGGTCGTCCTCACTTCTCCCCGGTCGACTTCCATCCTGCGACGCTAGCGAGGGATGTACCAGCGCCCGCGGCCAATCAGCCGAATTGTGGAGAGCGTCCGCAGGCAGCGTCCTGTGGAGGAGCCGGGAACGCAGAGCGAGCCGGCCCGCAGAGGACCGGCTCGCTGCAGAACGCTGCAGATCGGCGCGGGCGAATCGCCCACACCGACCAGGAGCGATTACCCCTTCGTGGAGATGCTCACCACCCGCGGCGCACGCACCACGACGTTGACGATCTCACGCTCGTCGACACTGCGGACGACCGCCGCGCTGGCACGGGCGAGGGCTTCGAGCTCCTCGGGCGAGATCTTCGGCGAGACCTCCAGGCGGTCACGGACCTTGCCGTCGACCTGGACCACCGCGGTGACCTTGTCCTCGACGAGCAGCGTCTTGTCCGCCTTGCGCCACGTCACAAGCGCGACACCTGGCTCGTAGCCGAGCTTCGACCACATGTCCTCTGCCGTGAACGGCGCGAAGATGTCGAGCGCCATCGCCATGACCTCGGCCGCCTCACGCACGGCCGGATCGCCGGTGCCAGGACCTGCATCGATCGCCTTGCGGGTCGTGTTCACCAGCTCCATCAGACGCGCCACGACGACGTTGAACTTGCCCGACTCGATGAGACCGGGCGCCTCCGCGAGGAACCGGTGCGTCGCCTTGCGGAGCGCGACGTCGCCGTCCTTCCACACCACGTCGGGCGTGCTCGTCACATCGTGGGCGATGCGCCAGGCGCGACCGAGGAACTTCGCAGAACCGGCCGGCGACACGTCAGCCCAGTCGATGTCGTCCTCCGGAGGACCGGCGAACGCCATCGTGACACGCAGCGCGTCGGCGCCGTACGCCTTCAGCTCCGCACCGAACTCGACCAGGTTGCCCTTGCTCTTGCTCATCTTGGAGCCGTCGAGCAGCACCATGCCCTGGTTCAGCAGCGCGCTGAACGGCTCGGTGAAGCCGACCTTGCCCAGGTCGTAGAGGACCTTCGTGAGGAAGCGCGAGTACAGCAGGTGCAGGATCGCGTGCTCGACGCCACCGACGTACTGGTCGACGGGAGCCCACTTGTCCGCCTCGGCGGAGTCGAACGCGACCTCGTCGGAGTTGGGGTTGAGGAAGCGCAGGAAGTACCACGAGCTGTCCACGAAGGTGTCCATCGTGTCCGAGTCGCGCTTCGCAGGAGCACCGCACTTTGGGCAGGGGACGTTGATCCAGTCCTCGGCGGCAGCGAGTGGGCTCATGCCCTTCGGGCGCAGGTCGAGGCCCTCCGCGGACGGCAGGAGCACCGGCAGCTGGTCCTCCGGAACCGCGACCTCACCACAGTCGTCGCAGTGGATGATCGGGATGGGCGTGCCCCAGTAGCGCTGGCGGGAGATGAGCCAGTCGCGCAGGCGGTAGTTCTTCGCGGGAGCGCCGATGCCGCCTGACGCCAGAGCCGCGGTGACCTTCGCGATCGCGGTGTGCTTGCTCAGGCCGTCGAACGGACCCGAGTTCGTCAGACGCCCCTCACCCGTCAGCGCGACACCGGTCTTCGCCGGGTCGAGCGAGGGCAGGTCGTCCGGCAGCTCGCCGTCGACGATGATCGGGATCGCTCCGGTGACCGGCTGCGTCGTGTCGACCACAACGCGGACCGGCAGGTCGAATGCCCGTGCGAAGTCGAGGTCGCGCTGGTCGTGCGCCGGAACGGCCATGATGGCGCCGTGGCCGTAGTCGGCCAGGACGTAGTCCGCGGCCCAGATGGGCAGTCGCTCACCGTTCAACGGGTTGATCGCGTAGCGCTCGAGGAAGACGCCCGTCTTCTCACGCTCGCTGCTGAGGCGCGAGATGTCGCTCTCACCCTTGACCCGCTCCAGGTAGTCCTGGAAACGCAGACGCACCTCGACCGAGCTGCCGGAGACGAGCTCCGCCGCGAGGTCGGAATCCGGCGCGACCACCATAAACGTCACGCCGTGCAGCGTGTCAGGACGCGTCGTGTAGACGGAGATCGGTTCCGTGCGACCCTCGATCTGGAAGGTGACGTCGGCGCCGCTCGACCGGCCGATCCAGTTGCGCTGCATGGACAGCACCTTCGCCGGCCAGCTGCCCTCGAGCTGGTTCAGGTCGTCGATCAGACGGTCTGCGTAGTCGGTGATCCGGAAGTACCACTGCGTGAGGTTCTTCTTCGTGACCTCTGCACCGCATCGCTCGCATCGGCCGTCGACGACCTGCTCGTTCGCGAGGACGGTCTGGTCGTTCGGGCACCAGTTGACGGGGCTCGCCTTACGGTATGCGAGGCCCTTCTCGAACAGCTGCAGGAACAGCCACTGGTTCCAGCGGTAGTATTCGGGGTCGCTCGTGTGGATCTCGCGGTCCCAGTCGAACGATGCACCGTACTGGCGGAAGCTCGCCTTCTGCTGCGCGATGTTCTGGTACGTCCACTCGCGCGGGTCGGTGCCGCGCTGGATCGCCGCGTTCTCCGCCGGCAGGCCGAAGGAGTCCCAACCGACCGGGTGCAGCACGTTGAAGCCCTGGTGGCGCCAGTAGCGCGCGACCGTGTCGCCGAAGCCGAACGCCTCCGCGTGTCCCATGTGGAGGTCACCGGACGGGTACGGGAACATGTCGAGGACGTACTTGCGCGGACGCTTGTCGGCCGGGTCGCCAGTGGTGAACGGCTTGAGTTCGTCCCAGACCGGGAGCCACTTGTCCTGGATGGCCTGGAAGTCGTAGCGCTCGCCCTGACGGGGGTCCTCGACGTCGGGACTCACGGTCGCTGGTTCCACGGTGTTGCGTTCGTCTGACACGTCACTCTCAATCGCTGCCTGTGCTGATGGACGGCGCCTGTCCGTCGGGGAGGATGGACAGGGCTGGAACGCTCGACGGCATTCCGTCCGAGGATCCAGCCTACCGGGATTCCGCGGGGTCGCCTTCGATCCCGAGGGTGCGGAGGAGGGCTCTCGCCTTGGTCTCGGTCTCCGCGAGTTCCTCGGCCGGGACGGAAAGCGCGGTGATGCCGCCTCCCGTACCGATCGTCGCCGTGTGGCGGCCGACCACGATGCTGCGGATGACCATCGCGAGGTCGGTCGCGCCGTCGTCCCAGAACACACCGAACGTGCCCGCGTACACTCCGCGGGGTCCGCGTTCCAATCCGTGCAGGATCGTCATCGCACTGCGCTTCGGGGCGCCGGTCATGGAGCCGGCCGGGAAGCACGCCTCGATGGCGTCGACGACGCCCACCCCCGGACGCAGACGGCCCTCGACCGTGCTCACCAGCTGGTGGACGTGCGGGTAGCTCTCGACGACGTGCAGCCCCGTGACGGCGACCGATCCGACCTCGGCGACCCGGGCGAGGTCGTTGCGCATGAGATCGACGATCATCAGGTTCTCAGCGCGCTCCTTCTCGCTCGCCAGGAGCTCACTCGCGAGCTGTGCGTCCTCCTCTGGCGTCGCACCGCGCGGCCGCGTGCCCTTGATCGGCTTCGTCCGGACGATCCGATCGGTGCCGATCTCGAGGAACTGCTCAGGCGAGGCGCTCAGGAGCGCCGTGTCGCCGGCCCGCAGGAACCCGCCGTGATGGCTGGGACTGGAAGCGCGCAGGCGCAGGTAGGTGGCGACCGGGTCGTGCGTGCCAGGAACGCGCAACTGGTTGGTCAAGCAGAGCTGATAGGCGTCTCCAGCGCGGATCCGCTCCTGACAGGCTTCGACGAGCGCACGGTACTCCGCTCCGCTCCATCTGGGCGTGGCGTCGCCGCCGACGGCGGGGTGGTCGGCGAGGAACGCGACGACCGCGGAATCAGGCGATGCTTCGATCTCGCCGAGGGCGCGCGCCGTTCGTACGATCCAGTCGGAATCCGAGGACACGAGCATCACACGTCGTACGGCGTGATCGAAGACGATGACGTCATCCGCTCGGAGGAGCACCGCCTCCGGCGTCTCGGTCCGCGCCACCGGGACGCCGACGGCACTCGCCCCGGCCTCGTAGCCGAGCCAGCCGACCCAACCACCCCAATAGCCGCGGTCGCCGCCGGTCGGATCCCCTAGGGTCTCGGTCCGTGCAGAACCATCCGGTGACCAGGGGCCCGTTCCCCCCAGGATCTCTCGCAGGAGATCGAACACCGATCCGTCCCGCAGCACCGGCGCGCCGTCGTCATCGATCACGCGCACCCGACCGACGGCCGCTGCGGTCGCCGTCACGTCCGCATCGATCAGCTCGGCGACGACCGTCCGCGCAGCTCTGCCCATCACGCTGAACCCGGTCTCGGCGTCGGCGCCGGAGTCCAGCCAGAACACCTGTTCCGCGTCCGCGAACAGCCGGACGAACACCTCTGCCGGATCGAGCCAGCCGGCCTGGCTGGTCTCGATCCGCCTCGAAGCGGCCACGGTTCAGCCCACCTCTGCCGGTCGCACGCCGGTACGGACCGGCTCCAGCCGGAGACGCTGCGTGACGAGCTCCTCGGCGACGGGCGTGTGGGAGATCACGATGATGGCCCGGCGATCCGCATCGGCCGCCCCCAGCAGGTCGGCGAGCAGCGCGTCGGCGCGTTCCGGGTCGACGTTCGCGGTCGGTTCGTCGAGCACCAGCACGGGGAAGTCCCGCAGCAGCGCGCGGGCGAGTGCGATGCGCTGCGCCTGTCCGCCGGAGACGAGGCCGCCGTGTTCACCGACCGACGCATCGAGTCCGCCGCGCTCCACCAGCCACGTCCCGAGGCCGACGCGGTCGAGAACGGCCTCGAGTTCGTCATCGGTGGAGGTATCCCTGGCGAACAGCAGGTTCTGACGGATGTCGGCGTCGAAGAGGAACGGGCGCTGCTCGATGAGTCCGAGCACGCTCCTGACCGCGTCGGGGCGGAGCGAGGAGACGTCGACACCGTCGATGCGGTAGCTGCCGCCGTGGTCGAGGAACCGGACGAGGCTGTGCGCGAGGGTCGTCTTCCCAGCTCCGCTGTCGCCGGTGACGAGCAACCGGTCCCCCGCCGCAATCGTGAAGCTCACGGGTGCGAGCGCGTCGACCTCGGCGCCAGGCCAGCGGGCCGTGAGCTGTTCGACGACGATCGTGGGAGCGGAAGCAGGTGCCGCGTCCGTGCCGTCCTGGTGTTCCGCACTGTCGGATCCGCCGGACGATCGCACTGCGCCGGGCAGGATCTCCGAGCCGAGCGCGTCGTCCGGGATCCCGGCGGGAACCTCGTCCGGCACGGCGGCAGCGACGCGCTCGGCACTCGCCCTGGCCTCACGCCACGCGCCGAGCGCGAGCGGAACCATCCCGCACACCTCGAACACGGCGAGCGGGACGAGGGCGATGACCGTGAGTGCCGGTCCGCCGATGGCGCCGAGCGACGGGATGCCGAACCACAGGGCAGCGACCGTCGCGAGACCGGCCGCGAGCGACACGACCGCCCCAGCGATGCCTGCCCCTGCCGCTCGTCTGACGGTCGCACGGGTCAACGCGTCATCGGCCGCGACGACCTTCGCCTTGGCGCCGTCGACCGCGCCGTACGCGGTGAGGACGTCGAGGTTCGACACGAGGTCGAGGATCGCCTCTGACACGGCTCCGCGCAATGGCGCGATCTGACGCTCGGCCTTCGCGGCGACGAGCCCGACCAGCGCCCAGGACACGGCGAACGCGAGGATGAGGCACAGCGCGAGGGCGATGCCGGCCGGCGGGTGGACGATCCAGACGAGGACCACGGAGCCGAGCGCGACGATCCCGGAGATCAGCAGCGGCTGCACGACCCGCAGCGGTACGTTCTGGAGTTCGTCGACGTCGGATACGAGGCGCGTGAGCAGGTCACCGCGCCCGGTCTGTTGCAATCCATCAGGGGCGACTGGGATGATCCGGCCGACCATGCCGGCACGCAACTCGGCGAGCTGCCGGAAGGCGGCGTCGTGGCTGAGGAGCCGCTCGAGGTAGCGGAAGGCCGCTCTCGCGAGCGCGAACGCCCGGACGCCGACGACGGCGACGCCGAGTTCGACGATGGACGGCTGCTCGCCGGCCTTCGTGATGAGGTAGGCGCTGGACGCGAGGAGTGCCACCGCAGCGCCGGCGGACATGATCCCGGACAGCAGCCCGGGCAGGAAACGTCTGGTGCTCGGCATCGAGAGCCGCAGGATGCGGCGGACGCGGTCATCCACGGGCCACCTCCAGCGTCTCTGAGGCGGTCGAAGGGTCGGCGCCCCGATCCAGGTCGCGAGCAGGCTGGACGACGGGTTCGATGTGCACTTCACGATCCGCAGCCGCGATGAATGCCGGACGATGGCTCACCACGATGACGACCGAACCGGCTTCCGCCGCCGCTCTCGCCGCATCGATGACCATCTGCTCCGACTCGGCGTCGAGCGCGGAACTGGGTTCGTCGAGGAGGAGCACCCCGAACGACGACGTGGCAAGCGATCCCTCAAGCCGATACAGCGCCCTCGCGAGTGCGACGCGTTGCGCCTGCCCGCCGGACAGGCCGTCGCCGACGACGCCGACACGGTCGTCGAGGCCGATGCCCGGCAGTCCGACCCGGTCAAGGACGACCCTGGCACTCTCGCGCGAAGGCGCATCGTCGCCGAGAGCGATGTTCTCCAGCACGCTGCCGCCGATTAGAGCGGCGCGCTGGCCCGACCACGCGAGCCAGGGACGATCCACGAACCGCTGTGCGCCTCGCGAAGCCGCGTCTCGGAGCGGGACCCCGCCGTACGCGATCGTCCCCTCGGCGGGGGCGAACCCGAGCACGGCAGCGAGGATCGTGGATTTGCCTGCCCCGCTCTGGCCGGTCAGCACGGTGAAGGTGCCAGGGGCGAACGACGCAGTGAACCGGTCGACGGCGAGCATGTCGCCGTAGCGCACCGAGACATCGGCGAATGTCAGCGTCCCTGCAACGTCCCGCCCCTCGCCCGCCACCGACGAACGAGGCGCCTCGACGACCGTGCCGCCGTCGGCCGTGGAAGCTGCCTTGGCCTCGTCGAGGACGACGAAGGCGTCCTCCGCTGCGGCGACCCCCTCGGCGGCGGCATGGAAGTTGGTCCCGACGTTCCGCAACGGCAGGAACGCCTCTGGCGCCAGGATGAGCACGAACAGTCCGACGGAGAGCAGCATCGATCCGTCGATCAACCGGATCCCGATGCCGACGGCCACAACGGCCACCGCGAGGCTCGCCGCGAGTTCGAGCGCGAATCCGCTCATAAACGACACCCGCAGCACCTTCATCGTCTGCGCGCGGTAGTCCTCGGTGACCGCTCGGATGCGCGTCACCTGACGGTGCTGGCGGCCGAACACCTTGAGCGTGGCCATACCGCCGACGAGATCGAGGAAGCCGCGGGAGAGATCGCCGAGCGTCTCCCACTGCTTGCGCTGCAGCGTCTGGGTCGCGAGCCCGATCAGCACCATAAACACCGGGATGATCGGAAGCGTCACGATGACCGTGATCCCGCTGATCGTGTCCTGGAGGAGGATCACGAGCACGATGATCGGCGTCGAGACGGCGGTCAGGATGAGCTGCGGGACGTACCGTCCGAAATACGGGTCGAGCGCGTCGAGGCCGCGCCCCGCGATCGTCGTGACCTCCGCCCGGTTCCGCCCGGCGAGCCAGCCGGGTCCGAGGACGGTCACGGCATCGATGAGCGCACGCCGCAACTGGCTGCGGACGAGCACGGACCCCCTCGCGTTCACCGTCTCCATCGCGAGCACCACTGCGGCGCGCAGCACGACCACGGCGACGAGCTGCCACAGCATCGGCACGAGCACGGAGAACGACTCCCCCGCGATCGCCTTCGTCACGAGCTGCGAGACGAGCCAGGCGAACCCGAGCGTGCACGCCGTCTGGAGCAGGGCGAGGACGGCGCCGATCGCGAGGACGGAACGTGCCGCCCCCGCGTATCGGAGCAGTCGTGGATCGAGGGGGCGCACGTTGAACAGGTTAGTGCGCGTGCGCTTCGATGTGTTTCCGGGTGATGCGCTTCCGGAAGATCCAGTACGTCCATGCCTGGTAGCCGACGATGAGCGGCAGGAAGGCGAGGGCGGTCCAGGACATGATCTCCAGCGTGTACTGCGACGACGAGGCGTTGGCGATCGTCAGGCTGTTCGCCGGGTCGTTGCTCGCCGGCATCACGGCCGGGAACAGCGCAGAGAACAGCGTCAGGACGGCAGCGGCGATCGTGATCGCCATGAGCGCGAACGCCACGCCTTCACGTCCGCGCAGGTTCGCGACCCACGAGGCGATGAGTGCGACGGCGGCCACGAGGGCTCCGGCCAGCACGCCGGGCGAGAAGTGCGCGATGAGCGTCCAGGCCAGGAACGTCGCCGCGACGACGATCGCGAGGACGCCTGAGCGGACGGCGATCTTGCGTGCGCGATCCCGGATGTCGCCCTCTGTCTTGAGCGAGACGAACACAACGCCGTGGGTGAAGAACAGCAGGAGGGTCGTGAGGCCGCCGAGCAGACCGAACGGGTTCAACAGGGTGAAGAGGTTGCCGGTGAAGTTGTGTCCGGCATCGAGCGGGACGCCCTGCACGATGTTCGCGAACGCGACGCCCCACAGGAACGACGGGACGGCCGAGCCGACGATGATGAACAGGTCGAAGCGCTTCTTCCAGCTCGACTCCGGCCGCTGGTGGCGGTACTCGAACGACACCCCGCGGATGATGAGCGCGAGCAGGATGAGCAGCAGCGGCAGGTAGAACCCGCTGAAGAGCGTCGCGTACCACTCCGGGAAGGCCGCGAACAGGCAGGCGCCGGCGACGATGAGCCAGGTCTCGTTGAGGTCCCAGACCGGGCCGATCGTGTTGATGAGCACACGCTTGTCCGTCTCGTCCTTCCCGAGGAACGGGATGGACATGCCGACGCCGAAGTCGAAGCCGTCGAGGACGAAGTAGCCGATGAAGAGTGCGGCGATGATCCAGAACCAGAGGATGGTGAGGTCCATGATGCGCTCCTAGTAGACGGTGAGGGCCGGGGCGGTGCGACGCGAGTTTTCATCGCCGTCGTCCGAGGGGAGTTCGACCGGTTCAGGGCCGGTCCTGATCGCCTTCGCGATGAGTCCGAACTCGACGACCGCGAGCGAGCCGTAGACCACGGTGAACGCGATGAGCGAGATGAGCACGTCGAGCCCGGTGGTGTTTGGCGAGACGGCGTCCTCCGTCTTCAGCAGGCTGAACACGATCCACGGTTGCCTGCCCATCTCGGTGAACACCCAACCGACGGTCATGGCGAGGAACGGGAGCGGGAAGGCCCAGACGGCGATCTTCCACATCCAGCGCTTCGGTTCGCGACCCTTGCGCGTGAACCACAGGCCGGCGATCGCGACGAGCACCGATGCCACGCCGAGGCCGATCATCCAGCGGAACGCCCAGTAGGTGACCCAGATCACCGGGGTGTAGTCGCCTGGGCCGTAGAGGGTCGTGTACTGCGCCTGCAGGTCGTTGATGCCCTCGACCGTGCCGTTGAGCGTGTGGGTCGAGAGGAACGAGAGGAGGTACGGGATGCGGATCGAGAACAGCTCGTGCACGCCGTCCGGTGTGCCGAGGGTGAAGATCGAGAACGATGCGTTCGCCCCGGTCGCGGTGTTGTAGAGCGCTTCGGCGGCCGCCATCTTCATGGGCTGCGTCTCGACCATCGCGAGGCCGAGCTGGTCGCCGGCGAGGAAGGTCGCGCCGCCGGAGATGATCATGGTCCAGAGCCCGAACTTCAGGGCTGGACGCATGGCTTCGACGTGCTGGCCCTTCGCGAGGTGGTAGGCCGCTGCCGTGATGATCACGGCCGCCGACACCATGAAGCACGCGAAGATCGTGTGCGGGAACGCCGCGAGGGCGACCTTGTTGGTGAGCAGGTCCCAGATGCTCGTGAGCTCTGCCCGACCACGCTCCGGGTTCAGTCGGTAGCCGACCGGGTTCTGCATAAACGCATTGGCGGCGATGATGAAGTACGCCGAGAGGATCGTGCCGGCGGCCGTGATCCAGATCGTCGCGAGGTGCACCTTCTGCGGGAGCTTGTCCCAGCCGAAGATCCACAGGCCGATGAACGTGGCCTCCAGGAAGAAGGCGAGCAGGCCCTCGAGGGCGAGCGGAGCGCCGAAGACGTCACCGACGAAGCGCGAGTAGGTGGACCAGTTCATCCCGAACTGGAACTCCTGCACGATGCCGGTCACCACGCCCATGGCGAAGTTGATGAGGAAGATCTTGCCGAAGAAGCGCGTGAGGTGCAGGTAGTGCAGCTTGCCGGTGCGCACCCACGCCGTCTGGAAGATCGCCACCGTCGACGCCATGCCGATGGTGAGCGGCACGAAGATGAAGTGATAGACGGTGGTGAGGCCGAACTGCCATCTCGACAGCAGCAGGGGGTCGAGCAAATCGTTCACGATGAACACTCCGTAGGTCGCGGCATCCACTTGTGGCGGGAGGCGAACGGTCGGCCCGTCCGGAGTGGTCATCTCCGTGGCTTCGACCTGTGTCGTCGGCATCAGACTACACCAGTTGGGCTGTGTGGTCAGACCACAGGACGCCCCACGATCGCCCGAATCAAATCGTGTACGAAAATGCTCCCTGAACAGCCAGGAAAAACGTGTCGGCGCACCCGCGGAAAACTCGTTCGGAGAACTGTTCCGCCCCTCCTGGAACCACGGCAGTAGGCTCCGAAGGGTGAACGATCTGCTCAACCACCTCCTCGACCTGGTGCAGAGCGTCGACCCCGTCACCCGGACGATCCTGGCGGGCATCGGCATCATGCTCGAGACCTCCGTCCTCATCGGACTCGTGGTGCCGGGCGACACGATCGTCATCGTCGCGAGCACCGCGGTCTCGGGTCCTGTGGAGTGGGTCTCGATGATCGTGGTCGTCATCATCGGCGCACTCGTCGGGGAGAGCATCGGGTTCACGCTCGGACGGTGGTTCGGGCCGAAGATCCGCGCGAGCGCGCTCGGCCGTCGGATCGGAGCCCACAACTGGGAGCGTGCGGAACGCTACCTCGAACGGCGAGGCGGCATCGCGGTCTTCGTCTCCCGATTCCTCCCCGTGCTCCACTCGCTCATCCCGCTGACGGTCGGCATGAGCACCATGACGTATCGCAAGTTCATCCTCTGGACCGTTCCGGCGTGTGTGATCTGGGCGAGCGCGTACGTCTCGGTCGGAGCCATCGCGGCAGGGAGCTACCGCGAACTCTCCGAGCGCCTGCACTGGGCCGGATACCTCTTCGTCGCGATCATCGTCGCCTTCCTCATCGCCGTCGTCGCCGTCAAGAAACTCCTGGAGCGCAGCCAGGCACGTCACATGGAGGCGACCGTCGCACCGATCGCAGACGACGGCGAAGCGACCGACGAGCACAACGACAGCGCACCCCGCGCCTGAGTCCCGCACCCGCGCAGCACGCCGGGCATGAAAGACTGTTCCTGTGAAGGCACCCGAACGACCCGAGTCCGGATCCGACGCCGGCGCTCAGATCCGGCACCGCGCGGCGCGCATCGAGGATGCCGTTCAACTCTGGCGGCAGCGTCGGGCCAGGAAGCGCGGTCGTGTCGCGACCGTCATCCCGTTCACCGGATACGGCTCCCCGGAGTGGATCCGCGTCCTCGCCCGTGTTGTGCTCACCCACCCGGGCGCCGAAGGCACCAGACCGCAGCAGAAGGTCCGCGGATGGCGAAGCTTCTTCGCGCTGAGCGTGACCGACCCGGTCGTGAACGTGACCGTCGACATCGGCGGCGCCTCCCACACCGTCACGGGCGACCGGGGCGGGATCGTCGACGTCGTCATCCCGGCGAGCCTCGAACCCGGTTGGCACACCGTCTCGTTGAGCGCCGAGGGTTCAGAGCCCATCACGGCTCCGATCTTCATCATCGGCGAGGACGTGCGCTTCGGCACGATCTCCGACGTCGACGACACCGTGATGGTGACGGCGCTCCCCCGTCCGCTCGTCGCCGCCTGGAACACCTTCGTCCTCGACGAGCACGCCAGGACCCCGGTCCCCGGCATGGCCGTCTTCCTCGAACGGACCGTCCGCGACCACCCGGGCTCCCCCGTCATCTACCTCTCCACGGGAGCATGGAACGTCGCACCGACGCTCACGAGGTTCCTCTCCCGCAACCTCTACCCGGCGGGCGCCCTGCTCCTGACCGATTGGGGCCCGACCCACGACCGCTGGTTCAGAAGCGGCCGTCAGCACAAGCGGACGAACCTGGCCCGACTGGCCGAGGAGTTCCCGAACGTCAAGTGGCTGCTCGTCGGCGACGACGGCCAGCACGACGAATCGCTCTACCGCGAGTTCGAGCACGCCCACCCCGACCGGGTCAGCGCGGTCGCCATCCGCCAGCTGTCCGCCGGAGAAGCCGTCCTGGCCGGCGGACGCTCCCGCGCGGGGGCGGACGAGGACGACGAAGCCCCCTGGGTCTACGCACCGAACGGCGCCGGGCTGCTCGACCAGCTGGCCGACAAGCTCTGACGCCTCGCGTTTATGGTTGAACGGTGAGTTTCGTCCCCAGTCTCCGCACGAGGTCTCGTCTGCCGATCCTGCAGGCACTGAAGACCGCGCTCTCCGCGGTGCTCGCCTGGACGATCGCGATCAGCATCCTGCCGGCGCAGCTTCCCGTGTTCGCCGCCGTCGCAGCACTGCTCGTGGTGCAACCGAGCGTCAACCAGTCGTTCGGCAAAGCGCTCGAACGCACGCTCGGCGTCATCACCGGCGTCATCGTCGCAACGATCATCGGGCTCGTCTTCGGCGACAACACCTGGATCGTGCTCCTCGCGATCGTCGTCTCCATCCTCGTCGCGTGGCTGCTGAAGCTCGGCCCGGGTTCGGCGAACCAGATCCCGATCAGCGCGATGCTCGTGCTCTCGATCGGCTCCGCGACGCCCGACTACGCCGTCGACCGCATCATCGAGACGATCATCGGCGCGGCCGTCGGGCTCATCATCAACGCGCTCGTCGTCCCGCCCGTCCTGCTCGCACCGGCCAAACGCGCCGTCTCGGACCTCGCCATCGCGTGCGCCGAAGGACTGGATCGCCTCGCCGACGGACTCAGCACGACCCAGACCGGCACCTCACTGATGGACCTCCTCGTCCAGGCGCGCGCCCTCCGACCGATGCGAGCGGCGGCGGAACAGGCCGTGAGTCAGGGCGAGGAGAGCCTGATGCTCAACCCACGCAGATCACGGCACCGCGACGAACTCGAAGCGCAACGGGAGATCCTCGAGCGCCTCCAACCGATCGTCACCAGGACGCTCGGCATGACGCGAACCTTCCACGACCACTACGACGACACGCTCCAGGAGGAGCCGACGATCGAGGAGATCGTCACCGAACTGCGCCGAGCGGGCCACGACCTGCGCCTGCTCGTCTCAGAGGCGCCGGTCGACCGTGCGCCGGCGACCGCCGAACTGCCCATCCTCACCGCACCGCTCGTCATCCGCCAGCCGCACCCGCTGCACTGGATCCTCATCGGCTCGCTCATGGAGGACCTCAGGCGGGTGCACGACGAGATCGTCGGGGACGACGCGGACGGCGACAGCGGCCGGGAGGGCACTGCTGAGCGTCCGAACGACGGACAGCCGGGCGACCGCTCCGCCTGATCTCGACCCGTCGGCCGTCGTGCTCCGGTTCCCGGCCCACATGCCGAAGGGCCGGCGGGAGCTGAGCTCACCGCCGACCCTTCGAGTCGTGCACGAGGGGAATCCTCGTTCACCCGTGCAAGCGATCAGGCTGCGAGTGCCGCCTGCAGCTCGATCGTGATGGTGACCTCGTTGCCGAGGAGCACACCGCCGGTCTCGAGGGCTGCGTTGTAGGTGAGGCCGAAGTCCTCACGGTTGATCTTCGCAACAGCGGTCGCGCCGGCCTTGTAGTTGCCGTAGGGGTCGCCGCCGAAACCGCCGAACTCGAGCTCGAAGGTGACGGGCTTCGTGATGCCCTTGATCGTGAGGTCGCCGTCGACGAGGAAGTCGTCGCCCTTGACGCGGGCGCCGGTCGACACGAAGTCGATCGTCGGGTAGGTCTCGGCCTCGAAGAAGTCGCCCGTGCGGAGGTGACCGTCGCGGTCGGCCTGGTTCGTGTTGACCGATGCGACCTCTGCCGATGCGGTGACGCTCGCCTCGAGCGGGTTCTCCGGCGTCACGAACGTCGCGTTGAACCGCTCGAACTTGCCCTTGACCTTCGAAACCATGATGTGGCGGATGCTGAAGCCGACCTCACTGTGCGTCGGGTCGATGTTCCAGGTGCCGACCTTGTAACCGGGGATCGTCAGGGTGTCGCTCATGTGTGTCTCCTTGGGTGAAATCCGTGCAGCGCGCTTGCGCCGCAATCTATGCAAACGCAAGTAGTTCGACGGTATTCCCGTCCTCCGAAAACTTTCCGATGAATTCTTCGAAGCCGGAACGACGATCGGCTCACGATCGGATCAGCGGCGAGCGGCACCGATCTCGATGCGCAGAGTGAGCAGTTTCAACACCGCGTCGTCCACGAGTTGCGCAGGAATCCGCCCGGATCGCACAGCCTGCGCGAGATCGCTCACCAGCACGGTCGGATCCACCCCGGACACCGCCGGGTCCCCCGCGAGGTCGTAGAGCAGCATCGTGTTGCCGGCCAGGACCGCGCGGATGGCGTTCTCCGACGGGTTCTGGAACTCGGCGATCCCGGAGTGCTGCAGCATCAGCATGTCGTCCGTGATGCTCACACCGTCGAACCCGAGCTGATCCCGCAGCATGCGGTGCCAGATCGCGGAGAGCGAGGCGGGAGCACTGTCGACGCTGGTGTACGCGAGGTGACCGAACATCACGAACTCGGCCCCCGCATCGATCCCGGCCTGGAACGGCAACGCGGCACTCGACGCCCATTCCTCGGCGGACATGGGCGTCGACGGGAGCGACGAGTGCGAGTCACCCGGCGCCGCCCCGTGCCCTGGGAAGTGCTTGAGTGTGCTGAGGACCGTGCCGTGCTCGCCGAGAACGGCTTGAGCGACCCGAGCCGATGCGTCCTCCGGCGTCGTGCCGAGCGCACGTCCGAAGATGAACGAGTCCGGATCGGCCGTCTCATCGGCCACGATGCCGAAGTTGACCGAGCAGCCGGCGGCCCGCAGCATCGCCGCCCGACCGGAGAACGCCGCTCTCGTCTCGGCCGGGGGCAACGACTTCAGCGTGTCAGCTCCCGCGAACGCGTCCTCGTCGATGCGCTGCACCTCTCCGCCCTCCTCGTCGATGCCGATGAGGAGCGGGAGCGAGGCGTCCGGACTGATCGAGTCCGTGACCTGGGGAAGCGCGGCCAAGCCGGGCATGTTGTCGCCCATCAGGATGAAGCCGCCCGGCTGGACCGTGTCGACGAAGGAACGCAGGACGGCCGGGTCGGTGCCGGGGGTGTGCAGCATCAGCATGCTCGCCACCCGCTGTTCGAGCGTCATCGCATCGAGGACGGAGTGCGCTCTGGCGGCGATCGGATCGACCGTTGGCGACACGGACGGTGCAGGCGCTGCGGACGGCGCGGGCCGGCTCGCTGGTCCCTGGCTTGCGCATCCGGCCACCACAAGCGTCACCGCGGCCAGCACGACGGCGAGTGTTCCGGTGGACCTCCTGCTGCGCATTCTCACCAGCATACCGAGCGCCGGGAACACCGGACCCGGCTCCTCCACGATGCCCGTTCGGGCGATCTCCAGCGGGCGCGATGGCCCACACAGCAATCGCACAGGCCCAACGACGCGCCGGAAAACACGGATCGAATGCAGAGATCGTGGTTAAACTCGACGCGTGACGAAACCGGGCTCCCTCCTCCAGCGGACCACGATGCGGACGACCGCCATCGCGGCAGCGGTCCTCGTCGCGATCTCCGTCGCAGCACCAGCACACGCGGACGACTATCCCAGCTGGGCAGACGTGCAAGCCGCCATGGCGAACGAGGCCGCCCAGCAGGCGGAGGCCGATCGCATCTCCGGCATCCTGCAGAACCTCCAGGCCGAGTCGAACACGCTCGGCGATGAAGCCGTCGCTCGCGGCGCGGCCGCCGGTGAAGCGGCAGCGGCCCTCGAAGCGCAGTCCGAACGAGCCGATGCGATCGCAGCGCAGGCGGCGGCCGCAACCACGCAGGCGGCGACCGCCAAGCGCCAGGCAGGAAACGTCATCGTCCAGATGTCGCGCTTCGGCGGCACCGATGCAGCCCTCGCCGTCGTGCTGGCCGGCAAGGGCGACCAGGCCACACTCCTCGACCGGCTGAGTTCCATCGGCAAACTGAGCGAGACGACCGCGCACACCTACGCCCAGGCCGTCGCCCAGAGCAACACGGCCGCCGCACTGTCAAAGCAGGCCGCCGACGCGAAGGCGGAACGCGAGCGCCTGTCCACCGCGGCGACCGAGAGCTACCAGAGCTCTCTCGCGGCGAGCAAGGCAGCAGACGCAGCCGTCGCTGAGCAGCAGGCGAACCGCGACCGGCTCTACGCCCAACTCGCCACGCTCAAGAACACCACGGCCGCGACCGAACAGGCCTACGCCGTCGGCCAGCAGAAAGCTCAGGAGGAGCAGGACGCCCAGAACGCCGGCGGCAGCGGCGGCGCCGACAGCCCGCCGCCTCCCGGCCTGTCAGCGGACCCGGACGGCGCCAAAGCCTACGCGAGCGGCGCCATCGGCTCCTACGGTTGGGGCGACGGCGAGTTCCAATGCCTCATCCGCCTCTGGACGCAGGAGTCGGGCTGGCGCGTGAACGCGTACAACACCGACAGCGGGGCCTACGGCATCCCGCAGTCGCTCCCCGGGAGCAAGATGGCCTCGGCCGGCGACGATTGGCGCACGAGCGCAACCACGCAGATCAACTGGGGTCTCAACTACATCTCCGGCCGATACGGTTCGCCGTGCGGCGCCTGGTCGCACGAGATCGCGTACAACTGGTACTGATGCGCCACGATCGCGGCGCATCCGCTCAGGGCGTGAGGCTCGTCCCGCTCAGACCGTGAGGCTCGTCCCGCTCAGGGCGAGCTGCACGGCGATGATGAGGGCGGCGGCGATGATCAGCTGGAACAGAAGCCGGGACGGCGGGCGGATGACGACGAGACGGACGCCGACGACCGCGATCGCCAGGACGACGACGCAGGCGGCCCAGGAGAATACGCCGGGCGCCCGCCCGGTCGCGATCCACGGCCCGACGAGCACGACCACTGCCCCGAGCGCAAGCGCGAGGAACGCCGTGATCCCGGACGGGACCAGCCCGAGGCGGTGCGGCAAGCCGCGCACCCCGGTCGTTGCATCGTCGGCGAGATCCGGCAAGACGTTGGTGAAGTGGATGGCGACCCCGAACACCGCGCCGACGACGACCGCCCACGGCGCGGCGAACACGGGAACCGGTGACGCGAGCGTCACCACGGCCGGCAGGATGCCGAAGCTCACGATGAACGGCAGCACGGAGAGGGCCGTGCGTTTGAGTCCGAGGTTGTAGGCCCACCCGGAGGCGACGAGCACCAGATGCGCGATCCCGGCCAGAGCCCCGAGCGCGAAGGACAGCGGGACGGTGACGACCGCGCTCACGATCGCCGCGGTTCGGACGGCCCCGACCCCGATCAGCCCCTGCGCGACCGGCTTGTCCCGCCGGCCGACGCTCCGGTCCCGCTCGGCGTCGATCCAATCGTTCGACCAGCCGATCGACAGCTGCCCGACGAAGATCGTCACGGCGACGAGCGCGCACCGCGCCGGGTCGAAGCCGAGGGCGATGGCCAGGACGGTCGCGAGCGCGGTGACCGCGAGCGTCGGCCCGGGGTGGGAGGAGAGCGCGAGCCGCCTCGCCATCGTGAGCACAGCTCCAGCATAGGGATCCGAGCGGCGCGCGTGGCACGGCTCGCGGAGCGCGTCCGGTTCGACCGGCCGGGCCTCCCGCCTTCCCCGACACTTGCGGGGTTACAATCCGGTATGTCTGTCACAGTGAGGTCGATCGGAACCGCCGTCCCACCCACGGTGCTCAGACAGGCGGATGTCTCAGACGTCTTCCGCGCCCAACCCTCGGTGACGAAGCTCGGATCGCGGATCATCGGCGCGGCATTCGGCGCCTCCGCGATCGAGACGAGGCACACCGTCATCGACGAGTTGTCCTTCCCGGCGGACGGCCGGAAGGACACGAACACCGCGCCAACGCCCGTCTTCTTCGACGCCGCGACCAACCGGATCCTCGAACCCTCGACCGGCACTCGCAACGACGTCTACGCCGCAGCCTCGCCGGCTTTGTTCCTGGAAGCCGCCACACGGGCGATCGACGCGGCCGACGGCATCGACCTCGCCGACATCACCCACGTCGTGTCCGCATCGTGCACCGGATTCTTCGCCCCCGGCCCCGACTACCTCCTCGTGAGGGACCTCGGCCTCTCCCCCTCGACCCAGCGCTACCACCTCGGTTTTATGGGCTGCTACGCGGCGTTCCCGGCATTGCGCGCCGCGCACTCGTTCTGCGAGGCGGATCCGGATGCCGTGGTGCTCGTGGTGTGCGTCGAACTGTGCTCGCTGCACCTGCGCTCCTCCAACGACCCGGACGCGATCGTCGCCTCCTCCGTCTTCGCGGACGGTGCGGCAGCCGCCATCGTCACCGCCAGGCAGGCCCCGAGCGGCACGACGGTGCTCGACCTCGATACCTTCCGCAGCGTCGTCATCCCGGAGGGCGAGGGCGACATGGCCTGGACCATCGGCGACCAGGGCTTCGACATGGTGCTGAGCAGCTACGTCCCGCGCATCATCGAACAGCACATCAGCGATGCACTCGCGCCGCTCATCGCGACCGACGAGACGCTGACGGACCGACCGTACCGCGACATCGAGCACTGGGCGATCCATCCCGGCGGGCGGAGCATCCTCGACCGGGTCCAGGAGACGCTCGAACTCGACGACGCGCAGCTCGTCCCCTCGCGCTCGGTCCTCCGGGACTACGGGAACATGTCGAGCGCGACCGTCCTGTTCGTCCTCCAGACGATTCTGAACGACACGTCGTCCACACGGTCCCAGGCGACGGGCGCCGTACCGGAGCGCGTGTGCTCGATGGCCTTCGGGCCCGGCCTGACCGTGGAGACGGCGCTCCTGACGAAACGGACGATCGCGTGACCCCGCTGTCCCACCGCGACGTCACCTCGATCGAGCTGATGGACGATCCGGACTGCGACCTCGACCGTCTGGAGCACACCTATGCGCAATTCACCGCCGTCAACCGGCTCGTCTCCGGATGGCGCACCATCTACCTGAGGCGCATCAAGCCCCACCTCACGGCGCACACCGACACCTCACTGCTCGACATCGGGTTCGGCGGCGGCGACGTCCCACGAGCACTCGCGAGCTGGGCGGCGGCGGACAGGCTCAGGCTCTCCATCACCGCCATCGATCCGGACGATCGCGCGCGACGATTCGTCGAGGCCCGACCAGCGATGCCCGGTGTCACCTTCCGCCAGGCCTCCAGCGCGGATCTCGTTGCGGACGGCAGCCGCTTCGACCTCGTCACCTCGAACCACCTACTGCACCATCTCGACGCCGACGCGCTCGCGAGTGTGCTCGACGATAGTCGCAGACTCGCGCGTCGCCTCGTGGTGCACAACGACATCGAACGCAGCCGGGTCGCGTACGCCGCGTACTACCCGATGACGGCGCCGTTCTCCCGCGGGTCCTTCATCCACCAGGACGGGCTGCTCTCGATCCGGCGCAGCTACCGACGTGCGGAACTCGAACGCGTCGTGCCGGACGGCTGGCGGGTCGAGCGGCTGTTCCCGTACCGGCTGCTGCTGCTCGCAGACGGGACTGCCGGGTGACGAGCGCCAGCAGCTCCCGGATCTGCGACGTCCTCGTCGTCGGCGGCGGTCCGGTCGGACTCTTCGCCGCAGTGCTCCTCGCACAGGCGGGGCTCGACGTCGTCGTGTGGGAGCGGCGGACGAGTCCGAGCACACACTCGCGGGCGATCGGCATCCACCCGCCGTCACTGCACGCCTTCGCCGCCGCCGGGCTGGTGGACGACGTCCTGGACGCGGCCGTCCACATCGGCGCCGGCGATGCGCGCAGCCGCGGCAGGACGCTCGGCACCGTGAGTTTCGCAAGCGCCGATGCGCAGTACCCGTTCGTCGCCTCGCTCGGCCAGTCCGCCACCACCGGGATCATCCGAGCGGCGCTCCTCGCGAACGGCGGCGTCGCCGTGGACCACGGCGTGGAGCTCACCGGGCTGCGATTCGAGCCCGACCACGTGCACGCCACCGGACGGTCGCTCGGCGGCTCGGCAGAGGGTGATCCCTCGGGTGGCGACGTCGACGTCGAGGTCAGCGTCTCCGCACGCTTCCTCGTGGGCGCCGACGGCGCACGGAGCACAGTCAGGAGCATCCTCGGCATCCGCGCCGGGGAGCACGAGTACCGCGACCGCTACGTCATGGGCGACTTCGCAGATCAGACCGGCGAAGGGGATCTGGCCGTTGTGCACCTCGAACCGGCCGGAGTCGTCGAGTCGTTCCCGCTCCCGGACGGCGTGCGACGCTTCGTCGCGTGGACGGGCTCGGCTGGCCGCCCCGACAGCACGGCGCCCACCGCCGCCGACCTCGCCGCCCTGGTGACCGCACGGACCGGCGTCCCCGTCGACCCTGCCTCGAACTCCATGCTGAGCGCCTTCGGCGTTCGGCGGCGCATCGCGGACCGGATGACCCTCGGCCGCGTCGTCATCCTCGGCGACGCAGCGCACGAGATCAGCCCGATCGGCGGCCAGGGCATGAACCTCGGTTGGGCCGATGCCGTCGCCATCGCCCCGCTCATCGCCCGGGGAGTCCGGGCCGGACGGCCGCCGCGAGAAGCCTTGGAACACGTCTCCCGAATCCGACTCGACGCTGCGGCGCGTGCCGCGACCCAGGCGGAGGCGAACATGGCGCTCGGCCGCCCGGTCGGCGAAGTCGGACTCGTCGTGCGCGACGCCCTACTCCGCGCGACGCTCCACTCACCGGCTGCGAGGGTCCTGGCGAACGCATATACGATGCGCTGGCTCTGACACGGGTCAGCGCTCGGCCGAGTCCGCTCCTGCGCCGGCTCCGGTTCCGGCGCCGGCCTCGTCCTGCTGCGCCCTCCTGCCCGTCTCCCACTCGACGAGGAGTGCCGGCATCCGCCATTCGAGGAACCGGAAGAAGTCGCTCATCTCTTCGAGCCGCGCGCGACCGCGTGGGCCGAGCGTCGGAGCAGCCTGCTCAGCCAACGAGGCGATGAGCGTGTACAGCTCGTTCTTCCCGAGGGACGCCGTGTACCAGGCGTGCTGCGGCAGCTCGTAGACGTACCGCCTGCTGCCGCCGAGTTGATGCCTCGCGATCATTCCGACGGTGCCCAGGTACTTGACCGCACCGGAGACCGCCGCAGGACTGGCTTGCAGCTCCGCACAGAGCTGATCGGCGCTCAGCGCGGCCTCCTCGCTCGTCATGAGTGTCATGAGCACCGCAGCCGGCATCCGTGGGAAGCCGTTGGCGCTGAGCGCGCTGACCGTCTTGGCGATGGGGTCGTCGCGGAGCCGTTCGATCTCGTCCGCCTCACTCATGTGGTCAGCTCCCGTCGCCTGATGAGGATCGTCGAACCGGCGACGAGCACGATCGCAACGATCACCAGGACCCAGGCGCCGCTCCAGTCGACCGCACCCGCCGGAAGGGCCGGCGTATGCACGAACGGACTCGCATCGCGCACCCGCTGCGGCACGTGCAGCAGTCCGCCCATCTGACCGACGACGACTCCCAGCGCCAGCAACGCCCAGGCCGCCCAGATGGTCAGGCGCGGCAGCACCGCGAAGAGCAGCGCGGTGACCGCGATGTACACCAGCGCAGCCGGGATCTGGGCCAGGCCTGCGCCGAGACTCGACCAGAAGCGGTCCGCCCCGGCGCCGGAGCCGAGGAACGCGAGACCGGCTGCGAGCCCGGCCGCCGCGGAGACCACCACGACGGACACGACCGCGACGATCACGTAGTCGAGCAGCCACACCGTTCGGCTCACGGGAGCAGCAAGGACGAGTTCCGCCCGGCCGTCGGCCTCCTCCGATCTGCCGCGGAGCATCGCCTGCACTCCGGCGGCGGCCGCGAGCACACCGGCGAGGCTCATCACCGCAGCGACGAACAGATCCGCGATACCGCCCTTGCCGCCGGGCACTAGACCAGCGACGACCTTCGAGATGCTCGAATCCGCGGCGAGGCCAGAGGCGATGCTCGCAGCCAGTCCGCCCGCGAGCAGCCCCATCACCACACCGCCGACAGCCCATCCGACGACGGTCGGCCAGTGCAGCCGCCAGACGAGCGCGCGGTTGGATCGGAATCCCGCTCGACCAGACACACGTCCGTCACGCTCGCGCACGAGGCTCGATCCGAGGTCACGACTCGACTGCACCGCAACGGCTGCTGCGACGGTCACGATGACGAGGCCGACCGCCAACAGCAGCGGCGCAGGTCTCGTGGCGGTGAATGCGAACGTCTGCTGTCCCCAGCCGATGGGCGACAGCCACGACGGCCAGGCCGAAACGACCGACAGACCGTCGGCGGTCGGAATGCCGAGGGCATCACCGGCCGCACGCAGCACAAATGCGAGTCCGACGAGTGCGGAACCCATGCCGTTGACGGCCCGAGAGGTCGGGAGGAGCTGGGCGAGCAGCGCCGTCAGCCCGACGAAGCAGGCGCCGACGGCCGCGACGGCGAGACCCGCAAACCAGGCGCCGCCGGCCGACAGCCCCCCGGCAGCGTACGCGAGCCCGACCGCCGCCCCGATCAGGACGTTCGCGATCAACCCGAGGAGCACGGTCGCCCACAACCCGGCGGTGCGCCCCACCGGAGCGGCACCGAGCAGCTCGAGGCGCCCCTGCTCCTCGTCAGCGCGTGTATGCCGCGTGACGAGGAACACGCTCATCAGCGCTGCGACGATCGCGAGGTACACGAACGACTGGAAGAAGACGTAGGAGCCGAGACTCGGTCCGTCCGGAACCCCACGAAGGGCCAGAATCGAGGGCGTCCCGACGGCGACGCGGAGCAGGGCGGTCCGATCGGCCGCCGGACCCACCTCGGCGCCGACCGCCGAAGCGCTCGTATATGCCAGGAGCGCGCCGCCGATGATCCAGACAGGCACCTGGATCCGGTCTCTCCGCGCGAAGAGGAGGAGCAGTCTGAACATCAGGACGCCGCCTCGACCCGGTCGCCGTAGTGGCGGAGGAACAGCTCCTCCAAGGACGGCGGAGTCGCGGTCATCGCTTCGATCCGGTGTCCGGCGAGCACAGCGGTCACCGCGCCGACGGCATCGGTGCTGACATCGAAGTGGAGCGTCTGCAGACCGGAGGCCGCCTGGTCGCCCGTCGAGGCGTGTAAAACGCCCGGCAGCGATGCGATGGTGTCGAGCGGCGCGTCCGTCACCACGGTGAACGCGGTACTCGTCAGGTGCCGCATCTCGCTCAGCGTGCCCCGCTCGACCGCGACGCCGGCGCGGATGATCGTCACGCGGTCGCACAGCTCCTCGACCTCGCTCAGGATGTGGCTCGACAGCAGCACGGTCGCCCCCTCGGCCCGCACCCGCCTGACCTGCTCGCGGAAGACCGCCTCCATCACCGGGTCGAGGCCGCTCGTCGGCTCGTCGAGCAGGTAGAGGTCGGCGCGCCTCGCGAATGCGGCGATGAGCGCGACCTTCTGCCGGTTGCCCTTCGAGTAGCTCCTGGCGTGCTTCTTCACGTCCAGTTCGAAGTCGTCGACGAGCTGCTTGCGCCTGACCTGGTCGGCCCCGCCGCGCATCCCCGCGAGCAGATCGATGGTCTCGCCGCCGGACAGGTTGGGCCAGAGGGAGACGTCGCCCGGCACGTACGCGAGGCGACGATGGATGGCGACCGCGTCCCTCCACGGGTCCAGGCCGAGGACGGAGACGCTCCCACCCGAGCGCTTCGTGAGGCCGAGCAGCACACGCAGCGTGGTCGACTTCCCGGCCCCGTTCGGGCCGAGGAAGCCGTGCACCTCCCCCTCGTCGATGCTGAGGTCGAGACCGTCCAGGGCGTGTACTCGGCCGAACTTCTTCGCGAGGCCCACGGCCTCGATCACGGTGTCCATGCTCGAAATGTACCAAATTCACTGAATAGTGAAGATGAGGAATCCATGAGAGATTCCGCGGCGATCCGCGCCCGGGCCGACCGCGCATCGGCCCGGCTCAGAGCAGCGAACGCAACGCCTCGACGACGCCTGGGCCGGCCGCGAGCACCAGGTCGGCATCCGGCGCCCCGCCCCGGCCGTTCTCGACGACCCCGCCGGCCTCTCGCACGATGAGCGCGCCGGCGGCGTAGTCCCACGGACCGAGCCGCCGCTCGTAATACGCGTCGAGACGGCCGGCCGCGACGAGGCACAGATCCGTCGCCGCCGAACCGCCCATCCGGATGTCACGAACGAGCGGGGCGATCGTCGCAACCGTCGCCGTCTGCTCCTGGCGGACCACCCGGTCGTAGGCGAGCCCAGTGGACACGAGCGCGAGGTCGAGCCGGGACTCCCTGCTGACGCCGATCCGCTCCCCAGCCGCCGTCGCCCCGCCGTCGCGACTCGCCGCGTAGGTCACCTCCTCCGTGCACACCACGACCACACCGACGAGTTCCGTCCATTCGGCCGGGTCCGCCGGGCCGGACACCGCTGCGATGCTGACGGCGTACGGTCCAGCGCCGTAGAGGTAGTTGACGGTGCCGTCCAGCGGGTCGACGACCCAGGTGACCCCGCTCGTCCCCTGCACGGAGCCGGTGCCCTCCTCCCCCAGGAATCCGTCGTCCGGCCTGGCAGCGAGGATCCGTTCGCGGATGAGCTCCTCCGCCTGGCGGTCCGCCTCCGTCACGATGTCGATCTCGGTCGACTTCGTCCCAGCGACCGCCACTCCAGCGACACGGCTCGCCCGGAGGAAGGCTGCAGCCTCCTCGGCGGTCCTCGTCGCGAGTTCAAGCAGTTCGGTGAGCTCTGAGGTGTTCACGGGGTCCAATCGCTTGCTGATGGTTCGTTGATCCAGAACGACGTACGGTCAATGCGCATCGGCGTGCCGGATCGTCGGCTGGGGCACAGTCGCGCGCCGGGGTGAATTCCAGGTGCACATTCCCCGAAGAACCGGGGAAATGCGGATGCGTCTGGGTAGGTTGGGAATCGCCGTGCACCACGGAGCGCAGCGCGATGCCGCGCGGTGTACGGCTGGACAGAACTTCGTTCGAGGAGGACATCATGGCGGACGTCACCACAGACACGCCTCGCGACTACACCGTCGGAAGCGTCGCCCGCGCACTGTCGGTCATCGACATCGTCGCAGAGGGCCCACGGGCCGGCATCACCCTCACCGAGCTGACCAAACAGCTCGGCACCTCCAAGAGCACGGCGTACTCGCTCGCGCGGACCCTGGTCGACGCCGGCTTCCTGCGGGACGTCCAGCCGGGGCCGAGGTACCGCCTCGGCATGGCGCTCGTGCGCCTCGGCGACCGTGCGGCTGAAGCGCACCCGCTCGCCGACGTCGTCAAGCCGATCCTGCACGACCTCAGCCGCCGCACCCAGATGACCGCGCGCGCCGCCATCAACGACGACGGCTACCCCATGTTCATCTCGCGCGTCGACGCACCGGGGAACATCCGCTTCCACACGCCGATGGGCGTCCGCGAACTGCCGCACTCCTCCGCGGCGGGCAAGGTCATCCTCGCGCACCTCCCCGTCGCCGAGATGGAGCGCATCGTGCAGGAGACCGGGCTGCCCTTCCGCACCAGGAAGACCATCACGTCCATGGCTGATCTCCGCGAAGAGCTCGTCCTGACCCGTGAGCGCGGGTACGGCATCGATGACGAGGAGGACCAGGACGGCGTCTTCTGCATGAGCGCCCCGGTGTTCGGCCACACCGGCGACGTCGTCGGAGCGGTCTCGGTGACCGGCATCAAGGTCGAACGCTCCGACCGCCGGGTCGCCGAGCTCGGGAACCAGCTGCGCAAGGCGTCCGCGCAGATCACGGCGCAGCTCGCCGGTCGCGCGCTGTGACGACGACGCCGACCGGGCGTTGTGAGCACTGAAGCCGGAACGATGCGCGCACTCGAAGTGTCGGCCCCCGGGCGCATCGGCATCGTCGATCGCTCCGTGGCCGGTGTGGGACCAGCCCGCAACGAGCCGGATTCCGTGCTCGTCAGGCCACGTCTTGTGGGACTGTGCGGCACCGACCTCGACATCATCGACGGCGGTGTCGATCCCGCGTTCGTCCGCTACCCGATCGTCCTCGGCCACGAGTGGGTCGGCGAGGTCGTGCACGGCGATGGTGACGACGGCATCGGCACCGCCGAACTCGTCGTCGCCGAGGGCATCGTGCCGTGCGAGACATGCCACGCCTGCCTCGACGGAGCCACCAATCTCTGCGAGACCTACGAGGAGTTCGGATTCACCAGGGACGGTGCTGCGACCGGACTCCTGTCCGTGCCCCGCCGGCTCATCCATCCGCTCGGGCGCTCGGTCGGCGCCCGCTCGGCCGTCCTTGCGGAGCCGGCCGCCGTCGTCCACCACGCGATCGCCCGTGCGCATCCACGCGCAGGAGCCCGCGTGCTGGTGATCGGGGACGGGACGATCGGACTCCTCGCCACCCGCCTCGTGCGCGCATCGGCCCCGGAGATCGTCGTGGTCCACGGCCGCCGCTCCGCACAGGAGGAGCTCGCGATGATGGCCGGCGCGGATGCCTTCCACGTCGATCGGACGCCGAAGGCCCGGCACTACGACCTCGTCATCGACGCCTCCGGCAACCCTGAGGCGATCGCGGGATCGTTCTCCGCCGTCAGACGCGGTGGCTCGGTCGTCCTGCTCGGCTACGCCGGCGCCAGCGCGACGGCCCCGCTGCCGATCGACGACGCGATCAACCGGGAGGCCACCGTGACCGGCAGCTTCGCGTCGACCGCGGCCGATTGGCGCGCAGTCGTCGCGAAGCTCGCCGCGGGCGAACTCGACCTGTCCTGGCTCGTCACGCATCAGTATCCGCTCGACGACTTCGAGGCCGCCATCGCCGAGCTCCGTCGACCGAGCGGACCACGCGGGAAGATCGTGCTCATCCCCTCGTGACCTGGGCGGCTCATTTGATGCCGGAACGCAGGAAGCTGTTGATGAACCCGCGCTGACCGATCACAAACGCCGCGAGCAACGGCGCGATCACGATGACCGTTCCGGCCGCCATCTTCGGGAAGTCGAGACCGGTCTCCGGGGCGAGGAAGCGGACGAGGCCGACCGTGATGGGACGGGTGTCGTCCGTTGTCGCCACGATGAGCGGCCAGAGGAAGTTGTTCCACTGTGTCGACACCGAGACGAGCGCGTAGGCGATCAGGCTCGGCTTCGCGGCCGGGATGAACACCTTCCAGAGGATCTCCAGACGCGAAGCCCCTTCGACCTCGGCGGCTTCGACGAGCTCGTTCGGCACGGTGAGGAACGCCTGCCGCATAAAGAAGATGCAGAAGGCGCTCGCGACGTACGGGAGCCCGATGCCCGTGATCGTGTCGAGGAGTCCGAGCGACGCGATCGTCCGGTAGTTCTCCGACATGAACACCTCGGGGAAGATCATCAACTGGATGAGCACGAAGATGAACAGCGCGTCCTTGAACGAGAAGCGGTACCGCGCGAAGGCGTATGCGGCGAAGACGCCGATGACGAGCTGCGCGAGGGTGATCCCGACCACGAGGATCGTGGTGTTGAGGTAGTACTGGCCGAACGGCGCGCGTTCCCACGCCCCGACGAGGTTCTCGAACCCGAAGGACACGCCGCCGGGCGACTCGATGATGAACGCTCGGATGATCACGTAGGCGAGCGGCGCCAGCCAGAGCAGCCCGGCGATCCAGGCGAGGACCATCTCGAACCGGTCTGACGCGGTGAGGATGCGATCCATGGTGACTCCTAGCGGTAGTGGATCTTGCGATCGATCAGGCGGATCTGCAGCACGGCGAGCACCACGAGGACGACGACGACCACGATCGAGATCGCTGCGGCGTACTGGGGCCAGTGCTGGGAGAACGCGACCCGGTAGATGTAGAAGAGCAGCAGGGTGCTGGCGTTGTCAGGCCCGCCCTGCGTCATCACGAACACGAAGTCGACCATCTTGATGCTGTCGGACAGCGCGACGATCGCGGCGAAGAGCGTCGTCGGCATCAGCAGCGGGAAGCTCACCTTCCAGAAGTGGCGGAACTTGCTCGTGCCCTCCAGTTGCGAGGCTTCTTCGAGCTCGGGGTCGATCGCCTGGAGCCCTGCGAGGTAGAAGATCATAAAGAACCCGGCCTCTTTCCACACCATCATGACCATGAGGGACGGCAGCACGAGCGCGGGGTCGCCCAGCCAGTTCGGCGTCGGCAGCCCGACGGCGCCGAGGATGCTGTTGAACACGCCGATGTTCGGCTGGTAGAAGTACATCCAGATGACGGCGATGGCGACGACCGGCAGGATGGCGGGTGCGAAGACGCCGGCCCGGAGGAACCCGCGGCCGCGCATCTGCTGGTGCAGGAGCACCGCGAGGAACATCGCCAGCGCGAGCGAGACGGGCACCGTGATGAGGGAGAACGCGAGGTTGTTGGTGAGCGAGCGGATGAAGACCTCGTCGGAGGCCAACGCGGCGTAGTTGTCGAGGGTGAATTCGTCACCGGCTCGGTTGCTGAAGCTGCTGACCACCGAGGCGAGCATCGGCTTGACCGTGAAGAGGATCAGGAAGACGAACGCTGGGACGAGCAGGAGGTACGCGAAGGGCGTGTCCGGCAGGCGGCGGCCGGCCCGGAAGAAGTTCCGGACCGACCGCTGCTGCTGGTCAGGCGCCACGGGGGCGTCGATCATGTGGTGAACCGATCAGAGAGGGTGTGGCACGCCTACTTGTGGGTGGCGAGGATGGCGTCGATGTCCTTCTGGGCCTTGGCGAGCGCGGTCTTGGCATCTGCACCGTTCAGGAGGACGGACTGCAGTGCCGGAGCGAGCGTCTGGTAGACGACGCGGTCGCGGTCGTAGGTCGCCATCTCGGGGATCGCGTCCGCGACGGCGTCGTGTGCCGCCTGCGCCTGCGGGAACTCCTTGACGTACGCCTGCATCTCCGGCGTGTTCCAGGCTGCGTCGGACGTGGCGATGTAGCCGGACTTCACCGAGACGTCCGCAGCACGCTCGGGCGTGGTGAGGAACTTGGCGAGGGTGACGGCGGCTTCCTGCTGCTCCTTGGAGACGCCTGCGTTGAACAGCATGAGGCTGCCACCGCCGGTCGGAGCTCCGACGCCCTTGCCGGCCGGGAGCGCCGAGACGCCCCAGTCGAACGCGGCCTTCTTCTGGATGGTCGCCATACGGCCGGACGTGGTCCAGAGGATGCCCGTCTGACCGGCGATGAAGTCGTCGGTCGACGTGCCCCACGCGACCTCGGTGTCAGGGGCGACACCCTCGGTCTTGCCGAGCGACGCCCAGAACTCGAGCGCCTTCACGTTCTCAGGCGTGTCGAGCGTGACCTTCGTGCCCGCGGCGTTGCTGATCGCGCCGTCGCCGCCGGCCTGCTGCACGAGCGCCTGGTAGAGCCAGTACGCGGTGCCGGTCGAGGTGGGGATGAAGACGCCCCACTTGGCCTCGGCCTTCTCCTGCAGCGCCTTGGCGTCGGCGACGAGGGAGTCCCAGCTGTCCGGGCCCTTCTCGGGGTCGAGGCCGGCCTTGGTGAAGAAGTCCTTGTTCCAGTACTGGACGATCGTGGAGCGGGCGAACGGCACACCCCAGACGTTGTCCTTGTCGTCGATCGAGTTCGACATGAACTGGGGGTAGAAGCCGTCGAGCCACTGCTTGTCGTCGTCGGTGGTGAGGAAGTCGTTCCAGCTCGTGATCGCCTTGCGCTCGACCAGGTCGTGCATAAACGACTGGTCCATGATCGCGAGCGCGGGAGCCTTGTTGCCGTCGATCGCCGTGTTGACGGCGGTCAGGGTCTGGTCGTAGTCACCGGAGTAGACACCCTTGACGTGGATGTTCGGGTGCTCCTTGGCGAAGTCCTTGAGGTAGCCGTCGATGAGGGTGCCGAGCGTGCCGACCTGGTCAGGGTAGTAGAAGTCGATGCTCACCTCCTTGGAGGAGGTCTCGCTTGCGCTCTGCGAGGAGCAACCGGCGAGGAGCGTTGCAGCGATCGCTGCCGTGCCTGCGACCGCGATGAGCTTCGTGCGGGTGGATGACATGGGGCTGTTGGTCCTTTCTTGAACCGGTGTGTCGGGTGTGATGTGTGGAGCGTGGTGCGAGGGAGGGAGAGGTTGTGGGGACGGTGATCCGTCAGGCGATGGCGGCGAGCGTCTCGCGCGGCGCCGGCTCGATGCGGTGCTGCGTCGCCCGGTCGAACAGGTGGACCTGGTGCATCGGGACGCGAAGGGTGTCCACGACGGGCAGCGGATCGCTCGCTTTGACGCGCACGTGGACCCGCTCGCCGCCGACGAGGTAGGTCACGAGCCGGTCGGCTCCGAGGAGCTCCTGACGGCCGGGGACGGCCGGGATGCTGAGCGCGGGCCCGAGCGTCCGGTCGGCGGGAGCTCGCCCGACGAGCACGTCCTCCGGCCTGATGCCGACGAGGAGCTCGCTCGGGAGCTCTGCGGCGTGACCGGCGAAGAGCTCGGTCGCATCGAGGCGCGTCCCGTCGCCGAGCACGAGGTCGAGCCCGTCGCGAGCTGCCTCCACCAGGTTCATGGGCGGCGACCCGATGAAGCGTGCCACCGGTGCTGAGGCAGGGCGCGCGTACAGTTCCTCCGGGGAGGCGATCTGGTCCACGCCGCCGTCGCGCATCACGATGACGCGGTCGGCCATGGTCATGGCCTCCACCTGGTCGTGGGTGACGTAGAGGACGGTGAGCCCGAGGCGCTGCTGCAGTTCGCGGATCTCGGTGCGCATCTCGGCGCGGAGGCGAGCGTCGAGGTTCGAGAGCGGCTCGTCCATGAGGATGAGCTGCGCGCCGCTGACGAGGGCCCGACCGAGCGCGACGCGCTGGCGCTGGCCGCCTGAGAGCTGACCAGGACGGCGGTCGAGGTAGGGCTCGAGGCGCAGCTGCTTCGCCGCTTCCGCGAGGCGGGTGTTTCGCTCGTCCTTCGACAGGTGCCTGACCTTGAGCCCGAAGACGATGTTCTCGGCGACGCTCAGGTGCGGGAAGAGCGCATAGTTCTGGAACACCATCGCGAGCCCGCGCTCCGAGCTGGGCACGGCGGTGACGTCGCGTCCGCCGATCGAGATGCTCCCGGTGTCCGTGCGCTCGAGACCGGCGACGATGCGGAGGGTCGTCGACTTCCCGCAGCCGCTCGGGCCGAGGATCGCGGCGAATTCGCCGTCCGGGACGGTGAACTCCACGTCGTGGAGGGCGTGGTGCTTCGCCCCTCGTGCGCCAGGGTAGGACTTCGAGAGCGAGCGGAGAGAGACGTCGGGCACGGCGGTCCTTGGGGTCGGAGCGGATGGATGCGGACCGTCGGGTGCGGATCCGAGGTGTTCAAGCACTTCCGCGGATTCTGTTCGGCAGAGCAGAACCGGGGTTTGCTTACGTGAACACAGTGGCAGAGCGAACCTCTCGATTCGGGGCCCTCCGAACGACTGCGCGGTGAACAGATCGTGAATGTCGAGGGACTCGGTTCTGTGCTCCAGAACCCGCCCGGCACTCCCCCTGGAACTCGCCCGGCACTCCCCCGGAACGACCAGAGCGGCCCGCCGGGCGCAAGCCGACGGACCGCTCGTTCAGTGGAGCCTGGTCAGTTCAGCTTGTAGTGCTGCAGGTACATGAAGATCGACTTCCAGCCGGAGCCGACATTGAGCACGTCGAGCTGGAAGTCGTTGCCGCCACGGTCGATCGCCGTGATGCCCTGCACCTCGTCACCCGGTTCGACGTCCTGGTTGAACTCCCACGTGACCGCGCCGGAGGTGAGGTCGATCGAGTACACGGATTTGTCGCCCTTGATGTCGACCGATGCGTACAGCTTGCCGCGGAGCATCGTGGCTCCCTGGATGCGGCTGAGCGCGCGTGACAGCGTGATGGTCTTGACCACCGGGATGGTGGAACCCGCCGGGAGCGTCAGCAGGTCGTTGAGGCTGTAGGCCACGATCTGGTTCGTGCCCTGAGCGACGTCCTGGTTCCACGGTGCCGTGTAGACGAGCCCTGCGGCTTCGTCGACGGAGACCCACGGCACACCGCCGGGCATCGTTGCGAGCGGCAGCTGCACGTAGCGGCCCGTGTAGCCGAGCGTGTTGGCGTCGTAGAGGGCCAGGAGCGGGTGCTGGTAGCCGGCCTTGCCGTCCTCGAGCGGCGCGACGACGAGACCGCCCGTGTAGTCGATGTCGCCGATGTGGTCGACCTTGAACTGGCTGCTGAGCTGGCTCGGGATGGCGGCGGCGCTCGATGCGACCTCGTGGTCGTTCGAGATCGTGGCCTTCACCATGCTGTACGGGCCGTTGTAGTAGTAGTACGTTCCGTCGGTGGCGACGCCCTGGCCGCGCTCGAGCGCGTTGAAGCCGGTCCAACGCTGGTAGTCCGGCAGTCTCGTCCAGGCTGCTGCACTGGCCATCTGCGGTGCCGCCGTGAGACCGATGGCGATGACGAGGCCGAGCGCGAGCCCGGCACGGGTACGAGTGGATTTCACTGAAACTCCTGAACCTTGCGGATGGTGCACCGAGCGGCGCACGGGACCCACCCCATCAGGGGGTCGTCAGGACGACAACGACCGGCGGATGAACTCCCCGTTGGTCGGCCGTGAACCGGGGATGACCACCACGATGCTCCACAGGCGGCGCCCATCCGGCGACCGGGGTCGGACGGAATCGGTTCGGTGCTTCCGAACGAGTGTTCGTCACGCCGTGAGGGTGAAATCGATGGCGCGCACCAGCCGTTCACCTCCCGCTCGCCGATCGGACACCGCTGTCCACAACAGTTGACGCATGCCGCGCGACTCCAGCCCCGTCCCCGACGCATCGAACGACGACGCCGACCCCCTGCACCATGCCGATGTCGAGGTGCACGTGCTGAATGTCGGGCAGGGCAGCTGCACCGTCATCCTCGGCCCGCACGGCCGGGTGAGCGTCGTCGACGGCGGAGACGAACGCGCGTGGCCCGGACGGATCGACGCCACGACGTGGTTGCGGCGCGCCGGGGTCACCCACGTCGACGCACTCGTCCTCACCCACCTCCACCGCGACCACGCACAGGGGCTCCTCGCCGTCGCGCGGGAGTTCCCGGTCGGCGTCGCACACCTGCCGTACGGACGGTTCGCGCGCCCGGAACCCGGCGCGGACTGGCTTGTCGGGTTCGAACGGAACGCCGACGTCGACAGCCCCCACGGACAGTTCCAGCTCGTGACCGAGTACCTCGATCTCCTGACGATCCTCGGTGACGGTGGAACCGACATCCGCACTTGGGACGCGTCACCGGCCGAGGAGCTGTGGTCCGACAGCGGATGGCGCCTCGACCGGGTGCATCCGTCCGCGAATGAGCAGACGCCGACCGCGTCGCTCGTCGGACGGCTCGCCCAGGCCGGTGACGGCGGGCTCGCCGAGATCCTCGACGAGCTCTCGGAGGGTACGAACGACGACTCAGCGGTGTTTGTCCTCCGCGCCGACGATGCCGCGATTCCACCCGTGGTGATCAGCGGAGACCAGTGCGGTTCCGAGGAGCGCTGGCAGCGCATCGTCGACCGGGCCGATGCTGCAGGGTGCGTGTGGATCCTCCCGCACCACGGCGCACCCGACGGGCCGAGCGCCGCCGTCGCCGCGCGACTCGAACCCGGCATGCTGATCGCCTCGGCGGCGTCCGGTGCCGCCGCCGACGTCACGGGCTATTGGGCAGAACTGGCGGCTGCAACGGGGCGGCCGGTCATCGCCACCCACGAATATCCGGACGGGGAGCGTCACCTCTCGCGGTTCGGCCGGCTCACCGTGGTCGTCGGCGGCTGAACCGGTCACGCTCCGGCGCGGGGTTGAGTCCGGGTGCCACCGGCGCCGCCTGACGCCGCCTCATGGCGCCGGTGCGAACAACCCGTACGCGAGCAACGCCGTCGAGGTGAAGTCGAGGGCCGGTTCGGAGGTCTGCCAGGCGCCGACGTCGTCGAGGTATCTCGACCCGTTGCCGTCGAATTCCGCCCAGGGAACCCCCTCCGCGGCATCAGCTGAGCACGGTCGCATCCCCTCCATCAGATCGATGTCGGAGAACACGTCCTCGCCGTTCGGCCCGTTCACCACGGCGCCCGTCAGCACGGCCCCGTCGACGAGGTTCGCGACCTGGTGGGCCGGGCACTGCGGGAACACCTCCCCCGCGCCGATCACGAAACTCGTGCCCCACGGGTTCGCGCCGAATACCCAGTCCAGTTGCGCGGTCGCCATCGAGGAGTAGGAGTCGTCGCCCGTAGCGCGTTCGTAGATCGCAGCGGTCGCAACCAGGCCGAACGCGTGTGGGACGGCGTCGAATCCTCCGTAGTCGACCCCTGACGAGAACGGGTCGTCCGCAGCTGCAAGCGCGCCGCTGTCCAGCTGTCGTCTGAGGTCGGCGACGAGCGCTGGTGAGGATCGCTTGCCGTGGGCGATGAGTTCACCGTGTGCGATCGCGCTCACATCGGAGAGTTCGAGGGTGCCGACGGTGTCCGACGCGATGTACGCCGCCGCCCATGCGGCAGCCTGGGCCTGCCATTCGTCCGCACGAGCGTCGCCGACGACGCGCGCTGCGATCGACAGCTCGACGGCGCCGAGCTCCAGATCGTCCTGCCAGGACTCCTCCGGATAGAAGTTGTTCGGGAAGGTGGTCCTGAGCCCGTCCGGCGCGGTGTCTGCAAGCTGATAGACGGCCGCCGCCTTCTCGAACCCGGCCTTCGCCGCCGCCGGATCGGACTCCTGCTGCGCGGCGATCGCGAAGACCGCGGCTACCCGCCCGGCCAGGTTGGGGCTGATGGGCCCTCCCGGCGTGTTGGCGCGGAACACCGGCCGATGGGAGACGGCGTAGTCCGAAGCGGTCGGACTCGTGGGCCGGCTGTCATCGCTCTCCGGCAGCCGCCAGACGTCGTGATCCGTGAGCACGTCGTCGTTGCCGGAGCCGATGCCCACCTGGGCGTACAGGGTTCGGCTGGCGCCGTCCCACATGCGGTCAAGCCACCGCAGGCCGATGGCGCTCTCATCGGCGAGTCCGGGCACATCCGCCCTGGTCCGCTGGGTGAGGAGCAGCTCCATGGTCGCGTACGCCGTCGTCCCGGTGAACTTGAGGTAGTCGCCCGCATCGAACCAGCCACCGGCGACGTCGATCGGACCACCGGTGACGGTGAGCGGGGATTCGAGGACGTCCCCGTCCTCGGAGAACGTCGGATCCGCGTACACGTCCGCGGTGTGGTCGAGGAGGTGGGACGGCTTCCGATCCAAGACGGTCGGTACGACGTCGTCCCCGTCCCGCTGCGCTTGGAAGAAGGTGACGGTGTCGGCGAGCATCGGCTGCATCAGCTCGTCGCGTGATGCGATGCGGAATCGTGGCGAGGCGACCACGTCCGCACCATCGCCGTGCTCGATCCGGTACTCGCCCGGGCGGTCGAACGCGGTGAAGTCGATGCGGCGGACGCGCTCGTAGCGGTCGTTCCAGGCACCGGTCACCTTCCCGGCCTCGGCCGTCACCACGGTCCGTCCAGCGTCATCGACGATCCGGAACCCGTCGGTGTCGGATGCCGCCGCAGCGCTCTCCAGGACGTAGGCGCTCTTGCTGTCGCCGATGCCATAGCCGAGCTGGTTCACCCGAATGACGAGGGGAGGCGGGGTCGGCTGCGCCACGGTGTCCCCCGCGGCCGGCTCCGAGACGACAGACCCGACCCAGCCAGCACCGGAGAGGCACACGGCCACCGCGAGGACGACGCCGAGGACGGCGGCCGCCCGGCGGAGGGGGCTGAGCGGTCGTCGAGTCATGGGAGAAGAATATCCAGCACTCCTCCCTTCTGCGCATCTCGTATGCTCATGGGGTGGCCCCGACCATCCGCATCGACGACCCCCTGCACGACATCGCAGAGTGGCGACGGCGCTACGAGCCGGGCGGTTCCGACGCCCCCATCCGACTCGCGTCCCACCGCATCGAAACACCGGCGAGCGAGGTCGACGGCCAGTCGTGGCCCATGCACGCACATCGGGCGCACGAGCTGCTCTGGGGCATCGAAGGTCCGCTCACCGTCAGCACCGCGCAGGCCGTGTACACGATCCCGGGCGGAGCGAGCATCTGGATCCCGGCGGACGTCCCGCACGAGGTGCACGCGGCGGCCGGCAGCTCGCTGCTCTGCAGCTGGCTCGCCCCAGATGACACCCGACCGGGACTCGAACAGGTCGCGGTCCTGGTTCCGCCTCCACTCCTCGACCAGGTGCTGTCCCACCTGATGCAGGACGACCTCGACGACACCGCGAGACGGCACGCTGAGGCGTTCGCCCTCGACCTGCTCGTGCCGACCCCGCGTCTCACGGTCGACCTCCCGTTGCCGTCCACGCCGTGGGTGCGCGTGGTGACCGATGCGATCCTCCGTGACCCTGCGGATCCCCGGACCATCGAGGAGTGGGCCGCGGACGCGAAGGTGAGCGTCCGCACGCTCACGCGGCGATTCCGCTCGGAGACGGGTCTGACCATCTCGGACTGGCGTCAGCGGGCACGCATCAGATTCGCGATGCAGAGACTGTCCAGAGGCGATGGCGTCGCTACGGTCGCCAGGGCGACGGGGTTCCGCACTGCGGCGGCGTTCGGCGCGTCATTTCGCCGGATGACCGGAGTGACGCCGGGTTCCGTCGCTCGTCGGGCGAGCCAGGATGACGCCGGTGACCGATTCACGATGGAAGTCGACCGATCCACGGCCTGAATCTCGTGATTCTGACTTGCCCACGCAGTCACCCACTCGTCAGAATTAGGTATCCCTAACCTAACTCGATGGAGTTTTCTGTGCCCACACCCCCAATGCATTCCATCTCCCCCGTCGCGACCGTCGCCCCCGCATCGCCACGTTCCACCCGTCGTGCAGCGCGTGCGCTGACCCGGGTCGTCGGCATCGCACTCGTTGCTGCCGTACTGACCGCCTGCAGCAGCACCACGGCATCGTCCGGCACAGCCTCCGGTGAGACCCACACGCTCACGACCGCCTACGGCACGGTCGAGGCCCCCGTCTCCCCCGAGCGCGTCGTCGCGGCGTCCTACGACACCCCGTGGCAGTTGATGTCCCTCGGCGTCAAGCCCATCGCCACCCAGGACTACGGCAAGTGGATCAAGGAGTTCACGCCCGAGGAGCAGCAGTTCGTGAAGGGACTGCCGACCATCGGCACCTTCGGCGAGGTGAACTTCGAGGCCATCGCGAAGGAGAAGCCGGACATCATCGTCGGTGATGCGGACGAGATCGATCAAGCGACGTACAAGCGGCTGTCGGCGATCGCACCGACGATCGTGGCAAAGGGGAAGAGCCGCGGCGACTGGGCTGCGGTCACCGAACAGCTCGCTGCCGCCGTCGGCAAGACGGACTCCTGGACGGAGGCGAAGGCCACCTACACGGCCACGCTCGACCGGCTGAAGTCGCAGTACGCGAAGCAGATGTCGAGCAACACCTGGGTGCACTTCTCCCTCGGCGACGACGCAGGGCAGTTCTCGATCCAGCAGCCAACCGGGTCGATCGGCAATCTGGTCGTCAACGAACTCGGTCTGAAGTACGGCCCGGGCGTGCCCGTCGAACAGGACGACAGCGGCTACGGCTCGTACCCGCTCGAACAGCTCGGAACGGTCTTCTCGAGCGTCACCGTCGCGGTGCACCCGCTCAACGCCGATGGCAGTGTCCCTCCGGCGATCCAGGCGATCCTCGACAACGAGCTGTTCACCCGCACCGAGGTCGCACAGTCGCACCACGTCTACGGCATGCGCACCATCATCACGAGCTACGTGACGGCGAACGAATGGCTCAAGGAGTTCGAGGGGACCGTGCTTGAGCACCTCTGACGCCGTCTGGTTCCGAGCCGCCGTGCTCGGGACCGCACGGGTGGCCCGCACGATGATGCGGGTCACCCTCGGCCCGGTCAGCGGTGGCAGTGGACACACGGACGCCGCGCTGTTCGGTGAGGACGTCGATGCCTCGACACCCGTGTTGGGCATCGAGTCGTTCATCTCCTCCGGCCGCGCGGACGAGTTCCTCTCCATCGTGTTCCCAGGCGCGTCCGCGCAGACGGATCGCTGCGACGGCGAGGACAGGACCGATGCGGATGTCTGCTCCGCATTGTCGGCCGCTCGCCCGTTCACCCGGTATTACACGGTGCGCCGATGGGACCCGGCGACGTGCACGATGGAGGTCGATTTCGTCCTGCACGGCCATGGGCCGGCCGCCGCGTGGGCTGCTGCCGCTCGCATCGGCGACGTCATCATGCTCGGATCGCCTCGCGGCCACTATGCGCCGCCGCCGGGGACGTCCTGGATCGCGCTCGTGGGTGATGCGACGGCGTTGCCGGCCATCGCCCGCATCCTCGAGGAGCACGCGGATCACCCGGACGCCCCGCCGGTGGTCGCCGTGCTCGATCTCGCCGAGCCAGACGCGCCGCCGCTCGCCCTGCGACCGACCGATCGTGTTGTGTGGGCCGCGGGCGACGAGCCGCTCGATCTGCTCGCGGAGGTCCGCCGGCTCACTGCGCGAGCGGAGCGCGGGTACGTCTGGTTCTCGGGCGAGGCCGGCGAGATGCGCGCCGTGCGCCGTCATCTGCGGCACGAACTGCGGTGGCCGACGTCGGACTGGATGACGATGGGGTACTGGCGACGGGACGCCGAACGCTGGCGTCGCCGCTTCGACGCGCTCGGGCCGGCGATCAGCGAGGAACTCGATGCCGTCTATGCGACCGGTGACGACGACGAGACCATGCGTGACCGTGCCGAGGCCATCTTCGCGGCCCACGGCCTCTAGTCCCTCGCGGTGCGGGTCGGGTCAGAACAGGGCCGAGACGTCGGCGCCGAAGCCGATGAGCGACTCGAACACGATGCCGACGAGGACGTAGAGTCCCAGGATCGCACCGAGCACGATCTCCCGTGCGGACCCTGTGTTCCCGAGGATCGGCAGGGCGACGTACCCGTTCGACATCCACATCCGGCTGAGGACGGGCGTCCTCCGCCAAGCCCGTGGCGGCCGCGGTTTGATCGGCCACAACAGCCCCGGCAGCCCACCGGTCGTCAGGAAGTCTCCGGCCAGGTGCACCACGAACCCGATCACCACGGCGTACGGGAACCACTCGATGCTGTCGGGCGCGAAGAACACCATCACCGTGCCGAGCAACGCGCCGATCACCCACGCGTACCCCCACGAGCGCACGAGTCCCCTGGCCTTCACCCCGAAGCACACGAGCGCCGCCGCACCGATCGCGGTCCCGATGGAGAAGGTGCCGAGCCCGTCGCGGGTCACCGAGAACAGCGTGAGCAGCCAGGCGATGGCCCCGACGACGGCCGCGGCGATGAGCGAGTGCGCGCCGTGGCGATGCCCGCCGGACACGGCGCCGACAGCTCCTGTCGCGAGCCTCCCGAACACCGGGACCGACTGCGCGATCGTGGCACTGTGATGGTCGGCGTCCGGCAGCAATGCGGCCCCGGCGCAGACGAACGACCCCAGAATGACCCCGACCGGATCGAGATGATGCATCCCCGACGTCAGGACCGGCATCGTTCCGGTGAACGCGATCCACACCGCGGCACCACTCGTCGCGTGGCTGACACCCATCATCCGAACCGACCGCACTCTCCGGCGATGACGCCATACCGACGAACAGCGTCGACACACGTCACGCCGGGGAAACGAAAAAGGTCCAACTTCTTCCGAGACGTTTCGGAGAGAAGTTGAACCTTCTTGGTGTTGTTTGGTGGATCTGAGGGGACTCGAACCCCTGACCCCCTGCATGCCATGCAGGTGCGCTACCAGCTGCGCCACAGACCCAAATTGTTTCCGCCGGAGCGGAAGCAACTCATCTAGATTACTACATCCTGGAAGTGGTTTTGACCACTTTCGCCGGAGAAGTCGATCCGATGTGTCCTGATTACTGGACCGGCTGGGGTTCGCTCGTCGTCAGCGGCAGGACGGGGCAGTCCTTCCACAGGCGTTCGAGCGAGTAGTACACGCGCTCTTCCTCGTGGAAGACGTGCACAACGACCTCGCCGAAGTCGAGCAGGATCCAGCGACCCTCGGACTTGCCCTCGCGGCGCAGGGTCTTGGTGCCGGCCAGGTTCAGCTGGTCCTCGATCTCACCCGCGATGGCGATGACGTTGCGTTCACTGCGTCCGGTGACGATCAGGAAGGCGTCGACGAACGGCAGCGGGCCGGAGACGTCGAGCGCGACGAGGTCGTCGCCGTTCTTCGACTCTGCGGCCGTGGCCGCACGCTGCACGATCTCGAGCGTGGTGTCGGCAAGGGTCATGTGGTGCACTCCTCTGCCGGTGCGCCGTGGCGCACCGGGTTGTTGTGTGACGGGATCAGAACGCCCCGCTGAAGTATCCGATGACGAGCACCGCGAGCACACCGGCAGCGAGTACCGCTGCCGCGATCGCGAGGGCCATCAGAAGTTTGTTGCTCTGGTTCGTGGTGGCGGGCACCACGTCCCTGGCTGAGCCGTGACTGCTCACGGCTTTGCTCGCCGCAACGGGCGACGCGGCCGTGACGGATGGCGGCATCTCGTCGGACTCGAACAGCTTGTCGACGTCTGCGCCGTCGAAGTGGTGCGGGTCCTGACCGGAGGCGCCGAGTCCGCGTGGGAGCTCGATCGATCCGGTGATGAGCACCTCACCCGTGGCGTTCGAGGTCGCTCCGGCGGCAGCCTGCGACGGCGCGACCGGAATGATGAGCGAACTCGTCGTCACGGATCCGGTGGACGTCATGCCGTTGCCGAGCAGATCCTCGAATGCGACGTCGCGATCGAGCTGCGCCTGCTTCTCGGCTTCGAGGGCCGCCACGAGCATGGAGTCGCGTCCGAATCCCTTGGAGAGGGTGGAGGCGGGATCCTCCGAGATGTCGTCGCGGTCGGAGACGTCGATCGCCTGCGCCGGAGCGAGGTCGGCCTGGCGTCCGCCGTTGGCTTGCTCGACGAGGGTCGGCATGCCGACGGGCGGCTGCGGCGTCCTCGGTGCGACGGGGTTCGCCGGGGTGGGGATGACGACCTGCTCGGCTTCTGGCTGTGGAGTGCGCGGCTTCTCGGCGCGCGGCTTCTCCGTGGGCTTCTGCGGGATGGGAGCCACCGGGCGCGGCGCGGGAGCGACCACAGCGGCCGGTGGACGTGGAGGCGTCGCGACGGGAGGAGCGACGTCCTCGACCGGAGGAGCGATGAGCGCAGCCGGCGGGCGTTCGAGCGACCCGGTGCGTTCGAGGTCGCGCAGCTGACGACGCGTCAGCCCACCGGTGGCGGCCGGCGCAGCCGGCGAGGTCGCCGGAGCGGCAGGTGCCGATGCGGCAGGCGTGGATGCGGCAGGAACCACGGGCGGCGCAGCGGCCCACTTGGCGTCGGCTTCCGCCTGCTCATTGACGGCTGGGATGGCTCCACCCGCGACCGGCTCGGACGTGGATGCACGGCGACGACGCGGAGCCTCGGCTTCCCCGCCGACCGCTCCTGCGGATGGCGCGGCGGATTCAGAGGTGCCGCCAGCGGTCTGCTGGGTCTCTCTTGCCTGACGCCGCGTGATGGGCGCGTTCTCTGGCGACGCGGTCATGAAACTTCACTCCGATACAGGTGGTGCTTGCTGATGTACTGCACGACACCGTCGGGAACCAGATACCAGACCGGAAAGCCCTTACTCACCCGGCTCCGGCAATCCGTGGACGATATCGCTAGGGCCGGAACTTCCAACAAGCTTACGTCGTGCTGTGGTAATCCGGAAACGTTCAAATCGTGTCCCGGACGACTCACAGCAACGAAATGTGCGAGGTCCCACACCTCCGCGGCGTCCTTCCAACTCAGAATCTGAGCGACGGCGTCCGCGCCGGTGATGAAGACGAGCTCGGCGTCCGGCCGAGCGCGATGCAGGTCCCGCAGGGTGTCGACCGTGTAGGTGGGTCCGTCGCGGTCGATGTCGACGCGGCTGACCGTGAAGCGGGGGTTGCTCGCCGTGGCGATCACGGTCATGAGGTAGCGGTGTTCGCTGTCCGTCACGCCGGATTTCTGCCAGGACTCCCCCGTCGGCACGAATACGACCTCATCGAGGTCGAAATGCTGGGCGACTTCCGATGCCGCGACGAGGTGACCGTGGTGGATGGGGTCGAACGTGCCGCCCATCACCCCGATGCGTTCGCGGCGACCGGCCGCGCGTGCGGACTCGGTCCCCGAACCGGTCGCGGTCCCGGCGCGCGACGAAGCAGGGGCCGAAGATGCTCCGGCCCCTGCTTCACGCGTGCTGAGTGCGGACAGGGCTAGTGACCGTGCTCGCCGTGGTGTTCGTGCGCCTGCGCCTTGGCAGCGTGGCGGTTGGCGACATCGCGGTAGCTGAACGTCACGACGCCGAGAATGGCGAAGATGACGAGCGCGACGGCTCCGAACACCCAGGTCGGTGCGCCCAGGTCGGCGTGGGCGGACTCTGCGACGACCGCGGATGCGAGCGCTGAAGCGGCAAGCGACATGATCTCTCCTTCTGTGGCGTTCGGTCACGCCACCTCCAGTCTAGCGACTACCGCCGTACGTGCCCTGAACCACGCACGAGCCACTTCGTGCTCGTGAGTTCCGGCAGCCCCATCGGACCGCGGGCGTGCAGCTTCTGCGTCGAGATGCCGACCTCTGCTCCGAAGCCGAACTCGCCTCCGTCGGTGAATCGGGTGGAGGCGTTGACCATCACGACGGCGGAGTCGACCTCGCCGAGGAACCGGTCGGCGTTCACGACGTCGTTCGTGATGATGGTCTCGGTGTGCTTGGTGGAGTACCGCTCGATGTGCTCGATCGCCTCGTCGATGCCCGCGACGACGCGGACGGAGATGTCGAGCGACATGTACTCGGTGGCCCAGTCCTCGTCCACGGCGTCGACCGCATCCGGGAAGATCGCCTTCGCTTCTGCGTCGGCGTGGATGACGACGCCCGCTGCTCTGAGGGCCCCGAGCACGGGCGGCAGCAGACGGGCTGCTGCGTCGCGGTGCACGAGCACCGTTTCGAGTGCGTTGCAGACCGATGGGCGCTGCACCTTCGCGTTCCGCACGATGTCGACCGCCCAGGATTCGTTCGCGGTCTCGTCGAGGAACGCGTGTACAACACCGGCGCCCGTCTCAATCACCGGCACGCTCGAGTCCCGGATGACCGTGTTGATGAGAGATGCGCTGCCTCGTGGGATGAGCACGTCAACGAAGCCGCGGGCGTTCATCAGCTCCCGCGCGCCCTCACGACCGAACTCGTCGATCGTCTGCACGGCGTCGGCCGGCAGCCCGACGCTCTCGAGCGCGCCTCGGATGAGGCGGACGAGCACGGCGTTCGACTGCTCTGCTGCCGTGCCGCCGCGCAGGAGGACAGCGTTGCCGCTCTTCAGCGCGAGCGACGCGATGTCGACCGTCACGTTGGGCCTGGCCTCGTAGATGGCGCCGACGACGCCGAACGGCACACGGACCTGCTCGATCTTCACACCGTCCGGCGTGACGCTCCCCCGGACGACCTGCCCGACGGGGTCGACGATCGCAACGACGTCGAGCACGGCGTCGGCGAGCGATGCGACCCGTTTCGCGTCGAGGCGGAGCCGGTCCTGCAGCCCGTCGCTGAGGCCGTTCTCCCGACCGTTGGCGAGATCGATCGCGTTGGCTGCGAGGATGTCGTCGATGTTGGCGTGCAACGCCTCGGAGATCGCGACGAGCGCGCGGTTCTTCGTCCCGGCGTTCGCCTGCGCGAGCAGTCTGGAGGCGCGCTTCGCCGCGACGAAGCGTTCGGCGAGCGGCACACTGCCTGCTGCGCCGGCTGGTGAGCTGCCGTCCTGGACGACATCTGCGGCGGAGGGAACAACGGCGGAGGTGTTCGACATGCTCCGATTGTAGTGACGATCGGAGGCCGTGTTCCCCGTGTTGCGACGCGCGTGACGGGTTACGCCGGGTCGAACCAGGTCCCGACGCGCTCCCCGCGCAGCGCGGCTGCGACGTTGGCGGTCGAGGTGATCAGCACGCCGGTGCCGGACTCCGCTGCGAGACGGGCCGCTGACACCTTGGTGCCGGCGCCGCCCGTGCCCACGCCGGCCGCACCGATGTCTCCGAACGTCACACCGTCCATCGAGTCTCCGAAGGGGACGTGGTCGATCCGCACGGCGCCCGGCTCGTGCGGCGGCTTCGTGTACAGCGCGTCGACGTCGCTCAGGAGTACCAGGACGTCCGCGGAGACGAGGGTGGAGACGAGCGCCGCGAGGCGGTCGTTGTCGCCGAAGCGGATCTCATGCGTCGCGACGGTGTCGTTCTCGTTGACGATCGGCAGGATGCGGAGTCCGAGGAGCCGCCCCATCGCACGCTGCGCGTTGCTGCGGTGCCCGGGGTTGTCGATGTCGCCCGCGGTGAGGAGCACCTGCCCGGCGACGATGCCGTAGCGGTCCAGGCTGTCCTGGTACCGGTAGATGAGCAGGTTCTGCCCGACGGCCGCCGCCGCCTGCTGCGTGGCGAGATCGTCCGGCCGCGTGTCGAGCCTGAGGAACGGCATTCCCGTTGCGATGGCGCCGGAGGAGACGAGGACCACTTCGGCCCCGCGTCCGTACGTCTCGGCGATCGCATCGACGAGCATCGCGATCTGGCCGGCGTTGTCGCCGCTGATCGACGAGGAGCCGACCTTGACGACGACACGCGCCGCCGTGCGGATCCCAGCAGGTTCGCGAACCGTCACAGGCGGTCGCCCTCCTCCAGGGATGCCTCGTCCTGAGGCGCTTCGTCCTCGTCGTCCTTCCACAGTCCGGCTTCGCGCTCCCGCTCGAGCTCTGCACGAGCCTCGGCCTTCGCGTCCATCCGGCCGAAGTACTCCTCGCGACGCTGGTGGCGCGTCGGGCGGTTGTTGGCGTCGAGCCTGGCATCCGTTCCACGAGGAGCGGTGAGGAGCTCTGCCGTGCTGGTGAGGGTGGGCTCCCAGTCGAAGACCACACCGCCGCCTGCGCCGATCATGACCGTCGCACCCGCGACGGCTCCTGCCTTGAAGAGCTGCTCTTCGACGCCGAGCTTCGCGAGGCGGTCGGCGAGGAAGCCGACGGCCTCATCGTTGTTGAAGTCGGTCTGGGCGACCCAGCGCTCCGGCTTCGCACCGAGGATGCGGTACAGGTTGCCGTAGGTGCCGCCCTCGACCGTGACCGTGAACTTGGAGTCGTCGACGACCTTCGGACGCAGGATGATGCGTGGCTTCGCCGCATCGGCCGCAGCGATGACGCGGCTCTCCTCGACGAGCTCGCCGAGTGCGTAGGACAGCTGACGGAGCCCCTCGCGGGACACCGTCGAGATCTCGAACACGCGGTAGCCGCGGGCTTCCAGGTCGGGCTTGATGAACTCGGCGAGTTCCTTCGCCTCCGGCACGTCGATCTTGTTGAGCGCGATGAGCTGCGGACGCTCGATGAGCGGCACCTGGCCCTCCGGGACCGGGTACGCCTCCAGCTCCGCCAGGATGACGTCGAGGTCGGTCAGCGGGTCGCGGCCCGGTTCGAGGGTCGCGCAGTCGAGGACGTGCAGCAGTGCTGAGCAACGCTCGACGTGGCGCAGGAACTCGAGTCCGAGTCCCTTGCCCTCGCTCGCGCCTTCGATGAGCCCTGGGACGTCGGCGACCGTGTAGCGGACCTCTCCGGCCTCGACGACACCGAGGTTCGGGTGCAGCGTGGTGAACGGGTAGTCGGCGATCTTCGGCTTCGCGGCGGACAGCGATGCGATGAGGCTCGACTTGCCGGCGGAGGGGTAGCCGACGAGTGCGACGTCTGCGACGGTCTTCAGTTCGAGGAAGACGTCGCCTTCCCAGCCGGGCGTGCCGAGGAGCGCGAAGCCGGGGGCCTTGCGCTTGGTGGACGAGAGGGCCGCGTTGCCGAGACCGCCCTGGCCGCCAGGTGCGACGACGAACTCCATGCCCGGCTCGTCGAAGTCGACGAGTTCGGTGCCGTCGGCGTCGCGGACGACGGTGCCGACGGGGACGGGGAGCACAAGCGTCTCCCCCAGCGCGCCGTTGCGGTGGTCGCCCATGCCGAATCCGCCGGAGTCGGAGTGGCGGTGCGGTGCGCGGTGGTAGCCGAGGAGGGTGGTGACCTGCGCGTCGGAGACGAGCACGATGTCGCCGCCGTGACCGCCGTTGCCGCCGTCGGGACCGGCGAGCGGCTTGAACTTCTCACGCTTGACGGAGACACAGCCGTTGCCGCCGTTGCCTGCTCGCAGGTGCAGTGTGACCCGGTCGACGAATGTGACCATGGAGTCTCCCGCCCTCTCTTGTTGCTTGTCGCTTGTACAGCTCGCTCAGTTCGGACGCGATCGCGTCCGACACTGGCTCAGAAAAAACAGAAGGCGAGCCGAAGCTCGCCCCCTGTGGAAAACGCGTCCTGCTACAGAGCAGCGGCCACGATGTTGACGACCTTGCGGCCGCCCTTGTTGCCGAACTCGACTGCACCGGCTTCGAGGGCGAACAGTGTGTCGTCGCCGCCACGTCCGACGTTCACACCGGGGTGGAAGTGGGTGCCACGCTGGCGGACGATGATCTCGCCTGCGCCGACGACCTGGCCACCGAAGCGCTTCACACCGAGACGCTGTGCGTTGGAGTCACGACCGTTGCGAGTGGAACTCGCACCTTTCTTGTGTGCCATCTCTTCTTCTCCTCGATGCCTTACTTGATGCCGGTGATCTTGACGCGCGTGAGCTCCTGGCGGTGGCCCTGACGCTTCTTGTAACCGGTCTTGTTCTTGAACTTCTGGATGATGATCTTGGGACCACGGAGGTTCTCGAGGACCTCGGCCGTGACCGTGATCTTCGCGAGCGACTTCGCGTCGGACGTGATGTTCTCACCGTCGACGTGAAGCACTGCGGGAAGCTCGATGGTGCCTTCCTTCGCCTTGATTCGGTCCATCGTCACGATGGTGCCGACCTCGACCTTCTCCTGCCGTCCTCCGGCGCGCACTACTGCGTAAACCACTTACGTACCCGTTCTTTGGGGAGCGAAAACGCTCCGACTGACTGTTGCTGGAAGTTACTGCACGGAAAGGCTCGAATACGTGGGATACCTCAGTGGCAGAAAACCGTGGGCGCAACACCGAAAAATTCAGTGCACACCAACGGTCGAGCTTACTTCATGATGAACATCAGGTCAAATACGCCACGGCGTCGGGGTGACCTGGATTCACCTCACCATCCTACCGTGCACTCCGGTGGCAGATCGCCGATGGCACGCGGCGCGTCACCGGATCACGCAGCTCGCGACGCCCCGACTCGGAAGGTCCGGCGCGGGATGCGCGCTTCCTAAGATGGTGGGATGACCGTGCTCATCGATCCCCCGCTCTGGCCTGCGCACGACCGGCTCTGGTCGCATCTCGTCAGCGATCGGTCGATCGAGGAGCTTCACGCGTTCGCCGAGCGTGCCGGCGTCCCGAGCCGGGCCTTCGACCTCGACCACTACGACGTCCCTGAGGAGCGCCACGCCGCCCTCGTGGCCGCCGGAGCGGAATCGGTGGATGCGCACGAGCTCGTCCGCAGACTCATCGCGAGCGGCCTGCGGATCACGGAGCGGCAGCGACGCGAGATCGGCCACCGCCACTGAGCCGGGCTGCGACCCGGAAGCGCTGCCCGACAGCATCACATGACGAAGCGGCGACGACCAGAAGGTCGTCGCCGCTCCATGCTGCCGCGCAGTGCGGTCGGATTACTCCGGGCGCTTCGAGGCGTCAGGCGCGATCGCCGAGCCGCCCGTGAGCGACGCCGTCGAGACGCGGCGGCTGCGGCCGCGGCCCTGCCCCGGCTTCTTCGGCTCCGGGAGCGCGTCGAGGACGGAGTCGAGCAGGTGCTCGGTGTCGACGGCGGTCGCCCGGCGAGGCTTGTCCACGATGGGCGTCAGCGGGATGTCGAGGATCGCGATGGGCGCGGGCTCAGCCGTACGCTCGGCGGCACGCTCTGCGACGACGAGGTCGTTCGTGAGCGCGTCGCGTGCTGCGGCGTCCGCACCGGCATCGCGCTGCGCACCGTCGCGCTGTCCACCGTCGCGCTGCGTGTTCTCGCGCTGACCGTTGTCGCGTCGCTCGCGCTTGTCACGGCGTCCACGGCGACCCTCACGTGCCGGCGGCACGTCTGCGTCGCGCTGCGTCTGCGTCTCGGACGGCGTCTCCTGGGAGGAGACCGGCTCTGCGGCGGCGGATCCGATCGCGTCTGCGCCATCGACGACCGCGGCTGCTTCCGCCTCGATCTCGTCGTGGTGCAGCGTCCTGGCGGCGATGAGCGCGAGCGCGTTCTTCGCGTCGTCCGTGATGCCGTGCGTCTGCGCGGCCGGCTTCTGCTGCGTGTTCGCGGCAGGCGCCGCACCGGTGTTCGGCTGGCCCTTCCCACGACGACGCTGCTCCGGCTGCGGGGTCTGACGGTGCTTCACGACCGGGTCGTGGTGCACGATGACGCCGCGGCCAGCGCAGGTCTCGCACGGCTCGCTGAACGTCTCCAGCAGGCCGAGGCCGAGCTTCTTGCGCGTCATCTGCACGAGGCCGAGGGAGGTGACCTCCGCGACCTGGTGCTTCGTACGGTCGCGGCTCAGGCACTCGACGAGGCGGCGCAGCACGAGGTCGCGGTTCGTCTCGAGGACCATGTCGATGAAGTCGACGACGATGATGCCGCCGATGTCGCGCAGTCGCAGCTGCCGGACGATCTCCTCGGCCGCCTCGAGGTTGTTCATCGTGACGGTTTCTTCTAGGTTGCCGCCCGAACCGACGAACTTGCCGGTGTTGACGTCGACGACCGTCATGGCCTCCGTGCGGTCGATGACGAGCGATCCGCCGGACGGCAGCCAGACCTTGCGGTCGAGCGCCTTCTCGATCTGCTCGGTGACGCGGTAGTCCACGAAGGCGTCGCCGGTGCCCTCGTAGGCCTCGACGCGCTCGAGCAGGTCCGGCGCGACACCGCGCAGGTAGCTCTCGATCGTCTGCTGGGCCTCTGAACCCTGGATGACGAGCTTGTGGAAGTCCTCGTTGAAGACGTCGCGGACGATCTTGATCAGCAGGTCAGGCTCGCTGTGCAGCAGCGCTGGCGCCTGAACGGTCTCCATCTGGCGGGAGATCTCAGCCCACTGCGACTTGAGGCGGGTGACGTCGAGCGTCAGCTGCTCCTCCGTCGCGCCTTCGGCGGCCGTGCGCACGATGACGCCGACGTTCTCCGGGAGGACGTCCTTGAGGATCTTCTTGAGACGTGCGCGCTCGGTGTCAGGCAGCTTGCGCGAGATGCCGTTCATGGATCCGTTCGGCACGTACACGAGGTAGCGGCCGGGCAGCGAGACCTGGCTCGTCAGACGGGCGCCCTTGTGGCCGACGGGGTCCTTGGTGACCTGGACGAGCACCTTGTCGCCGCCCTTGAGCGCGAGTTCGATGCGACGCGGCTGGTTGCCGGTCTCCGCGGCAGCCCAGTCGACCTCGCCGGAGTACAGCACGGCGTTGCGTCCGCGTCCGATGTCGACGAATGCCGCCTCCATGCTGGGCAGGACGTTCTGGACGCGACCGAGGTAGACGTTCCCGATGAGGGAGGACTCCTGGCTGCGTGCGACGTAGTGCTCGACCAGCACGCCGTCCTCGAGCACACCGATCTGGATGCGGCCGTTCTTGGAACGGACGACCATCACGCGGTCGACGGACTCGCGACGGGCGAGGAACTCCGCCTCGGTGACGACGGGACGGCGACGACCTGCGTCACGTCCGTCACGACGACGCTGCTTCTTGGCTTCGAGGCGGGTGGAGCCGCGGACCTTCTGCGGCTCGGTGATGAGTTCCGGCTCGCGCGGGGTGCGGACCTTGACGACCGTGTTGCGGTCGCCGGGCTCGTTCTGGCCGCCTTCTTCGCCTGCACGGCGACGGGTGCGGCGGCGCGAGGTGCCGCTCTCCGGCTCGTCCGGCTCGTCGTCGCGCTCCACGACGGGAGGCAGATCCGGCGCTTGGAAGAGCAGGACGGTCGTGGGAGCGCGCTTGACCGCCGGCTCGACGGCGTCCGCCACCACGAGGGGCTGATCCGCGACGTCCGCGGCGATCGCCTCCACGTCGACGACCTCGGTCGCCTCGACGCCGGCTGTTTCAGCACCGGTCGTTTCAGCAGCGGCCGACTCAGCACCGGCCGACTCAGCACCGACAACGGCGTCAGCGCCAGCATCTTCCGGCGTGGCCGCTTCGATCAGCGGTGATTCCTGGACATCGACATCATTCGATTCGCCCGAGGTGTTCGGGTCTTCGATATTCTCTTTCACCATTCCTGGTGCACTCCTCAACCGGTGCAGTGGCCGCGCCACTCCCGGTACCTCTTCTCGTGCGGGCCGCCGCTGTCGCGACTGCTCGCAAATCCTGTGTGACAGCCGGCTCTCCGAGCTCTAGCTGTCGTGTCGGCTCGTGCCGACGGGTACTGGGCTCTCGTTGCCCAACAAGCCTGTTGTGACTGCTGGCCGAGCGCGGCTCGACCTGTGTCGCATCGATTATCGCACGACTCGGTGCGTCAGGGCATGTTTCCAGCTCGACACGCAGGACCCCATGCAAGAATCGGGGCGTGTCAGTTCCTGTTATAGAGGCGCGCCCCAAGGGCCTCGCCATCTTCCTCATCATCGCCGGCACGATCGGCTGGATCGCGGCGTTCGCCCTGACCGTGGAGAAATTCCATCTGCTGGAGAACCCGGGGGGCAAGCTCGGCTGCGACCTCAGCATCCTCGTGCAGTGCCAGGCGAACCTCAACTCCTGGCAGGGATCGGTGCTCGGATTCCCCAACCCGATCCTCGGGCTCGGCGGCTGGGTCGCCCCCATCGCGGTCGGCGTCGCCATCCTCGCAGGGGCGCGGTTCCACCGCTGGTTCTGGATCGCCCTGAACATCGGCGTCGCCGGGGCGCTCGGCTTCGTGATCTGGCTCATCTCGCAGAGCATCTTCGTGCTCGGGACGCTGTGCCCGTGGTGCATGGTGACCTGGTCGGTCACGATCCCCACGTTCTTCGCCGTGACGCTGTTCACGCTCAGGACGGGCATCATCCCGACGAGCGCGGGGTTCCAGCGCTTCGCCGGAAGGGCGTCGTCGTGGATCGCCGTCATCACGCTCGTTGCGTACATCATCATCGCGGTCATCGCGCAGGCACGCCTCGACGTGCTGTCCTACCTCGTCTGAGCACTCGGCTCGGCCGGTCCGAGCGGAGTGCCCCTCACCACACCAGAACGCCCGCCGCCTGTGATCAGGCGACGGGCGTTCTGTCTGTCCGAACGGTACATCCGGACGATGCGTCAGGCGACTCGGCTCAGCTGAACCAGAGGCCGAGCTCGCGGCTCGCGGACTCCGTGCTGTCCGAACCGTGCACGAGGTTCTGCTGCACCTTGAGGCCCCAGTCGCGACCGAAGTCGCCACGGATGGTGCCCGGAGCCGCCGTGGTCGGGTCGGTCGTGCCTGCGAGGGAGCGGAAGCCCTCGATGACCCGGTTGCCCGCGACGCGGATGGCGACGACGGGGCCGCTCAGCATGAACTCGACGAGGGGCTCGTAGAAGGGCTTGCCCTCGTGCTCCTCGTAGTGCTTGGCCAGCAGCTCGCGGTCCGGCTGCACGAGACGGATGTCGACGAGCGAGTAGCCCTTCGCCTCGATGCGGCGCAGGATCTCGCCGGTCAGGTTGCGCGCGACGCCGTCAGGCTTCACGAGCACGAGGGTTTCTTCAACAGCCACTGTCAGTCCTTCACTTCTCGGTGGTGCGCCTGCTGGCGCTCGATCCGGTCTCCCGACACCATGCAGTACGTCCACACGGCGGCGAACAACGCACCGACGAGGAACATCATCGGCACGAACAGACCGGTTGCAACGATAGCGGCTTGCACGCCCCAGCCGAGCCAGTATCCCCAGCGGAATCGCAGGAGCGGGATCGTCACGATGATGATGAGGCACAGCAGACCGCCGCCGATGAGCGCGACGGGCGCCGGGGCCGCCTTCAGCCCGAAGATGACGAGCGAGCCGAGGAACATCACGATCATCTCGAAGCCGAGGACGATCGCGCCGAGGCTCTGCTTGACGCTCCTGGGTGCTCTCGCCCGCGGCGGCTTGCCTGCCCCTGCCGCGTCCGGTGCTGCTCCAGCCGCACTCATGCTTTCGCCTTCCAGTCCCGATCGGCCGCGATTTCGATCGCTTCGCCGACGAGGGTGATCGATCCCGTGATGACGACGAGCCTGCGCTCGCCCTCAGCGGCCCAACGACGTGCGTCGTCAGCGGCCTCGTCGAGGCGATCGTAGACCGGCAGCTCCGGAATGGACAGCGATGCGGCGATCCTGGCGAGGTCCTCTGCCGGGATGGCGCGCTCGGATTCCGACTGCGTGATGAAGAGCATCGATGCGGCCGGGGCGAAGGTCTCGAGGATGCCCTTCGCGTCCTTGTCCGCGACGATGCCGACGACGAACGCGATCTCGTCGACGTCGAAGTAGGTTCCCAGCGCCTCGACGAGCGCGCGGGCGCCGTGCGGGTTGTGCGCCGCGTCCACGAGGACGGTCGGCTCGGTGCCGACGAGCTGCAGACGACCGGGGGACGTCGCTTCCGCGAGTCCCTCCGCGAGCACTGCTTCAGCGAGCGGCTTGCTGCCGCCGCCGATGAACGCCTCGACGGCCGCGATCGCGAGGGTCGCGTTGCGTCCCTGGTGGTCGCCGTACATCGGCAGGTAGAGCTCCGGGTAGGTGCCGGCACGGCCGCGGACCGTGATGAGCTGACCGCCGACGCCGACGGCATCGTGTTCGAGCGCGAACTCGTCGCCCTCGAAGATGATGGGGACGTCTGCGGCGGCCGCCGCGGCAACGAGTTCACGGCGCGCGTCAGCCGTCTGCGCGGCCGAGACGACCTGCGAGCCGGGCTTGATGATGCCGGACTTGGTCTTCGCGATCTCGGAGATCGTCGAGCCGAGGCGCTGCATGTGGTCGAGGTCGATGGGCGCGAAGACCGCGACGTCCGCATCGGCGGCATTCGTGGAGTCCCACGCCCCGCCCATCCCGACCTCGACGACCGCGACGTCGACGGGCGCGTCCCCGAAGGCCGCGAACGCGAGGACGGTGAGCGCTTCGAAGAAGGTCAGGCGAGGTTCGCCGACGGCCTCCAGCTCCGCGTCGACGATCTCGACGTACGGGCGGATGTCCTCCCAGTTGCGTACAACGGCCTCATCGGAGATGCGGTCGCCGTCGATGCCGATGCGTTCGGTGAACCGGACGAGGTGCGGGCTCGTGAAGAGGCCCGTCCGCAGGTCGTGCGCGCGCAGGATGCTCTCGATCATGCGCGAGGTGCTGGTCTTGCCGTTCGTGCCGGCGATCTGGATGATCGCGTACGAGTTGTCCGGGTTGCCGAGGAGTTCGAGGACCCGCTTGGTCGGGCCGAGACGCGGTTGCGGTTGCGCCTCCCCCAGCCGCTCGAGCAGTTCGCGGTAGACCGCGTCAGCTGCTTCGACGTGATCAGACATCTGCCGACTCCTGTTCCTGTTCGTTCACATTCGCGACGCTCACGCGGAAGGCGCCCTGGTTCGCGAACTTTCCGGCTGCGAAGAGTTGCACGTGCCCAGCCGACGCGTCGACCGCGTCCGCGACGTCGACGACGAGACTTGTCGCAAGGGTCTCCCCCGCGATGTCGACGACCTCAGCGCCGGGGATGCTCGCGGCATCGACCTCGTCCTCGAACGTCAGCGTGAGCGCGATGCGGTCGCTGACGTCGAGGCCGGCGGCCTTGCGGGTGTCCTGGACGGCTCGGATGACGTCGCGGGCGAAGCCCTCTGCGCGCAGCTCGTCGGTCAGCTCGGTGTCGAGCAGGACGAAGCCGCCGGCCGGGAGCAGCGCGAGCGCCGCCTGGCCGTCCGCATCCTCAGCGGCCTCCATCACGAGGTCGTACTCGCCGACCTCGAGGGCGATGCCGCCGGCGGTAACGACGCCGTCCGTCTCGCTCCAGTCGCCGGACTTGGCGCCCTTGATGGCCTGCTGCACCGTCTTGCCGAGGCGCGGGCCGGCCGCACGGGCGTTGACGTTGAGCTTGGACGTGATGCCGAAGTCGCCTGCGCTCGTGTCGGTGAGCTGCACGAAGGAGACCTGCTTGACGTTGAGCTCGTCGCGGAGGATGGACTCGAACGGCGCGAGTGCCGCCGGGTCTGCGACCACCACGGTCAGGCCGGCGAGCGGCAGCCGGACGCGGAGTCCGGCCTGCTTGCGCAGCGCGAGCGTCGTCGAACTGATGGCACGGATCTCGTCCATCGCCTGGACGAGCGCGTGGTCCTCGGGGAACGATTCGGCGTCCGGCCAGTCGGTCAGGTGCACGCTGCGGCCACCCGTCAGTCCCGTCCAGATCTCCTCGGAGATGAGCGGGAGGAGCGGAGCGGCGACCCTGGTGACCGTCTCGAGCACCGTGTAGAGCGTGTCGAACGCCTCACGGCCTGGACCGCCGTCGGCGACGCCGCCCCAGAAACGGTCACGAGACCGACGCACGTACCAGTTGGTGAGCACGTCCGCGAAATCGCGCAGTGCAGCGGCGGCAAGCGTCGCGTCGAAGGCCTCGAGGTGCTCCGTCACGGTGGTGATGAGCTCGCGCGTCTTCGCCAGCAGGTACCGGTCGAGGACGTCGGTGGAGTCCGTGCGCAGCTCGGCCTCGTAGCCGCCCTCAGTCGCCGTGTTGGCGTAGAGCGAGAAGAAGTACCAGCTGTTCCAGAGCGGCAGCATGACCTGGCGGACGCCCTCGCGGATGCCCTCCTCCGTGACGATGAGGTTGCCGCCGCGCAGCACGGAGCTGGACATGAGGAACCAGCGCATCGCGTCGGAGCCGTCGCGGTCGAAGACCTCGTTGACGTCCGGGTAGTTGCGGAGCGACTTGGACATCTTCTGGCCGTCGTTGCCGAGCACGATGCCGTGGCTCACGACGTTCGTGAACGCCGGGCGGTCGAAGAGCGCCGTCGAGAGGACGTGCAGCAGGTAGAACCAGCCGCGCGTCTGCCCGATGTACTCGACGATGAAGTCGGCCGGGTTGTGCGTGTCGAACCACTCGCGGTTCTCGAACGGGTAGTGCACCTGGGCGAACGGCATCGATCCGGAGTCGAACCACACGTCGAGCACGTCGGTGATGCGTCGCATCATCGACTGCCCGGTCGGGTCGTCGGGGTTCGGACGGGTCAGCTCGTCGATGTAGGGGCGGTGGAGGTCCGTCGGGCGGACGCCGAAGTCGGCCTCCAGCTCGTCGAGCGAGCCGTAGACGTCGATGCGCGGGTACTCGGGGTTGTCGCTCTTCCACACCGGGATGGGCGATCCCCAGTAGCGGTTGCGGCTGATCGACCAGTCCCTCGCACCGGCGAGCCACTTGCCGAACTGACCGTCCTTGACGTTCTCCGGCACCCAGGTGATCTCCTGGTTGAGCTCCTCCATGCGGTCGCGGAAGTCGGGGACGCGCACGAACCAGCTGGAGACGGCCTTGTAGATGAGCGGCTGCTTGCAGCGCCAGCAGTGCGGGTAGGAGTGCTCGTAGCTGGCCTGACGGATCAGGCGCCCCTCGCTCTTGAGCAGTTGGGTGAGCGGCTTGTTGGCGTCGAAGACCTGGAGCCCCTCGACGTCGGACACCTGCGGCAGGAAGCGTCCACCGGCGTCGACGGAGACGATAACGGGGATCCCGACCGCCTCGCAGACCTTCTGGTCCTCCTCACCGTAGGCGGGCGCCTGGTGCACGATGCCGGTGCCGTCCTCGGTGGTCACGTAGTCGGCGACGAGGATGCGCCACGCGTTCTGCGTACCGAACTCCTCGGTGTCCGCGTAGTAGTCCCACAGTCGGTCGTAGGTGACGTCCTCGAGCTCGGCGCCGAGCACGGTGCGGGAGACCGCTGCCTTCGCGTCGTCGGCGGAGTCGTAGCCCAGGTCCTTCGCGTAGTTCCCGACGAGCGCCGTTGCGATGAGGTACTCGCCGCCGAGCACCTCGGTGCCGGTGTGCGACGCGTCGTCGTCCTCGCGCAGGACGGTCGCGTCCGGCGTGCCGTTCGGACCGGCCGGGACCACCGAGTACTCGATCTCCGGACCGACGGCGAGGGCGAGGTTCGTCGGGAGGGTCCACGGCGTTGTCGTCCAGGCGAGCGCGCGGACGGCGGTCAGGCCGAGGCTCTCCGCCTTGGCTCCCGTCAGCGGGAAGGTGACCGTGACCGTCTGGTCCTGACGCATCTTGTAGACGTCGTCGTCCATGCGGAGTTCGTGGTTGGACAGCGGCGTCTCGTCACGCCAGCAGTACGGCAGCACCCGATAGCCCTCATAGGCGAGGCCCTTCGTGTGCAACTGCTTGAACGCCCAGATGACCGACTCCATGTAGGTGATGTCGAGCGTCTTGTAGTCGTTGTCGAAGTCCACCCAGCGCGCCTGGCGGGTGACGTACTCCTGCCATTCCCTGCTGTAGCGGAGGACGGAGTCCTTGGCGGCCTGGTTGAAGGCCGCGAGTCCCATCTCCTCGATCTGGCGCTTGTCGGTGATGCCGAGCTGGCGTTCCGCCTCGAGCTCTGCCGGCAGTCCGTGGGTGTCCCAGCCGAAGCGGCGGTGCACCTGCTTGCCTCGCATGGTCTGGAAGCGCGGGAACAGGTCCTTCGCGTAGCCAGTGAGGAGGTGGCCGTAGTGCGGCAGGCCGTTGGCGAACGGCGGGCCGTCGTAGAAGACCCACTCCGGTGCGCCTTCCCGCTGGTCGATCGACGCCTGGAAGGTGCAGTCGCGCTTCCAGAAGGAGAGCACCTGCTCTTCGATCGCTGGGAAGCTCGGCGATGGCGAGACGGCGGATGCGTCTGCTGACGATGCGTCGCGTGATTTCGGGTAGCTCATGGGTCTCCTGGCAGGTCTCGATCTCCTGCGAGGACGACGACTGCTGTCATCGCGGTACCACCCCGCTTACGAAATGCCTGAGCCGTCGGAGCCACGAGGGATCCCGACGAGACGCTTCATCGCTTGTTCATTGGCTGTGACGGGCCAGCCCCGCGCGGTTCTACCAGGTGCCGGCCCGGGGGCTTCTACCGTTCTTCCGCGGACTCCCCGGTGATGGCCGGATCGATGTCGTTGTCACCATGGTACAGGCAGTGCGACGCGCGGCGCGCGTGCGCCCCGGCAGTCGCAGGCGTCGTTCAGGATGCGGCGAGCGCCTGGTCGAAGCCGTCGCGGACCGGGCCGATGGCGGTGTCGATGTACTCGGCGAGGGGCCGGCGGGACACGCCGGCGGATGCCCACGCTCCCCCGGCGGCGAGGATCGCCCCTGCGGACGCTGCGGCTGCGGCGCTCACGAGGAGCTGGTCGACGGGCGCGGCGTGTCTGGCGAGGTAGGCGCCGAGGACGGCTTGCAGGCGCAGGAGGCGTTCGAGCCCGGACGCGCGGAGGTCGTCTGCGGTGCCCATCAGTTCCGATTGGGTGAGCGCCCACGGGACGGCCACGGCTCCTGCGCGTGCTGCGACGTCGAGGATGGCGCCCGTGAGCGAGCGCATGGGCGCTCCGTCCCCGACCTCGCCCGCGAGCTCTCGTTCGAGTCCGGCGAGCGCCGCGTCGACGTCCACCCAGAGCACGTCGCTCTTGGAGCCGAAGTAGTTGAAGAAGGTGTTGCGGCTGACGCCGGCTCGTCCGGCGATCTGGTCGACGGTGGTGCGGGCGTATCCCTGTTCGAGGAAGAGTTCTGCTGCGGCTTCTTCGAGGGTGCGCTGGGAGGAGAGCCGTGGGCGGCCGACGCCGTTCCTGGGTGTAGTTGCCATGGGGCCTCCTCTCGCTCCCAGCGAGCCTACTCGGCACCCGGTGCTGCGCCGATTCCGGTTCGGGTGGGCGGGAAGAAATCCGCCCCTATGCTGGTTCCTAGACTGCGTCCAGTATTTCGACAGAAACGTGCCATGTCCCCACACACCGCAACCCCCATCGTCCGGCGTGCGCTCATTGCGCTCGCAGCGACCGCTTCGGCCGCCCTGCTCCTCGCCGGCTGTGCGCCGTCGTCGTCACCGACGGCGTCGAGCACGCCCGTCGCAGGCGGCACGCTCGTCTACGCGAGCGGCGACGCCGAGCCCACCTGCCTCGACCCGCACGTCGGAGGCAACTACCCGCAGGCGCTGCTCGCGACGCAGTTCCTGGAGTCGCTGGTCTCCCGGGACAAGACGGGCAAGATCATCCCGTGGCTCGCGACGTCCTGGAAGACGTCCGACGACGGCCTGCAGTGGGACTTCACGCTCCGCGACGACGTGAAGTTCACCGACGGCACCCCGTTCGACGCGGCGGCCGTGAAGGCCAACGTGGAGCACCTGCTCGACCCGGCGACCAAGTCGTCCACCGGCTACCTCGCGCTCGGCAAGGTCGCGAGCGTCGAGGCCGTGGACGCGACAACGGCGCGTTTTACGCTCTCCAGCCCTGACAGCGCCCTGCTCGAATCGCTCTCCCAGCCGTGGAACGCCATCGAGTCCCCCGCCGGCATCGCCCGGGGCATGGACGCGAACTGCGAGGCACCGATCGGCACCGGACCGTTCATCGTGTCGAAGTGGGTCAAGCAGGACCGTGTCGAGCTGACGCGCAACGACGCCTACAACTCCGCTCCGGCGGACGCCGCCCACACCGGGCCCGCCTACCTCAAGGCGATCACCTGGCGGTTCATCCCCGACTCCGCCTCCCGCTTCGCAGCCCTGCAGGGCGGCCAGGTCGACATCATCGACAACGCGCAGCCGGACACGATCGTGCAGGCGGAGAAGACGAAGACCCTCGTCGACCTCGACGCTCCCCGCCCTGGCGCCTCGAACCGCATCGAGCTCAACTCCGGACAGGCGCCGTTCAACGACGAGCGCGTCCGCGAGGCGTTTGTGAAGTCCGCCGACGTCAACGCCGGCATCTCCTCGCTGTTCTTCGGCACGGCCAAGCGCTCCTACTCGCCGCTGTCGAGCGCAGAGCCCGTCGCGTACTCGGACGAGTCGCTCTTCGGCTACGACCTCAAGCAGGCGAATTCGCTGCTCGATCAGGCCGGTTGGACGACGAAGGACGCCGACGGCTACCGGACGAAGGACGGTGTGCGGCTGAGCGTCCGCTTCCCCGTGAGCACCAACCAGTCGATTCCGGCCGAGCAGTCGCTCTTCGAGCAGATCCAGGCCGGCGCGAAGTCCGCCGGATTCGAGGTCAAGCTCGAACCCCTCGACCTCTCCAGCTGGTACGAGGCGCTCGGCACCAACGCCTACGACGCGGTGAGCGCGCCGTACACGAAGGTCGGGCCGGACGTCCTGCGCACCCTGTACGACTCCTCGGGCATCACACCGGCGCCGAGCGGCTACTTCGCCAACCACGCGCAGCTGAACGACCCCGCGCTCGACGCCCTGCTGGCCAAGGCGAGTGCAACGCTCGACACCGATGCCCGCGCGGACCTCTACAAGCAGGCGCAGAAGATCATCCTCGACGGCTACTACATCCTGCCGCTGTACGACCAGCAGAACCACTTCCTGCACAGCACGAAGCTGCAGGGCGTGCGTGCACTGCCGACCGTGTCGACGCCGACGTTCACGGACGCCTGGTTGACGAAGTAACCATCGGGTGACGTCACACCGGGGCACGCTGCGGGCGCACCCCTCGATCCTGCCGAGGATCGGGGTGCGCCTGTTCGGCGCGGTCGTTGTGCTCTGGGCGGTCGCCACCGTCACCTTCTTCGCCCTGCGCCTCATCCCCGGTGATCCGGCGCAGGCGATCCTCGGTGGGCCGGGATCGGAGGCGTCCCAGGAGGCGCTCGACCGGGTGCGGGAGCAGTACGGCCTCGACCAGCCGCTCCTCGTGCAGTACCTGCAGCAGCTCGGCCGTCTCGCCACCGGGGATCTCGGGGTCTCCTACGCGCAGCGGACCCCTGTCGCCGAACTGCTCGGGGAGCAGCTCGGGAACACGCTCGTCCTCGCGGCCTGCTCCCTGCTGCTCGCCTGGCTGCTCGCGCTCGTCCTGGTGGTCTGGTCGTCTCGTGGGGGCCGGATCGCGGCGTCCGTCGGGAACGGCATCGGCCTCCTCGCGGCCGCGCTGCCCCACTTCTGGCTCGCAACCGTCCTCATCTCGCTCTTCAGCACCTGGCTCGGCTGGTTGCCGCCGGTGAGCACCGGCGACGCGAGCGGACTCGTCCTGCCGGTCCTCACGCTCGCCATCCCGGTGGCCGGGTTCCTCGCGCAGGTGATGAGCGAGTCGCTCCTCGATGCGCTGTCGTCGCCGTTCGCCCTGTCGGCACGCGCTCGGGGCGAGAGCCGCCGGGGCGTGGTGTTCCGCCATGCGTTGCGGCATGCGGCCGTCCCGGCGATCAACCTGTCGGGCTGGGCGTTCGGCTACCTGATCAGCGGGGCCGTCGTCGTCGAGACGATCTTCGCCCGCCCCGGCCTCGGACGGACCCTGCTCGCCGCGGTCACGGTCCGAGACGTCCCGGTCGTGACCGGTGTTGTGCTGTTCTCGGCGCTGATCTACATCGTGGTCACCCTCATCGCCGATGCTGCGGCAGCGCTCGTCGACCCGCGGGACCGCGTCAGGGAGGACGCACGATGAGCGGACTCGCGATCAGCCGGTCCACGCCGGCGCCGGGTGGGCTCGCACGGCGGTCCCGTAGGTTCCCGGTCGCCGAGGTCGTCTCGGCGGTCATCGTGGCGTTCCTGCTCGCTGCGGCCATCTTCCCCGGGCTCCTCGCAACTGCAGATCCGACGCAGATCGCCCCGGCCGACGCATTCCAGCCGCCGTCGACCGCGCACTGGTTCGGTACAGACGAGTCGGGCCGGGACGTCTACAGCCGGGTGGTCTTCGGGACGGCGACGTCGCTGCTCATCGGACTGGCCGCGACCGCCATCGGGCTCGTCGCCGGAGCCGCGCTCGCCACCATCGCCGCCGTCGGCGGACGATTCGTCGATTTCACCGTCGGACGGGTGCTCGAAGTCCTCTTCGCGTTCCCCGGCCTCCTGCTCGCACTGCTCGTCATTGTGATCGCGGGCCCAGGGCCGGTCACCGCGACGATCGCCGTCGGCGTCTCGACCGCCCCTGGCTACGCACGCCTGATCCGCGGCCAGCTGCTCACCGTGCGATCGGCGGAGTACGTCGAAGCGGCCAGGGTCCTCGGGCACGGTCCGTGGCGCATCCTCACCAGGCACGTGCTCCCGAACGCCGTCGCGCCGCTCTTCGTCCTGGCGACCCTCGGCATCGGTCAGGCCGTCGTGTGGGCCTCTGCGCTCAGCTACCTTGGGCTCGGCGCACAACCGCCGGCGCCGGAATGGGGTGCGATGCTCGCAGCGGCCCGGACGTACCTCGCCACCGCCTGGTGGATGACGTTCTTCCCCGGTGCGATGACCGTCCTCACGACCCTGGCGACCACCGTGCTCGGGCGGGGCATGCAGCGTCGGACGAGGGAGTCGTGATGACCCGGAACATCGCCGCCCCCGCCACGTCGAACCGGAGCAGGGCACAACAGCCGGACGAGCCGCTCCTGGACGTCCACGGACTCACCGTGTCGTTCGGCGGCGCCGCCGTCGTCTCAGGACTCGACCTCGCGATCCGAGCGGGCGAGTGCGTCGCGATCGTCGGCGAGTCCGGCTCAGGCAAGAGCGTCACCGCGAGGTCGCTCCTCGGCCTGGCCGGCGACGGCGCGAGCGTCACGGCGACGGGCATGCGCTTCCGCGGCGCCGAGCTGACCGGACTCACCGAGACGCAGTGGCGACGAATCCGCGGTGCCGGCATCGGGCTGATCCTGCAGGACGCGCTCGTGTCGCTCGATCCGCTGCGCAGCATCGGCCAGGAGATCGACGACGCCCTGCGCATCGGCACCTCGCTCAGCCGCTCGGAACGCGCTGCAGCGGTCATCGACCTCCTCGAACGGGTCGGCATGCCAGACCCGGCCGGCCGGGTCCGATCGCGGTCGGGCGAGCTGTCCGGCGGCCTGCGTCAACGGGCGCTCATCGCCGCCGCCATCGCACTCGATCCGCCGCTGGTCATCGCCGACGAACCGACGACGGCACTCGACGTGACCGTCCAGGCCCGCATCCTCGATCTCCTGGCGACGCTCCGCGACCGCGGGACGGGCCTCCTGCTGATCAGCCACGACCTCGCGGTGGTCAGCGCGATCGCCGACCGGGTCGTCGTGATGCGGAACGGAGCCGTCGTCGAGACCGGCACGGTGCGCGATGTCCTACAACACCCCCGGCACGAGTACACGCGCGCGCTCATCGCGGCCGTGCCGACGGATCGCCCGCGCGGAAGCCGCCTGGTCGTCGAGTCGTCCCCGGAGGACGAACCGACGACGGCGACGGCGCCGGGACGAACGGAACCGCGCCAGGCCGCACCGCACCGGGCCACACCGCGGCAGTCGGTCTCTCCCGCATCGCCCGAGCCGATCCTCGACGTCCGCCACGTCTCGAAGTCGTTCGCCAGACGCGGCGAGCGCACACGGCTCGTCGCGGTGAGCGATGCCTCCGTGACCGTTGGCGCCGGCACGACCCTCGGCGTCGTCGGAGAATCCGGGTCGGGCAAGACCACGCTCGCCCGGATGGTGCTCGGGCTCACCAGCCCCGATGAGGGCGGCATCGTGTTCGACGGTCTGGACTGGACCGGCATGCACGAGCGGGAGCGCCGTGCGCACCGCCGCCGCATTGGCGCGGTCTACCAGGACAGTCTGAGCTCCTTCGATCCGCGGTGGCGCGTCGGCGACATCCTCCGTGACGCGCTGTCCGTCGCGCCGAGGGAGGGACGGGCGAGCGTCGAGGAGCTGCTCGACGCGGTCGCACTCCACTCCGACGTCCAGTCCGCCCGCCCGCGGACCCTGTCCGGCGGTCAGCGCCAGCGGGTCGCCATCGCGCGGGCACTCGCACCTCGGCCTGAGCTGCTTGTGCTCGACGAACCGGTCTCGGCACTCGACGTGACCGTGCAGGCCCGCGTCTTGGATCTCCTGGACGAGCTGCAGGCGGACCGGGGGCTCACCTATCTCTTCGTCTCCCACGATCTGGGCGTCGTGCGTCACATGAGCGACCGCGTCATCGTTATGCGGCATGGACGGATCGTGGAGGCCGGCGACGCCGAGGCGGTGTTCACCGATCCGAGCGACCCGTACACGGCGGCCCTGGCCGCCGACGCGCCACGCCTCATCGTGCGCTGAGGATCGCGTCCAGCCGGTTCGCGAGCGTCGGCGCGGTCGTGGCCGCGTACACCCAGGTGAGGTGGTGGCTGTCGCGATAGACGAGCACACCGCCGACGACCGGTGCGCAGGTTGCGGCGGCGCAGAACAGGTCGCTCAGGTCGAGCGGGGTCACACGATCGGTTCCGATGACCGGTTTCCCAGGTGCGACAGCAGTCGCCTTCGTCGCCCGCAGCGCCGCGTCGAACTGCGGGTCGTCCTCGAGCGCCGCTCGGCGCGCACGCGCGCAGTCCGCAGCAGGATGCGCGGCGTCGCGGACGCACGCGAGCGTCGAATCCGTCATGCGCGGCGTGTCTCGGAGCACCACGATGTGTCGCACCGACGACGGCACCTGCGCCCAACGGTCGAGGTACGCACCCTCGGCCGTCTGCCGCCACGTCTCCCCTGGCCCAGGGACCACCGGATTCCGCCCGCGCGCCGCGACCAGGACGGTCGTGATCTCCCGGTGCGCCGCGAGGTATCGCATCGTCTCGTCGTTCCACCGGCGGCAGCTGTCGTTCATCGTGGACTGCACGGCGGCCGACATCCCGGGCTCCGTGCGGACCGCGTCGCTGAACGGGCAGGAGCTCTTGGTCATCACGATCACACGCCAGCGCTCCGCAGTTGCAACCGCCGACATCGCCGGCAGCCATTGCTCGGCGTGGGAGTCGCCGACGAGCGCGACGGTCCTGACGGCGTCCTTCTGCGCCGCCCCGTACGCGCAGACGTCGAACGAGTCGTCTCGTGTGCCGGCGATGCAGCGCTCCGGCGGGTCGTCGGCGAGCGAGGGGTCCGGAACCGACGATGCTCCCGCCGGGGAATCGGGATCGCTCGTGGCGCACGCCGCTTCGGCGAGCGCCGCGGCGCCGAAGCAGGCCGGTGGATCGGCGATGACCGCTGTCAGCTCGTCCTGCGCCTGGATCACCCGACTGCCTGCGACCGGGAGGCCTGCGACGGTCACGGCCACCACCACGAGCATCGCGGCCCCTGCTGCCGCGAGCGCCCGGGCGGGCGATATCCGGGAGAGCGCACCGAACCTGATCGGCCGCTCGATCCACCTCGTCGTCACGGCGGCGAGCACACCCGTGGCCACGAGCATCCCGAGCTGCTGGAGGAGCGTGGCGTCCCGGCCGAGCGCGAAGCCGCCGAGGACGATGATCGGCCAGTGCCAGAGGTACACGGCGTAGGACTGGTCGCCCAGCATCCGCACGGGTCCAAGACCGAAGATCCGGTCTGGTGACACATGACCCGTGGGACCGGCCGCCCAGATGACGAGCAGCGTTCCGACGACGGGCAGCGCTGCCGTCCATCCGGGGAACGGGGTCGACGCCGAATAGGCCGCAGCGGATGCGACGATCGCCGCGACACCGATCCATGCCGCCCAGACGCGCACCCCGTTCGGCGCCTTCGTGCGTCCGGCCGTCCCGGCTGCGACGACCGCGAGCAGCCCGCCGGCTCCGAACTCCCAGGTCCGCGTCGTCGTCGCGAAGTAGGCGGGAGCAGCATCGGCGGCCGTGTACACGACCGACCAGACGAGCGACGCCAGCACCACGGCGCCGAGCAGTGCACCGACGACGACGCGGAGCGGGGCGCCGCGTCGCCTCGCGATCCACACGCCCGCGAGCAGCACAACCGGCCAGAGCAGATAGAACTGCTCCTCGACCGACAACGACCAGAAGTGCTGCACAGGCGAGGCAGACGCCTCGGCCGCGAGGTAGTCGACTGCGGAGCCCGCGAGCACCCAGTTCTCCACGTACAGCGTGGACGCCAGGACCTCGTGCAGGAAGCGGTCGACGTACCCGACCGGCGCGAACGCCCAGACGCCCACGACGGTCGCCACGAGCACTGTGAGCGCAGCCGGCAGCAATCGTCTGGCGCGCCGCGCCCAGAACCGGCCGAGACGGATGCCGCCAGTGCGCTCGGCCTCGCGCAGCAGATGCGCCGTGATGAGGAACCCGGACAGCACGAAGAAGACGTCGACGCCGACATACCCGCCAGGCAGGACCCTCGGCCAGAGGTGGAAGACCACCACGAGCGTGACCGCGAGCGCACGCAGGCCCTGAATATCCGTGCGGACGCCGTCGGCGCCGCGATCTACCGCGGCGAGCGATGCACCGGCAGCAGCACCGGTGACAGCACCAGCGGCACCAGCGGCACCAGCACCAGCGGCGGACGAGGACATGCGCCGATGCTACCGGCGGAAGCCACCCTCAACCCTTGGGATAGACTCTGAACGACCCCCACACACTCAGGCACGTACACACGGTGCCGCCAATATCGAGCTGGAGACCGCCATGACCGCTGCCAACATCCCCGAGAAGCCCGCCCTCGAGGGCCTCGAGCAGAAGTGGGGCACCAGCTGGGAGTCCCAGGGCACGTACCGCTTCGAGCGTGAGGGTGCCACGAAGGAGTGCATCTACTCGATCGACACCCCGCCGCCCACCGCGTCCGGGTCGCTGCACATCGGGCACGTGTTCAGCTATACCCACACCGATGTCATCGCCCGCTTCCAGCGGATGACCGGCAAGCGCGTCTTCTACCCGATGGGTTGGGACGACAACGGCCTCCCCACCGAGCGACGCGTCCAGAACTACTACGGCGTCCGCTGCGACCCGAGCCTCCCCTACACGCCGGACTTCGTCCCGCCGTTCGAGGGTGGAGACAACAAGAGCACCAAGGCCGCAGACCAGCAGCCCATCTCCCGTCGCAACTTCATCGAGCTGTGCGAGCGCCTCACGGTCGAGGACGAGAAGCAGTTCGAGGCGGTCTGGCGTGCGCTCGGCCTCTCGGTCGACTGGACGCAGAGCTACCGCACGATCGGCGAGGAGGCGCTCTTCACGAGCCAGCTCGCGTTCCTGCGCAACATCGAACGCGGTGAGGCCTACCAGGCCATGGCGCCGACGCTGTGGGACGTCACCTTCCGCACCGCCGTCGCCCAGGCCGAACTCGAGGACAAGGACCAGCCCGGCGCGTACCACCGCCTGTCGTTCCACAAAGCGGACGGCGGGACGATCGAGATCGAGACGACCCGCCCCGAGCTGCTGCCGGCCTGTGTCGCCCTCGTCGCGCACCCCGACGACGAGCGCTTCACCGACCTCTTCGGCACCACGGTGACGACGCCGGTGTTCGGCGTCGAGGTCCCGATCCTCGCCCACCACCTGGCACAGCCGGACAAGGGTGCAGGCATCGCGATGATCTGCACCTTCGGCGACCTGACCGACGTCGTCTGGTGGCGTGAACTGGATCTCCCGAACCGCGCGATCATGGGCTTCGACGGCCGCATCATCTCCGAGGCGCCTGAGGCGATCACCTCCGAGGCCGGCCGTGAGGCGTACACGAAGCTCGCCGGAAAGACCGTGTTCAGCGCCAAGCAGGCCGTCGTCGAGCTCCTCACGGAGTCCGGCGACCTCATCGGCGCCCCGAAGCCCATCACCCACCCGGTGAAGTTCTTCGAGAAGGGCGACAAGCCGCTCGAGATCGTGTCCACGCGTCAGTGGTACATCAAGAACGGCGCCCGCGACGAGGTGCTCCGGTCCCGACTGCTGGAGCTCGGTTCAGAGCTCGAATGGCACCCCGACTTCATGCGCGTGCGCTACGAGAACTGGGTCGGCGGCCTGAGCGGCGACTGGCTCATCTCCCGCCAGCGCTTCTTCGGTGTGCCCATCCCGCTGTGGTACCCGCTCGACGCCGACGGCAACCCGGTCTTCGACCAGCCGATCGTCCCCGCGCGCGAGTCGCTGCCCGTCGACCCGTCGAGCGACACCGCTCCCGGCTACGACGAGTCCCAGCGCGGCGTCGCAGGCGGCTTCCAGGGCGAAGTCGATGTGATGGACACGTGGGCCACCTCCAGCCTGACGCCGCAGCTCGCCGGCGGTTGGGAGCGCGACCCTGAACTCTGGGACCTCGTGTTCCCGTACTCGCTGCGCCCGCAGGGCCAGGACATCATCCGCACGTGGCTCTTCTCCACGATGCTCCGCTCCGTGCTGGAGTACAACGAGAAGCCATGGGCGCACGCAGCCCTGTCCGGATTCATCGTGGACCCCGACCGCAAGAAGATGTCCAAGTCGAAGGGCAACGTCGTGACCCCGGCGGACATGCTCGAACAGCACGGCTCCGACGCCGTCCGCTACTGGGCCGCCTCGAGCCGCCTGGGCACCGACGCGGCCTTCGACCCGCAGAACCCGACGCAGATCAAGATCGGCCGCCGCCTGGCCATCAAGATCCTCAACGCCTCGAAGTTCATCCTCGGCTTCGCAGCGACCGAGGACGCCCAGGTGACCGAGCCGCTCGACCTGAGCATGCTCGAGACCCTGCGCCAGACCGTCGCAGACGCGACCGCTGCGCTCGAGTCCTACGACCACGCACGCGCCCTCGAGACCGCAGAGGCGTTCTTCTGGACCTTCTGCGACGACTACCTCGAACTCGTCAAGGAGCGCGCCTACGCAGACGTCTCCCCCGAGCAGGCATCGGCCGTCGCAGCACTGCGCACCGCCCTCACGACCCTTTTGCGCCTGTTCGCGCCGTTCGTGCCGTTCGCGACGGAGGAGGCCTGGTCGTGGTTCAACGAGCAGTCGATCCACCTCGTGTCCTGGCCGACCGAGGCCGAGCTCGCCGGCACCGCAGGCGGAGACCCGCGTCTGCTTCGTCTCGCGAGTGAAGCACTCACGGGCATCCGTCGCGCCAAGACCGACGCCAAGGCGTCGCAGAAGACCCCGGTCCAGTCCGCGGTCATCGCCGGCCCGGCGGAAGACACCGTCCTGCTGGAGTCCGCCGCTGCCGACCTGCGCGCCGTCGGCCGCATCGAGTCCCTCGAATTCACGACTGGTGAAGCGTTGGCGGTGACGGGTATCGTGTTCGCACCCGTCGAGAGTGAGGAACGCGCATGAGCGTCACCATCCGTCCAGTGACCGAGGGCGATTTGTTCGCCTGGCACGCCCTGTCGACCGGGTACGGCGAGTTCTACTCCGTCGCCATGACGGATGAGAAGGCTGTCCGCGTGTGGGGTTGGCTGAACGACGCCGAGCACCCGTTGCAGGCGATCGTGGCGGAGAACGAGGCCGGCGAGCTCGTCGGTCTCGCGCACTACCGCGTGTTCCCCCGCCCCCTCGCCGGCAACACCGGCCTGTACCTCGACGACCTCTACGTGTCCCCGGACGCCCGCAAGCAGGGCGTCGGCGAGGCGCTCATCGCTCAACTGCGCACGATCGCGCAGGAGGGCGGCCACAGCGTGGTCCGGTGGATCACGGCGAGCGACAACGACGAGGCGCAGCGCCTGTACGACCGGGTCGCGACGCGCACCTCGTGGGTCACCTACGATCTGGAGCCGTGATGCAGCTGGGGACGCGATGGGCGGTCGGCTCGCCGGCTCCTGAAACGCTGCCGGCGGCAGTGGCGGATGCGGTTTCGGCCGAGGAGGCGGTGCTCGCGACGCTGGAGGCCGACACGTCGAACTGGCGTTGGACGCTCACGTGGCTGGAGCGTCGCCCGATCGTGGAGCTCGACGACGGCACCCGCATCGTCCTCGGCGCCGACGGCAGTGTGTCGCTGTCACGCCCGGACGACGAGCCGACGGACGACGCCGAGCACTGATCGGGCTGGTGGCCGGATCCCCACCCGGCGCGGGGTTGAACTACACGATGGCGATGATCTCGCCGTGCGGGACAGCGAACCAGCCGTGCTCGTCGGCGACCCACTGCTCCCAGGCGGACCCGATCACATCGAGGTCCTCCGACGTCGCGATGCCGGTCTCCAGCGCCTGCGTGGCGAAGCTCGAACTCCTGGCCCGCTCTGCCCAGGCGCCTCCCCACCACTCGCGGTCCGTCTCGTCGGTGAAGCACCACACGCTCGCCGTGCTGACGACGTCCGTGAGTCCGGCTTCGAGCGCCCACGCCTTGAGTCTGCTGCCGGCGTCGGGCTCGCCGCCGTTCGCCCGCGAGAGCTCCTGGTAGACGTCCATCCACCTGGTGAGCCCGGGCTGCAGCGGATACCAGACGGCGCCGCCGTAGATGACGTCGCGGAGCGCGATCACCCCGCCGGGCTTGACCACACGATGCAGTTCCCGGATGACCGCCACGGGGTCCGCGAGGTGTTGGAGCAGTTGGTGGGCGTGGGCGACGTCGACACTGTCGTCCGGGAGGTCGAGCGCGTACGCGTCCCCCGTCCGGTAGGCGACGTTGACGACGCCGGCGTCCGCCGCGAGCTTCGTGGCGTGGTCGACGACGTCCGCTGACGCATCGACGCCGATGACGTCGCCCGGTGCCACGATTCGCGCGAGGTCGAGGGTGATCGTCCCCGGACCGCTGCCGAGGTCGAGGACCCGCTGCCCCGGTCGCAGGTGCGGCAGCAGGTGGGCCGCCGAGTTCTCGACCGTACGCCAGCTGTGCGTCCGGAGGACGCTGGGGTGATGACCGAGGGTGTACCGCTCACGCTGCTGCATACCGGACACGATACGCATCCGATGCGCGGCGCCGTCCCGTGTGACGACGGGGCCGGATTCGACCCCGGGATTCGCCGCTTTCGTCACATGCGCCCCGCGCACCCCCGCCCCGTGCAAGCACGACGCGTAGGGTATCGATATGGCAGACATCGCAAATCCGTTCCTCTCCCCCAGTCCGCTCCCGTATCAGCTGCCGCCGTTCGGCGAGATCACCGACGATCACTACCGGCCGGCGTTCGAGGAGGGATTCCGTGAACAGCTCGCCGAAGTCACGGCCATCACCGCACAACCCGATGCGCCGACGTTCGCGAACACCTTCATCCCGTTGGAGCGGAGCGGGGCGACGCTGCAGCGGGTCGCGGCCGTGTTCTTCAATCGCAGTTCGGCCGACAGTTCTGCGTTCACCAACGAGCTGGAGGAGGAGATCGCGCCGCTGCTCGCCGCTCACGAGGACGCCATCAGGCTCGACGCCGAGCTCTACTGGCGCGTCTCGGCCGTGCACGCGGAGTTGGACCGGCTGGACCTCGACCCGGAGTCCAGGTACCTCGTGGAGCGTTACCACACCGAGTTCACCCTCGCCGGCGCCGGCCTCGAACCGGCGCAGAAGGAGCAGCTGAAGGCGATCAACCAGCGGCTGTCCTCGCTCACGACCCGGTTCGAGAAGAACCTGCTCGCCGACACGAACGAACTCGCGGTCCTCGTCGACGACGTCGCACGCCTCGACGGACTCGGACAGGGCGAGATCTCGGCGGCGGCAGAAGCCGCCCGTGAGCGCGATCTCGACGGCTACCTCATCACCCTCGTCCTGCCGACCGGGCACCCGTACCTCTCTGACCTGACCGATCGTGCGCTGCGCGAGGAGATCATGACGGCCTCACGCAGCCGTGGCATCCGCGGCGGTGAGCACGACAACCGTGCGCTCGTCCTGGAGATCACCGCACTCCGCGCAGCACGTGCCGCGCTGCTCGGCTTCCCCTCACACGCCGCCTTCGTCACTGCCGACGAGACGGCCGGCACACCGGAACGCGTCGCAGACCTGCTGGAACGCCTCGCACCACCCGCTGCCCGGAACGCCGCGGTGGAACAGGCCGCGCTCGAACGGGCGCTCGGCGGGGAGCACCCGATCGAGGCCTGGGACTGGGCGTACGCCACCGAGCGTGTGCGGGTGGAGCGATTCGATGTGGACACCGCGTCGATGCGACCCTACTTCTCGGCGGAGCAGGTCCTCATCCAGGGCGTGTTCCATGCGGCGACGCTGCTGTACGGCATCACCTTCACCGAGCGCGACGATCTGCAGGGGTATCACCCGGACGTCCGGGTGTTCGAGGTGCACAACGAGGACGGTTCGCCGCTCGGGCTGTACCTGCTCGACCTGTACACCCGTGATTCGAAGCGCGGCGGCGCGTGGATGAACTCCCTCGTCTCGCAGAACACCCTGCTCGGTCAGCCGACGATCGTCGTCAACAACCTCAACATCCCGAAGCCGGCAGCGGGCGAGCCCACGCTCCTGACCTACGACGAGGTGAACACGTTCTTCCACGAGTTCGGGCACGCACTGCACGGCCTCTTCGCCACGGTCACCTACCCAAAGCTCGCCGGGACGAACGTGTTCCGCGACTTCGTGGAGTTCCCGAGCCAGGTGAACGAGATGTGGATGTTGTGGCCGGAGGTCCTCGGGAACTACGCCAAGCACCATGTCACTGGTGAGCCCATGCCGGAGGAACTCGTCGCGAAGCTGCGCGCATCGGAGGGGTTCAACGAGGGGTTCGCGACGAGCGAGTATCTCGGCGCGGCCCTGCTCGATCAGGCGTGGCACCGCATCGGGACGGCTGACGACGTGACGGACGTCGCGGCGTTCGAAGCGCAGGCCCTCGCGGCGGTCGGGCTCGACAACCCGGCCATTCCGCCCCGGTACTCGAGCACCTACTTCGCGCACACCTTCTCCGGCGGGTACGACGCCGGTTACTACTCCTACATCTGGAGCGAGGTGCTGGACGCAGACACGGTCGACTGGTTCACCGAGAACGGCGGCCTCACGCGAGCCAACGGCGACCGGTTCCGCGCTCGGCTGCTCGGTGTCGGCGGGTCCAAGGATCCGTTGGAGGCGTTCCGCGACTTCCGCGGGCGTGATGCCGCTATCGAGCCGCTGCTTCGCCGCCGGGGCCTCTGGGCGGACTGACCTCGTCGAGATGGGCGGTGATCGCGTACTCCGCGACCCGCTCCCTCGTTGTGTCGGCTTCGAGGGCGACGCTCGTCAGTCGGGCGTCGTCCTCCGCCGTGAGCACGATGGTGATGGTGCGGGCGTGTCCGCCTGCAACCGGATCGGTTCCGGGCACCGTCGCGAATGCTGTGCCTGTGGTGCCTGTGGTGCCTGCGGCGTCCGCGCCGTGGATGGGTGCCTGGGCGTCGCCACCGTCGGGTGAGTCGCCCGCTGCGTCGCGCAGGAACAGTGCCAGCACCGGAACGACGATCGTGCCGAGCGCATCGATGATGACGAAGACGCCGAACACCCGCCAGTAGTCGGCCGCAGCCGATCCGGGGACGTCGCCGTTGGTCAGGATCGGCAGGGTCACGAAGACGGCGACGATCACGATCACGACGATCGTGACGCCCAGGCCGATCCGGATGCTCCTGCGCCTCCTCCCCGCGAGCAGGAGGAGCAGACTCACCTGCGCGATCGACACCGCCCACACACCGGCGATCGCGAACCAGCGGAGCGCGTCCGACCAGAACGGGTCGCTCCAGTCCCGCCAGATCAGCACCACGCCGAGCACGAGCGCGATGCCGGAGACGACGAGCCCGACCGCCGAGACGATCCGGAGCGACCGGCCGGCGATCGCGAGGTCGCAGAGCGCCGTGATGCTGAACCCGGCGACCAGCAGCGCGGTCAGGAGCACCCGCCCCTGGACCTCGCCGAATCCGCCGGTGACGAGCACGAGGATGCCGACGAGCGCGGTGAGCGACAGTGAGACGATGATCGCGATCACCGCGATCCGACGCACTCCGGACACGAGCGCGGAGCGTCGACCGGGTTGCGGAGGAGCGCCGGACACGACCGGCTGGGCTCCCCTGGGACTGCCGGAACCGCCGCTCGACAGGGTCGGCTGGTTCTGTGCGGTGTTGGACGTCATCGTCGACTCCTTCGGCTGCTCGACCTGCGACGCCCACGGCGCGCTCTGCGCACATCGCGTCGGCACGGCAACCATAACCCGGTTGCGCCCGGACCTGGGCGCTTCCGCGGGCGATCCGTCACCCCAAGTCGGGGTGCACGCCGTTCCGCTCGGCTGCCGGACCGGCAGCCGACGTTGCCGCCGACCCGTCCATCCGGACGGTTCAGCGGGCCGCGCTACGCCGTCTTGTCGTGTCGGCGGATGTCGCGCGGGACGATCGTCGGCGCCGCGTTCTCCACAACGGATTCCCGCGTGACGACCACACGAGCGACCTCGTCCGTGGACGGGACCTCGAACATGATGGGTCCGAGGACCTCCTCCATGATGGCCCGAAGACCACGGGCGCCCGTCTTGCGGAGCACCGCGAGGTCTGCGATGGCTTCGAGGGCCGCCTGATCGAACTCCAGCTCCACGCCGTCCAGCTCGAACATGCGCTGGTACTGCTTGACGAGCGCGTTCTTGGGGACCGTGAGGATCTCCATAAGCGCGTGCTGGTCGAGCGGCGTGACCGTCGTGACGACCGGCAGACGACCGATGAACTCCGGGATGAGCCCGAACTTGTGCAGGTCCTCCGGCAGCACCTCGCCGAAGAGGTTCACATCGTCGCCCTTGCTGTGCAGCGGGGCGCCGAAGCCGATGCCCTTCTTGCCGGCCCTGGAGGAGATGATCTCCTCGAGTCCTGCGAAGGCGCCGGCCACGATGAACAGCACGTTCGTCGTGTCGATCTGGATGAACTCCTGGTGCGGGTGCTTCCGCCCGCCCTGCGGCGGAACGGAGGCGACCGTCCCCTCGAGGATCTTCAGGAGCGCCTGCTGCACGCCCTCACCGGAGACGTCCCTCGTGATGGACGGGTTCTCCGCCTTGCGGGCGATCTTGTCGACCTCGTCGATGTAGATGATGCCGGTCTCGGCCCGCTTGACGTCGTAGTCGGCGGCCTGGATGAGCTTCAGGAGGATGTTCTCGACGTCCTCGCCCACGTAGCCGGCCTCGGTCAGGGCTGTTGCGTCCGCAACGGCGAATGGCACGTTGAGGCGCTTGGCGAGCGTCTGGGCGAGATAGGTCTTGCCGCAACCGGTCGGACCGATGAGCAGGATGTTGCTCTTCGCGATCTCGATGTCGTCGTGAACGGTCTCGGCGGCCGCGAGCGTTCCACGGGCGCGGACGCGCTTGTAGTGGTTGTAGACGGCGACGGACAGTGCGCGCTTTGCGCCTTCCTGTCCGATGACGTACTCCTCCAGGAAGGCGAAGATCTCCTTCGGCTTCGGGAGTTCGAACTCGCTCACCGTCTCTTCGCTCGCCTCGGCGAGGCGCTCGGCGATGATTTCGTTGCACAACTCGACGCATTCGTCGCAGATGTACACGCCAGGGCCCGCGATGAGCTGCTGAACCTGCTTCTGGCTCTTCCCGCAGAAGGAGCATTTCAGCAGGTCGGCGCTTTCGCCTATCCGTGCCATGGTGTCTCTCTCTCGTCCTCGACCATCGGTGTTCCGAGCCTAGCCTGTCCCTCCGACGAAGCGGCGCACCTCCCCTGGCCGGGGTGGCGCGCCGCGTCGATGGAGTGTCCTCAGGCCGTGATCGCCGGAAGGTTCTTCCGGCTCGTCAGGACCTGGTCGATGAGGCCGTACTCGAGAGCCTCTGCCGCGGACAGGATCTTGTCGCGGTCGATGTCCTTGTTGACCTGCTCCGCCGTGCGGTTGGAGTGGTGGGCGAGGGTCTCCTCGAGCCACGTACGCATGCGCAGGATCTCAGCGGCCTGAATCTCGATGTCCGACGCCTGGCCGGAGCCTGCCTGGCCGACGGCCGGCTGGTGGATCAGGATGCGGGCGTTCGGGAGCGCGAGGCGCTTGCCAGGGGTTCCTGCGGCGGTCAGCACGGCTGCTGCCGACGCCGCCTGGCCGAGGACGACCGTCTGCACGTGCGGGCGGATGTACTGCATCGTGTCGTAGATGGCCGTCATCGCGGTGAACGATCCACCCGGAGAGTTGATGTACATCACGATGTCGCGGTCCGGGTCCATGCTCTCGAGCACGAGGAGCTGAGCCATGATGTCGTCGGCCGACGCGTCGTCGACCTGGACGCCCAGGAAGATGATGCGGTCCTCGAACAGCTTGGCGTACGGGTCCTGACGCTTGTAGCCGTAGGCCGTGCGCTCCTCGAAGCTCGGGAGGATGTAGCGTGCACCCGGCATCTGCAGGGACTGGCCTGCTGCAGCGAAAGTGGGGGTCTCCATGGTTCTCAGTTCCTGTCTGTCGCGGCCGAAGGTGCGTCTGCGGTTCCGCCGCCGCCCGAGACGTCGAGTGCGGAGTCGCGGATGTGGTCGACGAAGCCGTATTCGAGCGCTTCCTGCGCGGTGAACCAGCGGTCGCGGTCACCGTCCGCGTTGACCTGCTCGACGGTCTTGCCCGTCTGGGATGCGGTGATCTCGGCGAGGCGCTTCTTCATGTCGAGGATGAGCTTCGCCTGCGTCTGGATGTCGCTCGACGTTCCGCCGAAGCCGCCGTGGGGCTGGTGCAGCAGCACACGCGCGTTGGGCGTGATGTAGCGCTTGCCCTTGGTGCCCGCGGTCAGGAGCAGCTGCCCCATCGATGCCGCCATGCCGATGCCGACCGTCACGATGTCGTTCGGGACGAACTGCATGGTGTCGTAGATCGCCATGCCGGCGGTGATCGAGCCACCTGGCGAGTTGATGTAGAGGTAGATGTCGCGCTTGGGGTCCTCGGCTGCGAGCAAAAGGAGCTTGGCAGCGATCTCGTTGGCGTTCTCGTCGCGGACCTCCGCGCCGAGCCAGATGATGCGGTCCTTCAGCAGTCGGTCAAAGACACTGGGCGAAAGTAGTGGTTCGGCCATGGTCGCTCCGTTTCGGTTGTGCAGTGATTCGAATCTATCGGAGCCGCAGCCCCAGCATCGCCCTGTTCGCCCTCGGCAGACTACGCGAGTGCCAGCATCGTGACTCCGCCGAGGACGACGACCGCGCCGCCGAGCCGCTTGAGCGGCTCCGGTTCCTTGAGGAGCAGCCAGCCGGCGACGCTCACGAGCACTACGCTCATCTCCCTGGCGGGGGCGACGAGCGACACGGGGGCGATCGTCACGGCGTACAGGACGAGGATGTACGACAGCGGCGACAGGACGGCCAACGTCCACACCTGGACGCGGAACCGCCGCCAGACCTCCCGAACCTCAGCACGTCTGCGCCAGGCGACCGGCGCGATGAGGATCGATTCGCCGAGGGTGCACCCGACCATCAGCAGGATGGGCGATGCTCCCAGGTCGCCGACGACGTAGGCGTCCCAGACGGTGTACACCGCGATCGAGACGCCCGTCGCGAGTCCGAACAGCGCCCCGGCGCGCTGTCTCATACGAACCGGTCTCGGCACGACCGCGCCCGGGAGGCTCCGCGCACGTCCAGTCAGCCCGATGCCGACCACACCGGCGACCACCAGAGCGGCCCCGATGAGGCCGAGCATCGTCGGTTCCTCGTGGAAGACGACGATCGCGAACACGACGGAGAGCAGTGGCGCCGTGCCGCGCGCCATCGGGTACACGACCGAGATGTCACCGCGCGCGTACCCGGCTTGGAGCAGGACCATATACCCGACGTGGAGCACGGCGGAGACGCTGGCGCCGAGCAGCACCGCGCCGAGCGCAGACGGTGAGATCGCGGACGGTGCTGCGAACGCCTCGACGGCGGCCACCGGCAGGTAGACGACGGTCGAGGCGACGGCGCCGAGCCAGATGAACGGCAGGCCGGATGAACTGGCGCGTTTCGACGCGAGGTTCCAGCCGGCGTGGGCGAAGGCTGCGAGGACAACGAGGAGCAGGGCGATGGGCGACACGGGATCCGGTTTCTCCGGCGCTGGCGCGCCGAACGGGATCCTCCGGGCTTTTGTCCTGTCAGATGACGGTCTGGCGGGGTGCCGTGACCGTGGCGCCGCTCGGACCTGTCCCGCGCACCCTCATTGTGACGTGCGTCATCGACCGGGGCCTCTGACGACGGGTGCGGGCGGAACCCTAGGCGCTGTCGAGATCAGACTATCCGGCGAGGCCCGCGCGGCACGAACACGGGCGGCAAGATTCGCTCAGTGTTCACCGGTGAGGAGTTCGGTGGCGTACGCGCCGACTGAACGGCGGTAGCGCGGGAGGTGGCCGGAGAGTACACCGAGAGCGACGGAGGTCGCTTCGAGCGTGTCGCCGCGGGTAGCGAGCGACAGGGCGAGGAAGGCGAAGGCCGCATCGATGAGCGGCCCGTCCGGGTGGGTCGCGATCTCGGCGCGCAGCATATCGATGCTCTCCTCGACCCTCCCGAGGTTCCGGAGCGTGCTGGCGAGCTGGATGACCGCTTGCGGCCGACGGTCATCGTCCAGTCCGGCGGCCAGAGCCGCACGATAGAGCGGCTCCGCCTCGGCTTCCAGTCCAGCGGAGTCACGCGCGCCGGCCGCCTCGAAGAGCCCGGCGGCATCACCGGCCGGCCGCTCCGCCACGAGCGCGTCGATGAGCGTGATCGTCTCGAATTCGTCGCCGTCGACCGCTGCCTCCCAGACCGCCGCGATCCGCGACTCCCACTCGGCGGACGGCGAAGTGTGATCGAACTCGGTCATGGCGACTCCTTCAAGCGATCGTGATGGCGCATCCGGGGCCAACCGCTCATGGCGAACCACGGCCCGGGTACAACAGAAGGGGACGGAATCGCTTCCGTCCCCTTCCGGGTGATCTGTGTCAGGTCGAGAACTACTCGGCTGCTGCCTCGTCTGCCGCTGCCTTCTTAGCCGGAGCCTTCTTGGCTGCTGCCTTCTTGGCCGGAGCCTTCTTGGCGGGCGCTTCCTCGGCTGCTGCTTCCTCGGCCGGAGCCTCGTCCGCTGCGTCCTCAGCCGAAGCCTCGTCTGCTGCCGGTGCGTCCTCGACGACGGCGACGAAGTCGCTCAGGTCGACGGACTTGCCGTTCGAGTCGACGACGACGGCCTTGCCGAGGGCGATCGCGATGGCCTTGTTGCGGGCGACCTCGCCGACCATGGCGGGGATCTGGCCCTGCTGGCCGAGCGCCTCGATGAATTCACCCGGCTCCATGCCGTACTGCGAGGCACTCTGGATGAGGTATTCGGTCAGTTCGTTCTGGTTGACCTGGACGTTGAGCGACTCCGCGAGTGCATCGAGCAGGAGCTGCGTGCGCAGCGACTTCTCGCTGGACTCGGTGACCTCTGCGCGGTGGACCTCGTCCTCGAGACGGCCTTCGCCTTCGAGGTGACGGTGCACCTCGTCCTCGATGACGGCTTCCGGAACGGGGATCTCGGACTGCTCGAGGAGCGTGTCGACGAGCTTGGTGCGAGCATCGCGACCCTGCGTGATGACCTGCTGGCGTTCGACGACCTCGCGGAGCTGAGCCTTGAACTCCTCGATCGTGTCGAACTCGCTGGCGATCTGCGCGAAGTCGTCGTCGGCCTCGGGGAGCTCGCGCTCCTTGACGGCGGTCAGGGTGACGGTGACCTCTGCGTCTTCGCCCTCGTGCTCGCCGCCGAGCAGCGGGGAGGTGAAGGTCGTGGTCTCACCAGCGGTGAGGGAGTCGAGTGCCCCGTCGATGCCGGCGAGCAGCTCGCCGGAGCCGATCTCGTAGGAGACGCCGGTCGCGGAATCGACGTCTTCGCCGTTGATCTTGGCGACGAGGTCGAGCTGAGCGAAGTCACCGGTCTTGGCGGGGCGGTCGACCGTGATGAGCGTGCCGAAGCGCGCACGGATGCGGTCGAGCTCGTCCTGGACGTCGGCTTCGCCGGCTTCCTGCGCGTCGACGGTGAGCTCGAGGCCCTCGTACTTCGGCAGGGTGATCTCCGGGCGGACGTCGACCTCGATGTTCACGAGGAGGTCGCCCGAGAAGTCCTTCTCGTTCGGCCACTCGACGATGTCGGCCTGCGGACGACCGAGGGGACGGAGCTCGTTCTCTTCGAGCGCGGTGCGGAAGAAGCCGTCGAGGCCCTCGTTCACTGCGTGCTCGATGACGGCGCCCTTGCCGACGCGCTGATCGATGATCGCGGGCGGGACCTTGCCCTTGCGGAAGCCGGGGATGTTGATGTCCTCAGCGATGTGACCGTATGCGTGAGTGATGCTGGGCTTCAGTTCCTCAGGCGTCACCGCGATGGCGAGCTTGACGCGAGTGGGGCTCAGCTTCTCGACCGTGGTTTTCACGTGTTACTTCTCCTGTGTTGGGGATTCTGCCTCAGTTGAGGTCGCTGACATGGTCGGGGCGACAGGATTCGAACCTGCGACCTCCCGGTCCCAAACCGGGCGCTCTACCAAGCTGAGCTACGCCCCGGATCGGTGTCAATCCGGTGTGTCGACGCGTCCGACTGGCGGCACGCGAAATGACCTCGGTCAGTCTAGCCCAGTTTCTGGGTGCGTCCTGTGCGATGACACGACGACGACTCGCGCGGGCGCATCGTGTGTTCGAAGCGACTGCCGGAATGCAGTAGGCTCGTATGGTGGGTTTCCGGCGCCTCACTGCGCCGAGGTCCAGAACCACACAACTGAATACTCGAATTCCGGCACACATCCGCCGGATTCGGGGCTGTAGCTTAGTGGTAAAGCCTTAGTCTTCCAAACTAATGATGCGGGTTCGATTCCCGTCAGCCCCTCTCCCGTCTGCTCGTCGGACACCTGAAACCCTCGGCATCACGCCGAGGGTTTTCGCGTTCCGGCCGCTTCCCCTGTTGCTCGCTGCGGCCAGACGATAGCGTTGGGCCGAGCCATCGGTGATCGGTTCACGATGACCGACGACGAGGAGACCGCATGCGCATCGCCCAGCTGTGGACGATCATCGGCGCCGTCGTGTTCGTCCTCGGCGGTCTGAGCTTCGCCTTCGGCCGGTTCGGTGTCGGAGTGATGCTCATGGTCGGCTGTGTCGTCTGCCTCGGCGCATCGCTCGCCGCCCAGCGCCGCGCCCGCAAGCGCACGCGCAGCTGACCCGCCACCCCGCCTCCCCGCCAACCCCCACCCTCGACAGCCCGCGAGCTGTCAGTCGTGGCTGGCATGGGGCGTGTCAGAGCAGCCAGGAGTGACAGTTCGCGGGCTGTTACTCGGAGCGGTGCAGTGCGGCGTTGGCGATGTAGTTGGCTGCGTTGGAGCGGATGGATGCCTGCTCCTCAGGCGTCAGGGGCCGACGGACCTTGGCCGGGACGCCGGCCACGAGGGAGCCGGGCGGCACGACGAAGCCCTCCAGGACGACGGCTCCACCCGCCACGAGCGATCCGGCGCCGATGACCGCGCCACTCAGGACGACGGATCCCATACCGATGAGGCAGTCGTCCTCGACGGTGCATCCGTGCACGACCGCATTGTGTCCGACCGACACGTTACGGCCGATGACGGTCGGGAACCCGGCGTCGACGTGCACGGCGACGCCGTCCTGGAGGTTGCTGCCCTCCCCCACCGCGATGGTGTTCGAATCGGCGCGGAGGACGGCGTTGTACCAGACGCTCGTGTTCGCTGCGAGCGTGACGGCGCCGACGATCGCCGCCCCCTGCGCGACGAAACTCGTCCGATCGAGGTGCGGCTCCCGGCCGCCTGGCAGGGACTTGATGATCGCTCCGTCAGTCATCCGCCAACGCTAGCGCAGCCGTCCGATGGGTGTCCCCAACGGGTGAGCACTCGGGTGAGCTGAGCCTCAGCTTCGTAAGTACAGCCTTGACTTGCTTGCGGAATTTCAGGGGCTGAGTAGCGTTGTACCCAACAACGAAGCATGAAGGGGAACCCAACACATGAGCAAGATCACCACCGTCCCGGAGACCATCGCCAACCCGGACGTCGCCGCAGGCGTCGCCCAGTTCCTCAGCCCGGTGGTCGTCGACCTCACCGCCATCGTCGTGAACGGCAAGCAGGCGCACTGGCACGTGCGCGGCGCCAACTTCATCGGTGTGCACGAGCTCCTCGACACCGTCGTTGCCCACGCACAGGATTGGGCCGACACGGCCGCTGAGCGGATCGTCGCCCTGGGCCTGCCCGTCGACGCTCGCCTCAGCACGGTCGCAGCCAAGGCCACGACCCCGCAGATCAGCGAAGGCTTCCAGCAGTCCGACCGCACCATCGCCGAGGTCATCGCGCTCCTCGACGCCGCCGCCGTCTCGGTCAAGACCGCCGTCGACGAGCTCGACGACCTCGACCTGGTCAGCCAGGACGTCGCCATCGAGATCGCCCGCGGCCTCGAGAAGGACCGCTGGTTCCTCTTCGCACACATCAGCCAGTAGGGCGCCCGCGGCGACGCGCCGCACCTCTCCTGAAGCATCAGCACAACAGCGGGACCGCACATGCGGTCCCGCTGTTGTCGTCTGTGGACACGATCAGTCGGATCGCGCGCGGCAGCCGGGTGCTCAGCCCGGCTGTTGCAGGAACGCGAGCACGGCAAGCACCCGGCGATGATCCGTACCGGAGTCTTCGAGTCCGAGCTTCTGGAAGATCGAACCGACGTGCTTCTCGACGGCGCCGACGCCCACGTGCAGCGCGGAGGCGATGCCCTGGTTGGTTCTGCCGGCCGCCATCCGCTCGAGGACGTCCCGTTCGCGCGCCGTCAAGGAGCCGAGCGGATGCTGGCGTCCGGCCAGCAGCTCCCCCACCACGATGGGGTCGAGCACGGTTCCACCGGCAGCCAGCCGTTCGATCGCATCCTGGATCTGCTCAAGGGAGGTCACCCGGTCCTTGAGCAGATATCCGACGCCGCCGGAGCCCTGCGCGAGCAGCTCCTGCGCATAGACGGTCTCCACGTACTGGCTGAGCAGGAGCACTCCGACACCCGGCCTCGTGCGTCGGATCTCGATCGCCGCGCGCACACCCTCGTCACGGAAGCTCGGCGGCATCCGCACGTCCATCACCACGACGTCAGGGGCGTCGGCATCGATCGCGCCGACGAGCGCATCCGCGTCGCCGTAGGCGCCGACGGTCGTGAACCCGGCCTCGTCGAACAGCCGGAGCAGCCCCTCGCGCAGGAGGGTCGAATCCTCGGCGATCGCGACCCGCAGGCGGTGTGACGGTGCTTGCTCTTCCACGAGGTCAGGATACGGGTTCGGCGGGCGGCACCGTCCGCGCGGCCGGGGGCACGGCTGCGGAGCGGCTCGTACCGGCCGGGAGCGGGATCGTCACGGCGACGGTCGTCGGCCCACCGATCGGGCTGTCCAAGGTGAGGGTGCCGTTCAATCCTCTGACGCGGTCGTCCAGACCGGCGAGCCCGTGTCCGAGGACGGGCGCAGCTCCCCCGCGTCCGTTGTCCGTCACGGTGATGACGAGGAGCGAACCTGCAGCCCTGGCGCCGTCGGACCGCTGATCCGACACGGTCGCGGTGAGGAACGCCGATGTGGCCTGCGCGTGCTTCGCGACGTTCGTCAGCAGCTCCGCAGCGATGAAGTACGCGCTTCGCTCGACCTCAGGCGGCAGGACACGCCCCGTGAGGTCGGTGAGGTGCGTGGTCGTCGGGACGACGGAGCGGGCGGAGAGCGACTCGAGCGCCGGGACGAGTCCGCGGTCCTGCAGCAGCGGCGGCGCGAGGCCCTTCGAGAGCGCCCTGAGTTCGTCGAGGGCGTCCTTCGCGTGGGTCGACGCCTCCGCCAGGAGCGTCCTGGTCGCCTCCGGATCGCTGTCGAGACGTCGTTCGGCTGCGGCGATGTCCATCTGCAGGCGGATGAGGCGCTGCTGCGGTCCGTCGTGGATGTCCCGTTCGAGCCTGCGGATCGAGGTGTCCTCCGCGGCGAGTGCTGCGGTGCGCGCCGCCTCGGCGACATCGAGCTCCGCCCGGAGTCCTTCCGAGGCCCAGGCACCGATCATGCCGCGGGCGATGCCGTGGTGGATGAGCACAAGACCGCGGACGACGAACGGCAGCGTCGCCAGGAAGACGAGTCCGATCACCGCGTACACGACGGCGACGAAGACCGGCGAGATCACGGGAGCCGTGCCGGCTTCGAACGAGCCGGGGTTCGCCCACTCCCAGATGAGATCGGGCAGGGAGTGGTTGCCGTCCGAGTCCGGCAAGGACCACGCCCACAACCAGTAGGTGACGCCGGCCAGGGCTGTGGAGAGCCACGTGATCGTGATCGACCATGTCACGGTGCCGACCACGGGGTTCACCACGAGCGTGTGGACGAGTGCAAGCCACCATCGACCGTTGGCGAGCGGTTGGAGAAGGCGGCCGAGGAAGCCGCGGTCGACCGCTGCGACGCGCGGGTCGTGCCTGTCCCAGGCAGGCGCCGCGATCGGCGGGAGCGAGGTGGTGCGGAGTCGGATGCGCTCGGTCTCGGCGAAGAACCGCGACAGCCACAGTGCGCCGACGACGATGGGGATCCCGATGCCAAGCACGGCGAGCCCGATGCCGGTGGAGAACACACTGGAGACGATGCTGAGGCCGATCACCACGATCGGGAGCAGAGGGAGGAGGAATGCCAGGCCGCCGGGGACCGCGGCCCACAGCGCGCGGTACCCGGTCCTCCCGTGGGTCGACGCGTCGTGCGGGACGGGTGCGAACCCTCCGGGGAAGTCACCGTCCCGGAGCGGGACGGTACCCTGCGCGTCTCGGTAGTGCATGTCGGTGAGGCTATCGGATGTCATGACCTCAGACTCTCGGATCCCCCCAGCATCCGACATCCGGCGGCCGCCCGAGCATACCCGGGGGTTATCCCCCGGTATGCGTTCGATGGGCGCGGCTTCGAAGTGTGACGCTCACGCGCGGTGCGTGACGGCTCCACCGAGCAGCGTGAGCCGGACGGGCATCGTGCGCAGCTCATCGGCCGTGGCGGTGAATGGATCCCGGTCGACGACGATGAGGTCTGCTGGTTGCCCGACGCCCACGTACTCGAGTCCGGTGCGTGTGGACGCCTCGATGGCTTCGTCGATCGTCAGCGCCTGCTCGGGGTGCCACGGCTCGCGGCCGTCCCTCGACCGCCCGACGGCTGCAGAGATCGACACCCAGGGGTCGAGCGGGGCCACGGGCGCGTCGGAGCCGAGGAGCACCCTGGCGCTCGCATCGAGCAGGCTGCGCAGGACGAACGCCCGGTCGGTGCGCCCGGCCCACTGGACGTCGGCGACGTCGCGGTCGTCCATCGCGTGCTCCGGCTGCACACTCGCAGCGATCCCGAGCTCCGCGAAACGCGGGACGTCGACGTCGCGCACGAGTTGCGCGTGCTCGATCGAACCGGCCGCGCCCGTCTCGGCTATCGCGTCGAGCGCGAAGCTGTTGGCGCGATCTCCGATCGCGTGGACGGCGCAGCGGAGTCCGGAGGACGTCGCGACCCGGAGCAGCGCGGTCAGGTGCTCAGGATCGACGCTCAGGATGCCGTGGGCGCCGCGTGTGCCTTCGAGGCCGGGATACACGTCGTCGCAGTACGCCGTTCTGGTGTTGAGCGAGCCGTCCGTGATCACCTTGAACGGACCGACCTCGATGAGCCCGTCCGTCCCGGCGAGGATCGCACCGCTCGCGAGACCGGCGCCGATGGCGCGGTCCAGGTGTTCGGGATAGATGCCGAACTCGACCCGGAGGGACCGATGACCTGCCGCGGCGCGCCGGAGCCAGTCGCCCGCGTTCCACCGCATCTCCAGATCGACGATGCCGACCACGCCGCGCGCAGCAGCGGCCGCGGCTGCATCGGCGACCCACCGGTCCGACACCTCCTCCGGCACGGAGTCGAGCTGCTTGAGCATGGAGAACGACTCCTCCTCTCGCAACAGACCCGTCGGATGGTCGCCGATGCCGAGCGCGACGAGGGCGGCCGAGTTGAGCCACGAGCAGTGCAGGTCGGCGCTCACGAGGACGACTTCGCGATCGGGCGCGACCGCATCGAGGAGCGAACGATGCGGTGCGTCGGACCAGAGGGCGTCACGGAACAGGGCGCCCTCGATGCGGCCGCTGCCCGCCCCTGCACGCTCGCCGACGATTCGAGCCGCGTCAGCGGCGGACGTCGCGCCAGACAGGTCGATGCGGCGCGAGGTCTGCGCCCACTGGGTGAAGTGCACGTGGTGGTCCCACAGACCGGGGAGCACGTAGCCGCCCGCTGCATCGATGATGACGGCGTGCGGTCCGGTCGTCGAGGTGCCACTTAGCGCGATCTCCACGATCTCGCCGTCGCGCAGGACGATGTCGACCGGCTCCGCACCGGAGACCCCGCCCTGATGAGGCCCGCTCACTCTGGCGCCGCGCACGACGGTGACGAGCGCATCCAGCGCCGGCTGTGACGCGGTGTGCGCCGATTCGCCCGTCATCGCTTGGCCCGGCGCATCTCTGCCGCGAGCTCCGGATTGCGGTACTGCTCGCCCTCCTCCAGTTCGAGGATGATGCGATCGACGACTTCCGGCGCCTTGTTCTGGCTGAGCTTGCGCTTGGCGACGACCTTCGTCGGCGTCAGGCGGAATCCGACGGTACCGCCGCTGATCCGCTGCGCATACGCCGCATCGTCCGCGGTCCCCTCCATCAGGCGAGGCTCCGGCATCCGCGCTTCGAAGTGCTCGACGAGCTGCCCGAGCACGGCGTAGTTCTCCTCCGCGCTGAGGATCTCCGGGGTGCCGGTGAGGTGCGCCGCGACGAAGTTCCAGGTCGGGACTGCCGGATTCGCGTCGTACCATCCTGGCGAGATGTAGCCGTGCGGCCCCTGGACCACGATCATGATCTCGCGTTCCCCGAGGCCGTGGATCGCTTCGTCCGGTCGTCCGACGTGGCCGAGGACGGTGAGGTCGTCGCGTTCAGGGTCGAGCACAACGGCGTAGTGCGACGCGACCAGGCCGTCCTCGGTGTCGCTCACGATCGTGACCCACGGATTCCGTTCGATGAGGCGACGGACTTCCTGGACGTCACCGAGCACAAAGCTGGGGTTCTGCCGCATAACGGTCTCCTTCTCGGCTGCTCAGGTTCTCGGCTGCTCAGGTTGTCGACAGCTCAGGTGCTCGACAGCTCAGCGCTGGCAGTTCGGGCACCAGTAGAGCTTCCTGGCGCCCATCTCCTCCAGGACGATGTTCGTGCCGCACACCCGACACGGCAGGCCCTCGCGCTTGTACACCCAGTGCCGGTCGGCCCGGTTGGCCATCGCGAGGCGGTACTCCGCCGGTTCGAGGTCGTCCATCGTCATCATCTGGCCGGTTTCGACGCCGATCCCGAGCAACACGACCCAGTCGCGCCAGATCTCGCGCAGCGTCTCGACCGGAACGTTCTTGCCGGGCTTGTGCGGGTCGAGCCGCGCCCGGAAGAGCATCTCGGCGCGGTAGACGTTGCCGATGCCGCTGATGATCTGCTGATCCATCAGGAGCAGGCCGATGGGCGAACCCTTCTTGTGCGCCCTCGTGACGAACCGGTCACCCGCCTCATCACTCGGGTCGAGGAGCGGGTCCGGCCCCAGCCGATCGATGACCGCCTGCACACCGGCGTCGTCGATGACCTCGCACGCCGTCGGTCCGCGGAGGTCGGCGACGGTCGTGTCCGTCAGCAGCCGGACACGGACCTGGCCGACCGGCTCAGGCGGGAACGTCTCGTCCGCGGAGTCGTCGAGCGCCTTCGTCTGCTCCGACATCCGCACACGTGCTCGCCTCGGCGCGCCGATGCTGTGCACCGAGTTCTCACCGTCCGCATCGTGGATGACCTCGTCCAGCACCTCGGCATCGAGCACCGTGCCGCGCTGATTGGTCTGCCCCATCCGGCCGTTCGCCGAGGCGATGGTGGGGTCGGACACGATCTCCCCCGCGAAGTCCCACGCTCCGTAGAGTCCGAGGTGCACACGGAGCCAGACGCCATCGCCGAACTCCATGAACATCTGCTTGCCCACCGCCATCACCCGCGTGACGGTTCGGCCGTCCAGCAGGGTCGCCCCCTCGGCGAACCGCCCCTGCGGCGACGACACGGCGACCTGCTTGCCGACGAAGTTCGCGCTGAACTGCCTGGCGATGCGGTGGACGGAGTGACCCTCTGGCACCGTGACTCCTTCAGTGGGGTTGGCGGTCAACGGCCTGGACTGGCCGCGCGTTCAGTTCAGGCGTCGACGCCCTTGCCAGCGATCGTGCCGGTCGCCTCGTACTCTGCGAGCTGGGCGATGCGACGGACGTGACGCTCTTCGAGGGAGAACGGCTCGGCGATGAACGCGTCGATGAAGGAGACGGCCTCCTCGATCGTGTGCTGGCGGGCGCCGATCGAGATGACGTTCGCGTCGTTGTGCTGGCGCGCGAGTTCGGCCGTGCTGAGGTTCCAGACGAGCGCTGCACGGGCGCCGACGACCTTGTTGGCCGCGATCTGCTCGCCATTGCCCGATCCGCCGAACACCACGCCGAGCGCCTCGATCCCGGCCTGCTGGTCGCGGACGACCGCCTTCGCGGCGTTGATGCAGAACGCCGGGTAGTCGTCGAGCGCGTCGTAGGCCGTCGGCCCGTGGTCGACGACCTCGTGACCGTTGCCCCGCAGGTGGTCCTGGAGGTGCTGGCTGAGTTCGAGTCCGGCGTGGTCGGTGGCGATGTGGATGCGCATGGATCCCATCCTATTGATCTCCGGACGCGGCCGATCCGCGTCCGGAGACCTCGTTCAGTCGAAGATCGGACCGACGGTGCGGCTGCGCTTCAGCTCGAAGAACCCGGGGTAGTTCGCCGCCGCGACGACGCCGTCCCAGAGCGCGAGCGCCTGCTCGCCCTTCGGGGCAGGTGAGACGACCGGGCCGAAGAAGGCGATGCCGTCGACCGCGATGACGGGTGTCCCGACATCCTGGCCAACCCGGTTGATGCCGTCGAAGTGGCTTGCGCGCATCGTCGTGTCGTGGGCATCGGTCTCGGACAGCGCGGCGAGGTCAGCCGGGAGTCCGACTTCGGCGAGCGCCTCTGCGATGATCTCGTCGACGTCGCTGCGTCCGCCCGGGTGGATGCGGGTGCCGAGTGCGTCGTACAGCGGCTTCACGACGTCCTGACCGTGCAGGTCCTTCGCTGCTGCGACGAGTCGCGTGTATCGGAGCGCCCGGGGGAAGAACGCGCGGTACTCCTCCGAGACGTCGTTGTCCTCGTTGAGCACGGCGAGGCTCATGATGCTCCACGTGACGTCGAGGTCGCGGTGCGCCGACACCTCGTCGACCCATCGGGAGGTCATCCAGGCCCAGGGGCAGGAGGGATCGAACCAGAACTCGACGCGCGTTGTGTTAGCCATGCATCCAGCCTAGAGGCGCTTCCGAACCACTGGTTCCTTACGCATTGCGACAGGTCGCTCGGATAGGGTTGACGGGTGCACCGGGGTCGCCACGAGCACCCGGTCGCACGTCACATCGCGTCCAGTCGACGCGCCACACCAGTCGACTCATCCAGTCAGCATCCAGTCGCAAGGAGCAGCAGTGCCAGGAGAGAACCTCACCCGTGTCGAAGCCCAGGAGCGCAAGTCGCTCGTGGACACCGCCAGCTACGAGGTCGTGCTCGACCTGACGACTGGCCCGGAGACCTTCCGCAGCACCACGACCGTCCACTTCCAGGCGAAGCCGGGCTCGTCCACGTTCATCGACGCCATCACGAAGACCGTGCACCGCGTCACCCTGAACGGCGTCGACCTCGACCCGGCCGTGGTGAACGACGGCGTTCGCATCCAGTTGGACGGCCTCGCGGAGCACAACGAACTCGTCGTCGACGCCGACGCCCTGTACACGAACACGGGCGAGGGCCTGCACCGCTTCGTCGACCCGGTCGACGGCGAGGTGTACCTGTACAGCCAGTTCGAGGTGCCGGACTCCCGCCGCGTCTTCGCCGTGTTCGAGCAGCCCGACCTGAAGGCGACGTTCGCGTTCACGGTCACGGCTCCGACCGCTTGGCAGGTCGTCTCCAACTCACCGACGCCCGAGCCCGTCGAGGCATCTGACGGAGCGTCGACGTGGTCGTTCGAGCCCACCCCGCGCATCTCCTCGTACATCACCGCGCTCGTCGCCGGCCCATACGACGTGGTGCGCAGCGAGCTCACCTCACGCGACGGCCGCATCGTGCCGCTCGGCGTGTTCACGCGCAAGAGCCTCACGGAGTACCTCGACGCGGACTACATCTTCGAGAAGACCCGTCAGGGCTTCGCATACTACGAAGAGAAGTTCGACTACGCGTACCCCTTCGCCAAGTACGACCAGCTCTTCGTGCCCGAGTTCAACGCCGGCGCGATGGAGAACGCAGGCGCGGTGACGTTCACGGAGACCTACGTCTTCCGTTCGAAGGTCACCGACGCCATCAAGGAGCGTCGTGTCGTCACGATCCTGCACGAGCTCGCCCACATGTGGTTCGGCGACCTCGTCACCATGAAGTGGTGGAACGACCTGTGGCTGAACGAGTCCTTCGCGGAGTGGGCATCCACGATCGCCACGGCCGAGGCCACCGAGTGGACCGAGGCGTGGACGACGTTCAACGCCATGGAGAAGACCTGGGCGTACCGCCAGGACCAGCTGCCCTCCACGCACCCCGTCGTCGCCACGATCAACGATCTCGAGGACGTCCAGGTCAACTTCGACGGCATCACCTACGCGAAGGGCGGCTCGGTCCTCAAGCAGCTCGCCGCGTGGGTCGGCATCGAGGCGTTCTTCACGGGCGTCGGCAACTACTTCAAGAAGCACGAGTTCGGCAACACCGAGCTGTCGGACCTGCTGGTCGAGCTCGAAGCCACAAGCGGTCGTGACCTGCGCGAGTGGTCGAAGCTGTGGCTGGAGACCGCCGGCGTCGGCACCCTGACGCCGGAGATCGCAACCGACGAGCAGGGCGTCATCACGTCGTTCTCCGTCACGCAGACGGTCGAGGTCGACTACCCGACCCTCCGCCCGCACCGCCTCGCGATCGGTTTCTACACGCTCACGGACGGCAAACTCGTGCGCACCCACCGCGTCGAACTCGACGTCGACGGCGCGAGCACGGACGTCGCAGAGCTCGTCGGCCTCACGCGGCCCGACCTCGTCCTGCTGAACGACGACGACCTCGCGTACGCGAAGATCCGTCTCGACGAGCGCTCGCTCGCCACGGCCATCGAACACCTCGCGTCGATCGAGGACCCGCTGGCCCGCTCGCTCGTGTGGGGTGCGGCCTGGGACGCCACGCGCGACGCAGAGACCAAGGCGTCGGACTACGTGGACCTCGTCCTCGGCAACATCGCCACGGAGACGGAGTCGACGACGCTGCGCACCACGCTCGGGCAGCTGGGCCTCGCCGCACGCAGCTACGTCGCACCCGCCGCCCGCCAGGCGACGATCGAGCGCGTCGGCGACAGCCTCTGGGCCCTCGCCCAGGCGGCGGAGGCCGGCACGGACGCGCAGTTCCAGTTCGTGAAGTTCTTCGCAGCGCTCGCGTCCACGCCGGAGCACGGCGCAGCACTGCAGGGCCTCCGCGACGGCGGCATCGCCCTCGACGGTCTGACGATCGACACCGACCTGCGTTGGGAGCTCCTCGAGGGTCTTGTGCTCCTCGGCCTCGCAAGCGCAGACGACATCGATGCAGCGCTCGCCGCAGACAACACGGCCAACGGACAGCAGGCGGCGGCTCGCGCCCGCGCGACCATTCCGACGGCTGCGGGCAAGCGCGCGGCGTTCGCCTCCGTCGTGGACGCCGACGACCAGCCGAACGCCATCGTGCGCAACATCGGTCTCGGTTTCCAGCGTGTGGCGGACCCCGAGCTCATCCGTCCGCTCGTCGCGCCGTACTTCGCGTCGCTGACGACGGTGTGGGAGAGCCGCAGCTACAAGATCGCCGAGTACATCGTCGAGGGCTTCTACCCGTCCGCGCTGGCCTCGCCGGCGCTTCGCGACGAGACGCAGGCGTGGCTCAACGCGAACGACGGCGTCCCAGCGCTCCGTCGTATGGTCGTCGAGAGCCTCGCCGGTGTTGACCGTGCACTCCGCGCTCAGGCGAAGGACGCCGAGTAGCCGGACAGCCGTAGTACCCGGGTACCAACCCGCGCTTCGCTGAAACCCCTCCCGGGCATGATCCGTCCGGGAGGGGTTTCTCCGTACCGTGGAGTCATGATCCAGGCAGAACACCTCAGCAAGCGCTACGGCGAGAAACGAGCCGTCGACGATGTCGGCTTCACGATCCGCCCCGGCCAGGTCACCGGGTTCCTCGGGCCGAACGGCGCAGGCAAGTCCACGACCATGCGGATGATCGTTGGCCTCGACCGCCCGACGAGCGGAACCGTCACGATCGGCGGCAAACGGTACGACCAGCTCAAGTCCCCGCTGCGGGAGGTCGGCGCGCTCCTGGACGCGAAGGCCGTCCACACGGGACGCACGGCAAGAGACCACCTCCGCGCGATGGCTGCGACGCACGGCATCGCCTCGTCCCGCGTGGACGAGGTCATCGGACTCACGGGCCTCGACGCCGTCGCCGGCAAGCGCGTCGGCGGGTTCTCGCTCGGCATGGGGCAGCGTCTCGGCATCGCCGCAGCCGTCCTCGGCGACCCGCACACACTCATCCTCGATGAACCGGTCAACGGCCTCGATCCGGAGGGCGTCCTGTGGGTGCGCACCTTCGTCCGGCATCTCGCGGCCGAGGGCCGCACGGTGTTCCTGTCCTCGCACCTCATGAGCGAGATGGCCCTCACCGCCGACCACGTGATCGTGCTCGGGAAGGGTCGGGTGCTCGCGGACGGACCGCTCGATGACCTCGTCCGGCAGTGGACGGCGACGAGTGTGCTCGTGCGCACACCGCACGCCACTCAGCTCGCGGCGCTCTTCACCCGCGAGAACGTCTCGATCACCCGCTTGGAGGAGCACCTCCTTGAGATCACCGGCGTCAGCTCGGCAGAGGTCGGCGTCGCAGCGGCCGGAGCTGCGTTGGTCCTTCACGAACTCACGCCGAAGTCCGGCTCGCTGGAAGACGCGTACCTGAGTCTCACCGGCGATTCCGTCGAGTACCGCACAGGGGGCGTCCGATGAGCGACACGAAATTCTCGACCACCACGACGGAAGCCGTCGATCGGGCACAACACCGCGTGGCGGAAGCCCTCGGGGGCCTCTCCTTCGCGCGGATCCTCCGCTCCGAGCAGATCAAGCTCTTCAGCCTTCGGTCCACCTGGTGGGCCCTCGCGACGATCGTGTTCCTGCAGGTCGCCGTCGGCACGCTCATGTCGTTCGGCATGGTCTCCTCCTTCCGCGGCGAGACCCCGCCCGGCGCAGACGGCGCGGCGATCGGCATGCAGGTCGCGACGTTCGGCGTCTTCCTCGCCCAGCTGATCGCCGCGGTGCTCGGTGCGCTCGCGATCACCGGTGAGTACTCGACCGGCATGATCCGCTCGACGCTCACCGCGGCTCCCGGCCGGCTGTCGACCCTCTTCGCGAAGGCGATCGTCGTCGCGACGGCGTTGTTCGTCACGGGCATCGTCGGAGTCGCGGCGACAGTCGCTGCGACGACACCGATCCTCGCGCCGTCCGGTCTCACGATCGACGCGTCCTCGATCGGCCCGCTCACCCTGTCGGCGCTGTATCTCGCCATGATCGCGGTGTTCTCACTCACGATCGGCTTCCTGCTCCGCAGCGGCGCCGGTGCGATCGGTGCCGGCCTCGCGGTCATCCTCGTCGCCCCGATCATGGTCTCGATGATCCCGGGCGAGGTCGCCCAGACGGTCGCGACGATCCTGCCATCGAACGCCGGGCAGTCGATGTTCACCCATCCGATGAGCGGGAGCGGCCTCGAACCGTGGCAGGGCTTCCTCGTCCTCCTCGCCTGGATCATCGTGGGACTCGTCGCCGCCGGTACGGCCCTGCGACGACGGGACGCGTAGCATCGGCTCTATGAGTGCAGAGCAGAACCTCCTCCGGCGGGACGGCCTCCCGTCGGAGGAGGATTTGATGCTCCCGAAACCTCCCGGCGTGATCCGGCAGTGGTGGGCGAGGCACCCGTGGGTGGCGGATTCGCTCATCGCGGGCTTCTACCTGCTCGTCGCGCTCCTCGGCACCGTCACGGTGTATGTCGTCGGACCGGAGGGCGATGGCGCGCAGCTGCACCCGTTGCGCGCAGTGCTCTCCGTCATCGCGGTCCTCGTCACGACGGTCGCCGTCCTGTTCCGCAGACACCGTCCCGTTGCGATGCTCGCGATCAGCCTGATCACAAGCATCATCGCGGTGAACCCGGAGGGCGGATTCGACATCCTCGTGGTGCCTGTGCTGCTGTACAGCATCGCCGTGTACCGCTCTGTGAGGCACGCGTGGCTGGGGTTCGCCGCGACATTCGTCAGCACCGTGATCACGCCGTTCCTCCCCTGGTCAGGCAGCGCGGGGACAGGCGCCGGGTACCAGTCGGTCATCGGGATCACCGGCCTCGCCCTCTTCGGGCTCCTCATCGGCATCAACATCGGCAACCGCAAGCGGTACGTCGCCGCGCTCGTCGACCGTGCGGCGCAGCTCGCTCGCGAACGGGATCAGCAGGCGCAACTGGCGGCCGCCGGCGAACGCACCCGGATCGCCCGGGAGATGCACGACATCGTGTCCCACTCCCTCACCGTCATCGTCGCCCTGTCGGAGGGCGCCGTCGCCACGAAGAACCAGGACTCGGCGAGGGTCGCGATGGAGGCCGTCGCCCAGGCGGCACGGACCTCCCTGACCGACATGCGCCGGATGCTCGGCGTCCTCCGCGAGGACGGCAGCGCTCCACTCTCCCCACAACCGGACGCCGAGTCCATCCCGGCGCTCGTCGAGACGTTCCGCACCACCGGGCTCCCCGCGAAGCTCACCACGACAGGGCCCGCCATCGAGGACCCCTCCGTCCAACTGGCGGTGCACCGCATCGTGCAGGAGGGACTCACCAACGCGCTCCGCTACAGCACGCAGCCCACCAGGGTCGACGTGTCGATCACCAACCGCGGCTCCGACGTCGAGGTGCGGGTCGAGAACGACGGCGCGATCGTCGACGCGCCCTCCGTCGGCGCCGGCCAAGGACTCATCGGACTGCGCGAGCGCGTCGCGTTCCAGGGCGGTAACGTCGAGGTCGGGCCGATCGGCAACCGGACCTGGCGGGTGCATGCGACGCTGCCCGTTCGGTTGTCACCCTGACCGCCACCTCGCGTCCGACGGTTCCCGCTTCACAGCACTTCGTCCCATACCAGCACACCGATCCCTCAGGAGCAGTACAGATGACCACCTCGCCGATCCGGATCCTCCTCGTCGACGACCAGCAGCTCATCCGGCTGGGATTCGGCCTCGTCCTCGGCGCCGAGGACGACCTCGAGGTCATCGGAGAGGCTGCAAGCGGAGAGGAGGCGGTCCGGCTCGCAGCGGAGCTGCGCCCCGATGTGATCCTGATGGACGTGCGGATGCCCGGCCTCGACGGCATCGGCGCCACCCAGCGCATCGTCGCAGAGCAGCCGGACAGCCGGATCATCATCCTCACGACCTTCGACCTCGACGAGTACGCCTTCGCAGCGCTCAGAGCCGGAGCGAGCGGTTTCCTCCTGAAGGATGCGGTGCCGGCCGAACTCACCTCCGCGATCCGCTCGGTGCACTCCGGCGACGCCGCAGTCTCCTCCCGAGTCACCAAGCGCATGCTCGAACTCTTCGCGGACGAGCTCCCCGCGGACACGGACGCAACAACGGCCGACGCTGACCAGAACTCGGAACTGGACGAGTTGACGCCACGAGAGCGCGACATCCTGATCGCGATGGCAGAGGGCCTCAGCAACGCGGAGATCGCCGCGCACTTCGTCCTGTCGGAGTCGACCGTGAAGACGCACGTTGGCCGCGTACTTATGAAACTGCAGCTGCGCGACCGTGTGCAGGCCGTGATCTTCGCCTACCGTCACGGACTGGTCCGTCCGTAGACGGTGCGCCTGAACACACGGTCAGGTGGCACTCGGGCGTCCCACACCCGTCGTGGATAGACTTCCCGATATATGGAATGGGAAAAGATCTGGACCAACGTCCTCGCCTTCCTCGCCGAAGCCGGACTGAAGCTCGTGATCGTCGCGGTCATCATCGTCGGCGCGTTCTTCGCCGCGTGGATCCTGCGCTACGTCATCCGGCGTGTCGTCGGCCGGATCGTGAGCGGGGTCAAGAAGAACGCGAACGTCGAGGACACGCAGTCGCTGCTCGCCTCACCACTCGCAGCCGTCCGTCTTGTGCAGCGCACCAGGACGCTCGGGACCGTGCTGAGCAACATCGTCAACGTCACGATCGTCATCATCGCGGTGATCCTCGTGGTGTACGCGCTCAACCCCGGCATCCTCGGCTCCTTCGCCCTGCTGTCCGCTGCGATCGGCGCCGGCCTCGGTTTCGGCGCCCAGAACATCGTCAAGGACATCCTCAACGGACTGTTTATGGTGATGGAGGACCAGCTCGGCGTCGGTGACGTCGTCGACCTCGGACCCGCAACGGGCGTCGTCGAGACGGTCGGCATCCGCATCACCCAGGTCCGCGACGTCAACGGAACGCTCTGGTTCGTCCGCAATGGCGAGATCCTCCGCGTCGGCAACATGTCCCAGGGATGGTCTCGGGTCATCATCGACCTCGCCATCCCGTACGACGCCGACGTCGACGACGTCCAGGCGAAGATGCTCGAAACCGCCACGGCGCTCGCCCACGACCCCAAGTGGCGCTCTCGCATCCTCGACAAACCGGAGCTCTGGGGACTCGAGTCCATCTCAGGCGACGCGCTCGTGATCCGTCTCGTGATGAAGACCCGCTCGAGTGCGAAGGACGATGTCGCCCGAGAACTCCGCAGCAGACTCAAGCGGGCGATCGACGAGATGGGCGTGCACCTGCCGTCGCTCAACAGCATCGTGCTGTCGGGTTTCGAAGGCGCAGCGAGCGTCTCGGGCGCACGACCGCCTCGCACGAGACCGACGAACGTCGTCCCGCCGGACGCACCCACCACGAAGAAACCGAAGGCCTGACGTGACCGACGACACCCCCACCACCTTCTACGAACAGGTCGGCGGGCACCCCACCTTCCAGAAGCTCGTCGACGAGTTCTACCGCGGCATCGCATCGGATCCTGTCCTGAAGCCCATGTACCCGGAGGAGGACCTCGGTCCGGCGGCGGAACGCATGACGATGTTCCTCGAACAGTACTGGGGCGGCCCAGGCACCTACAGCGAACGCCGTGGGCACCCTCGCCTCCGCATGCGGCACATGCCGTTCGCGGTCAATCCGGATGCGCGGGACCGATGGCTGTCGCACATGCGCGCCGCGGTCGACTCGCTCGAGCTTTCGCCGCTGCACGAAGCGACGCTCTGGGACTATCTGGAACGCGCCGCTCAAGCAATGGTGAACACGTTTGACGATGGCGGACAAACGAGGTCGAGCCTCCTCTGAGGCGCGTCGACCCGGGCGGGACCCCGCGGTCGGCACGATATTCGCCCGAGCATCACTCAAGATCCTGACGGGACTTCCACCCGCAATGTGGGACGATCGTCCCACTCTGCTCTACGATCGTTGACAACCCCAGTGCCGAAGGAGTCACAGGATGTCAGGATCGCCGAAATCGCCAGGAACAGCAACGCAGGCCGACGCCCTCGTCGTCGGCGCCGGTCTCGCCGGCCTCGTCGCGACAGCTGAGCTCGTCACAGCCGGAAAGCGCGTCATCCTGCTCGATCAAGAGCCGGAGTCGAGCCTCGGCGGGCAGGCGTTCTGGTCCTTCGGCGGACTGTTCCTCATCGACTCCCCCGAACAACGCCACCTGGGTGTGAAGGACTCCCTCGAACTCGCCAGGCAGGACTGGTTCGGCACAGCGGGCTTCGACCGCGCAGAGGACTACTGGCCGAAGCAGTGGGCGGAGGCCTACCTGCAGTTCGCCGCCGGCGAGAAGCGCGCGTGGCTCAAAGAGCGCGGCGTCGGATTCTTCCCCGTCGTCGGCTGGGCGGAGCGCGGCGGCTACGGCGCGATCGGTCACGGCAACTCCGTCCCCAGGTTCCACATCACCTGGGGCACCGGACCAGGCGTCATCGCACCATTCGTCGATGCCGTGCGCGAGGGCATCGAACGCGGCCTCGTCACCGCGCACTTCCGACACCGCGTCGACGCACTCGTGGTGACGGACGGGGCCGTGACCGGCGTCACCGGAAGCGTCCTCGAGCCATCCCACGTCGCGCGCGGGGTCGCATCGTCGCGAACCGTCACCGGAGACTTCGAGTTCTCGGCCGGCGCGGTGCTCGTCTCGAGCGGCGGGATCGGCGGCAACCACGATCTTGTGCGGAAGGCCTGGCCGAAGCGACTCGGCACCCCGCCGGCGCACATGCTGTCCGGCGTCCCGGCGCACGTCGACGGACGGATGCTGGAGATCAGCGGCCGCGCCGGCGCCAACCTCATCAACGGCGATCGGATGTGGCACTACGTCGAGGGCATCACGAACTGGGATCCGATCTGGCCGCAGCACGGGATCCGGATCCTGCCGGGGCCGTCATCGCTGTGGTTCGATGCGACCGGCAAACGACTCCCGGTCCCGCTCTTCCCGGGGTTCGACACACTCGGCACGCTCGAACATCTCCGCTCCACCGGGCACGACCACAGCTGGTTCGTACTCACCCAGAAGATCATCGAGAAGGAGTTCGCCCTCTCCGGAAGCGAACAGAACCCGGATCTGACCGGCAAGGACATCGGTCTGCTCGCCAAACGGGTCGGCCCCGGGGCACCGGGGCCGGTCGAGGCGTTCAAGCGGCACGGCGTCGACTTCGTCGTCGCGGACACACTGACCGAGCTCATCGCCGGGATGCAGGATCTGAGTCCGGACGTGCCGATCGACGGCGCCAGGATCACGGCAGAGGTCGAGGCGCGTGATCGGGAGATGGACAACCCGTTCACCAAGGATCTGCAGGTCACCGCGCTCCGCGGCGCCCGCAACTACCGCGGCGACAAGCTCATCCGGGTCGCGTCGCCCCATCGCCTGCTCGACCCGAAACAGGGGCCCCTCATCGCCGTCAAGCTCCACGTCCTCACCCGCAAGAGCCTCGGCGGCATCGAGACCGACCTCGATGCGCGGGTGCTCGATGCGAACGGCGCCGTGATCGATGGACTGTATGCGGCCGGCGAGGCGAGCGGGTTCGGCGGCGGCGGCGTGCACGGGTATCGCGCGCTGGAGGGCACGTTCCTCGGCGGCTGCCTCTTCAGCGGACGAACGGCCGGACGGGCGATCGCCGCGAGGTGACGGCTTCGTGATCCCTGCACAGCTCGGTCGTGACCGCGTCGCGGCAGGGATGGACGTCGCTCAGAGGGTCGCCGTGCGCACCAGGACGTGCCCACGATCGGTCGTCAACCGCAACCAGGATCCGGACGCGAAGACCCGTGCCGATTCCGGTGCACCCAGGAAGCCGAGTCCGACTGCCGCGAACGCAGCGCCCGTCGGCAACCCCTGGCCGTTGTCGAACAGGCGCGACCACACGCCGGAACGGACCTTCTGCACGATGTGGTCCCCCGCCGCCTCCGGAAGGGCCGCTGCGACCTCGCTCGCACCAGCCTTGGCCACGCCCTCGAGCAGCGCGGAGTCCACCGTGCCGGTCTGGAGCCAACCGCCCCGAGGCGCCGACTGTCCCGCCCAGCTGACCGCCTTGGATGATGGCGGCAGAACGAGTCGGAGCCCGTCGGTACCGGTCCCGGCGGCGCCGGCTTCGACGTCCGCTCCGGTCCCGGTCAGGCGTGCGAGACGGTCGAGGATCTCTTGCGGCGCGACCACCTGGTCGACGTCCGCGGACTCTGCGAGGGCGAAGGTGCGGAACCCGATGATCGTGGGAGCCCGATCGAGGATCCCCCGCGGATACAGGACCGGCGCGGAGACGGCCAGCACACGCCCGGTCACCACGAGTCGGATCGCGGAGTCGTCGAGCCTCGCCGCGCGAGCGACGAAGACCTGGAGGTCTGAGCGGGTGTGGGCGTCTGCGAGGATCAAAGAGGAAGTCATCTCCTCTCTAAACTACTTGATGGGCCCGTCTTCCCTGAGACGAGGCCCGGCTGTGAACGGAAGGCGATGCACGTGACGGACTCCATCGAATCACCCGGTTCCACCGGTCCAGACGCCGCCGCCGAATCGTCCAGCGCGATCGAGTCGTTCCTCACGGCCCTCGACCTGAGCGACACGGGTGCGAGGACGAACGAGGACATCTTCACGGGACCCTCCCAGTGGATGCCGCACGGACGGGTGTTCGGCGGCCAGGTCCTCGCGCAGTCCGTCGTGGCGGCGACGAGGACGGTCGACGATGACCGACCGATCCATTCGATGCACGGGTACTTCCTGCGCCCCGGGAACGTCGACCTGCCGATCACCTTCGCGGTCGACCGCATCCACGAGGGTCGATCGTTCGCGACCAGACGCACCCAGGCCTATCAGAACGGTGTGCCGATCCTCTCGATGATCGCCTCGTTCCAGACGCGCGACACCGGCCCTGAACACCAGGTGGACATGCCGACGGACCTGCCGGATCCGGAGACGCTCCCCTCCGCGGCGCAGCTGCTCGACGGCATCGACCACCCGGCCGCGAAGGCGTGGGGCACCGGCCGGCCGTTCGACATGCGTCACATCCCGTCACCCATCTATCTGAGCGTCGAGGGCGGGCGGACGGCGCACCAGGCCCTCTGGTTCCGGGCGACGGCGACGCTGCCGGACGATCCGACGCTGCACCGCGCAGCACTGGCCTACGCGAGCGACTACACGATCCTCGAGCCCATCCTCCGCCGCCACGGTGTGCCGTGGGCGACGCCAGGGATCAAGGTCGCAAGCCTCGACCACGCGATGTGGTGGCACCGGCCGGCACGCGCCGACGAGTGGCTGCTGTACGTGCAGGAGTCCCCGAGCGCGACGGGTGGACGCGGATTGTCGCTCGGGAAGATCTTCAGTCGTGACGGCGTGCTCGTCGCCAGTGTTGCCCAGGAGGGCATGGTCCGTATTCCGGAGTTGTGAGCGTCGGGCCCTTCGACAGGCTCAGGGACCGGGCGTGGTCGGGGCCGCGCGTGGCCCGGTCGCTGAGCTTGTCGAAGCGCACCGCGCTCAACGCCGGCTGAACTGCACCGGCTCCTCGAGGTACGGCTCCCACGCGGCGCGCTCGATGTCGCCGATGCGCCGCGGCGCCATCGTCCTCGAGTCCACGAGCACTACGGTCGTCGACGCCTTCGCGTACAGCACCTGCGGCGTGGCGCCGAGGGGGCTGTAGACCTCGTAGCTCACCTGCATGCTCGCGCCGCCGATCTTGCCCATCCACAGTTCGACGTCCAGCGGATCCCGCTGGTACGGGATCGGCGCGAGGTACTCGATCTCCTGGTGGGCGACGAGGGTCAGCGTGTCCGCGTCGAGGCGCGCTTCGATCACCGCCGTCGGCGGGGCTTCCTCTCCCGGAACGGTCGGCTTCCAGAACACACGAACGCGTGCTTCTTCGAGGAGCTTCAGCAGGGTCGCGTTGTTGACGTGGTTGAATGCGTCGAGGTCGCCCCAACGCAGCGGGATGGGGACGTGGAGTCTCGTCATCGTTGTCCTTCGATGTCGTGGGGTGCGCCGCGGACGGAAACGGCCGCTCCTCCGCGCAGTGCGGAGAAGCGGCCGGATGCTCAGTCGCGGGTCAGGCGGCGGTGGGCCGAACGGTGCGGCTTGGCCGCGTCCGGACCGAGGCGCTCGATCTTGTTCTCCTCGTAGGCTTCGAAGTTGCCCTCGAACCAGTGCCAGTTGGACGGGTTCTCCTCGGTGCCCTCGTAAGCGAGGATGTGCGTGGCGATGCGGTCGAGGAACCACCGGTCGTGGGTGATGACCACGGCGCAACCGGGGAACTCGAGGAGGGCGTTCTCCAAGCTGGAGAGCGTTTCGACGTCGAGGTCGTTGGTCGGTTCGTCGAGGAGCAACAGGTTGCCGCCCTGCTTGAGCGTGAGCGCGAGGTTCAACCGGTTGCGCTCACCACCCGAGAGGATGCCGGCGCGCTTCTGCTGGTCCGGTCCTTTGAACCCGAACGTGGACACGTAGGCACGCGAGGGGATCTCCTGGTTGCCGACCTGGATGTAGTCGAGACCGTCGGAGACGACCTCCCACAGCGTCTTGTTCGGGTCGATGCCACCACGGGTCTGGTCGACGTACGAGATCTTGACCGTCTCGCCGATCTTCAGATCGCCGCTGTCGAGCGGTTCGAGACCGACGATCGTCTTGAACAGGGTGGTCTTACCCACACCGTTCGGGCCGATGATGCCGACGATGCCGTTGCGCGGCAGCGTGAAGCTCAAGCCGTCGATCAGGATGCGCTCGTCGAAGCCCTTCTTGAGGTTCTTGGCGTCGAGGACGGTCGAACCGAGGCGCGGACCCGCTGGGATGGTGATCTCTTCGAAGTCGAGCTTCCTGGTGCGCTCGGCCTCCGTGGCCATCTCTTCGTAGCGTGCGAGACGGGCCTTCGACTTCGCCTGGCGACCCTTGGCGTTGCTGCGGACCCACTCGAGTTCGCTCGCGAGGCGCTTGGCGAGCTTGGCGTCCTTCTTGCCCTGGACTTCGAGGCGCTCGCCCTTCTTCTCCAGGTAGGTGGAGTAGTTGCCCTCGTAGGGGTACAGGCGGCCGCGGTCGACTTCACAGATCCACTGTGCGACGTGGTCGAGGAAGTACCGGTCGTGGGTGACGGCGAGGACGGCGCCGGGGTAGGCGGCGAGGTGCTGCTCGAGCCACAGCACGCTCTCGGCGTCGAGGTGGTTGGTCGGTTCGTCGAGCAGCAGGAGGTCGGGCTTCTGCAGGAGGAGCTTGCAGAGTGCGACACGTCGCTTCTCACCACCGGAGAGGTTCACGACGAGCGAGTCGGACGGCGGGCAGCGGAGCGCGTCCATCGCCTGCTCGAGCTGGGAGTCGAGGTCCCAGGCGTCTGCGGCGTCGATCGCTTCCTGCAGCACGCCCATCTCGGCGAGCAGCGCATCGAAGTCGGCGTCAGGCTCGGCCATCGCGAGCGAGATCTCGTTGAAACGGTCGATCTTGCCCTTGATCTCGCCGACGCCCTCCTGGACGTTCTCGAGAACCGTCTTGGTCTCGTCGAGTTCCGGCTCCTGCATGAGGATGCCGACACTGAATCCGGGCGTCAGCTTCGCTTCGCCGTTGCTGGGGGTGTCGATGCCGGCCATGATCTTGAGGATCGTGGATTTACCGGCACCGTTCGGCCCAACGACGCCGATCTTGGCACCGGGGAGGAACGCCATCGTGACGTCGTCGAGGATGAGTTTGTCGCCGACCGCTTTGCGGGCGCGAACCATCGAGTAAATGTATTCAGCCATGTCGTCTACCAGTCTATTGGCCGGGTCGCGCCGACGAGGCAACGTCCGGTGTCGAGGAGGGGTGCGACCTCGGAGTGGTAGCCGATGTTCGCTCCGTGCTGACCGATGATGCAGGAACCGTTCCACTTGACGGAGAACTGGATCGAGTCCGCCGCGAGGTCGATGCTCGTGGTGTCCGGTGTGACCTCCATGTCGGCCTTCGGGAACCCTGCCGTGACGAGTCCGTCGATGAAGTCGCGGCCGCCCGCATCGGCCTTCGCCGTGAGGGTCTTGTTGTTCACGAGGTCGAAGAACGGCAGGTTCTCCGCGGCGGTGCCCTCGGGCACGAGCACCGGCGGTCCGGCGACCGTGGACGTCGGAGTCGGGGTGGCGGTCGGGGTCGGCTTGGCGCTCGGCAGCAGGCTGCAGGCCGAGACGAGGAGCATCGCCGTCAGTCCGATGACGGCGAAACCGACCCTCCCAGCTTTCCTGGAGCGCCCGGAGCTGCTCGCTCCGGAGCTGCTCGGTCCGGCGTTCCTACGGAGTCGATGACGGCGCGGGGAGACGTCCCCTTCGAGGCTGTTGTGCACGGGACGCATTCTACGGGGGCCGCCCTGGGGATCGCCCAAGACCGGGTGCGATCTCAGAACGGTGTCGGTTCGAGCGACTCGTCGAACCCGACGGCACCTGCCGCGTCACGCCCGCCGCCGACCGACTCGTGCGCACCTCGGTCGTCGCTCAGCGCTACTGGCGCATCGTCTCCGGCAACTGAACCAGGACCGAGCGCCCATCCGGCAGCGTCGACCACTGCGCGCGGGGATCCGCCATCCGGCCCGGCGTCCGAGACGCCGGCCTCTGCGCCGCGCTCCCCCGGTTGATGTCTGGACAGCCAACCGATGTCGACGCCGACGACGTCGGCATCGATCTCAACGCTGGTCCCGCGACGTTCGCCGTTCTCCCAGTCGCGCACGCGCAGCTTGCCGCCGACGACGACACGCTGCCCCTTGTGCACCGTGTGCTGTGCCGCCGCGGCGAGGCGCCGGAAGCACGAGACGGTGTACCAGCTCGTGAGTCCCTCGGTGAACTCCTTCGTGGCCGGATCGAACCGCCACTGCGTCGATGCGAGCCGGAACGAGACGACGTCGAGATCGTCCGTGATCCGACGGTGGTTCGGGACGGTGGCGACCGTCCCGCTCAGGGTGATGCTGTCTGCCATGGCGTCCTCCAGACGTCGTCTCGGGAGGACTGTCCGCCCGAGCGGCTCGGAGGTGTGGTTCGTGCCGATGGATCACGCCTCCGAGCCGCACGTCCAGCCTCGTGTCCGGCGGGCCACGATGGTGGCGATCTCGACGATCGGTGGACAACACGACGGGGTCGGCAGGTTGTGGAGGAAGCCTGCCGACCCCGTCGACCGATCTGGATCCCGGCGCCGCGCCCTGTGCGGGTCACGCGCGCCGGAACGGCGCTACACCGTCGCGTACTCGGCGAACCGGCGACGAACCTTCGTCACCTTGGGAGCGGCGACCGCGAGGCAGTACCCCTGACCAGGGTTCTTCGCGAAGAAGTCCTGGTGGTAGTCCTCAGCGACGAAATACTCGCCGAGCGGCTCGATCGTGGTCACGATCTGACCGTCCCACCACTCGCGTGCGCGGTCGATCGCCGCCTCGAAGACCTCGCGCTGCGCGTCGTTCTTCGGGAACATCGCCGAACGGTACTGCGTGCCGATGTCGTTGCCCTGACGGTTGAGCTGGGTCGGGTCGTGCAGCGTGAAGAACGCGTCGAGGATGATCTCACCCGGGATCACCTCCGGGTCGAAGGTCACCGCGACGGCCTCAGCGTGCCCGGTACGACCCGTGCAGACCTGCTCGTAGTTCGGGGACGGCGTCGAGCCGCCGGTGTAGCCGCTCACAACGGCGGAAACACCTCGAAGTGTGCGATACACGGCATCCAGACACCAGAAGCATCCTCCGGCCAGCACGTACGTTTCAGTCATCGTGTGTCTCCTCACTCACATGGCGCGATCGCCTCACGATACAACCGCTGCCTGAACGCGGGCATTCCCTCGCGGTGTCGGTGGTTGCTCGTACGCTCGAATCATCGGCTGATCGGGTCGAATCATCGAGGGAGGGCTCACATGTCCGGTACCACCACTCGGGCTCTCAGCCCGATCGCTGCACACATCCGTCCCGGGTACTGGCGCATCACGGCTACCGATGGACGCGTCATCGGCAACATCGAGGAATCCGCTTCCACCGAGGGCGGGCCGTTCCTCGCCAGGCGGTTCGTCGCCGCCTCCGTCAGCTATGCCCAGCTGGGGCGCTTCCATGACATGTCTGACGCCATCGACGCCTTCCGGGCCTGAACCGGGCCGTGCACGGATGATGCGGATCGGATCCTTCGATCTCCGCCTCCCGATTCCGTCGCGATCACGATCCCCAGGACCCCGGAGCGTCGGCCTGGGATGCACCCCGTCGGAGGGTAGTCTGCGGCACATGCACTGGTGGAATGACTTCGTAGAGTGGGTGACCTCGTCAGAGGCTCGCCCCGTGCTGTTCGCTGCGGCCATCTTCGTTGTGGCCGTCGTGGTGTCCGTGCTCCTGGCCGCCGGCGTGAGCCGTCGTGCGCTCAAGGGCATCGTGGACCAGCGCGATCGTGAGCAGAAGAATGCCTCGATCGCCGCCCTCATCGATGCAGCCACCGAAGCGAGCGTGTGGAACTCCCTCACTCCGCAGGAGCAGGTCCTGAACGACCGCGCAGTCGCGCAGGCCGACATCCTCGTCCGGCTGAGCCCGGTGAAGGGTGCCGCCGTCGCAGCCGACTGGGCGAACCACCAGCTCCACGAGATGAAGCGCAACTCAGCGACGTTCGGGTACGAACTCGACCCGGTCGTGCAGGAGTTCCGTGATCGCCTCATCGACTGGACCAAACGTCCGTCGCGTGCGAAGAAGATCTTCGAGAACGACCTGCGCACCTGGACGCTCGACGCAAGCGAGTCCGACAAGGCGCTCATCGCCGACCAGGATGCCTGGGTCGCCCAACAGCACCACAACGCGTACAGCAACGGTGCGCAGGGCGCTCCCGTCCAGCCTGCCGCGTACACGAAGCAGGCACGCTCGATCGACACCGGTACGACGCAGCGCATCCTCGACGACGTCGCAGTCCTCGAGGCCGAGCGCGCAGCGAAGGCCGCGAGTGGTCAGCGTCCGCCTGTCGCGCCGGACCCGGTGAACGCGAACAGCGCGGTCAACGCTCAGAACTCCTAGCCCGTCGTCATCCCTCCGCGCGCCACCAGGCGTCGAACTTGTTGACGGGCACCTGACGTTTGTGCTCCGTCGCCCGGTAGCGGGCTTCGATCGCCTCGGCAACCGCCTGGTCGACGTCCTTCCCCTCCAGGAAGTCGTCGATCTGCTGGTAACTGAGACCGAGGTTCGCCTCGTCGGTCTGGCCGGGATTCTCGTCGAGCAGGTCCGCGGTCGGGGCCTTGAGGTAGAGGCGCTCTGGAGCGTCGAGCGCTTCCAGGAGTGCGCGGCCCTGACGCTTCGTGAGTCCGCTGAGCGGGAGGACGTCCGCTCCCCCGTCGCCGAACTTCGTGAAGAATCCGGTGACGGCTTCCGCCGCGTGATCGGTTCCGACGACGAGGAGCCCCTGCTGACCCGCGATCGCGTACTGCGCCATCATGCGGGCCCGCGCCTTGGTATTGCCCTTGACGAAGTCCGTCATGCGGGTGCCGGTCGCGTCAGCGTATTCGGCTTCAAAACCGTCCACGGCACGCTGGATGTTGAACGTGACCGACTGGTCGGCGCGGATGAAGGACAGCGCGAGCTGCGCATCGTCCTCATCGTGCTGCACGGAGTACGGCAGCCGAACGGCGACGAAGACGGCGTCGCCCTGCTCCGCCCGCAGTTCCTCGGCCGCGAGCTGGCAGAGCCGCCCGGCGAGCGAGGAGTCCTGACCACCGCTGATGCCGAGGACGAAGCCTCGTGCACCGGTGGTGGTCAGGTACTCCTTGAGGAAGTCGATCCGAGAACGGATCTCCCCGGCAGGATCGATGGCCGGGGTGACGTTGAGTTCCGCGATGATGCGGGCCTGGGTCTCGCGCATACCCCAAGGCTACTCGCTCAGTCTGACCTCAGGCGCTCGCGAGCGGCGCCTGATCGACCCCGTCCTGCTCCGGGTCCGGCGTGGACAGGTATCGCGTGAGCGAGTCGTCGAGTTCACGCAGCCAGCTCGTGTGATGTGTCTGCGCGATCGTGCCAGTGATCACCGAACGGTAGGTGCGATCCCGGTAGCCCAAGATGTCGTCCTGCTTGTCGTGCTTCCACGCGAGGAAGATCTCCACCACCTCGTCCAGATCGAACATCGGGTAGTCGGTGGCGTTGATCAGGTCCCTGATGTAGTCGGCCTGGAACCGGATCTCGTCGGCCGGTGATGCGATGGCGTTGAACCGTTCGAGCCACGCGTCGATGTCGCGCTGACGCTCATCCGCTGCGGGGAGCTGGAGAGTGCCGTCGATCACGTCGCGGACGAACCAGGCCTGCGCATCGAACATGTTGAAGGTGAACCACTGGTCCTGCGCGCCCAGGTAGAAGACGTGCGGGTTGTCCTGCCAGACGACGCCCTGGTAGAGATTCGCCGGGTAGACGCAGTTGCGGGAGTCGAGCGCGAGGTCGTCCGGGAGGAACGGGTACTTGTGGAGGTAGCCGGTGCAGAGGATCACGGCGTCGAACCGGCGGGACGTGCCGTCCACGAAGTGGGCCGTGGAGCCCTCGAACCGCTCGACGATCGGGACCTCCTCGATGCCTGCGGGCCAGTCGTATCCCATGGGTGCCGTGCGGTAGCTGATGGTCACGGAACGGGCGCCCATCTTGTGGGCCTGGACGCCGATGTCCTCGGCGGAATAGCTCGAACCGACGAGCAGCACGTCCTGGCCTTCCAGAGCCTCCGCTCCACGGAAGTCGTGCGCGTGGCACAGACGGCCGGGGAAGGTGTCGAGGCCGGCGAGATCCGGCAGGTTCGGGAAGGAGAAGTGCCCGGTGCTCACGATGATGTCGTCGAACGTCTCGACGATCGTGCGGTGCGCCTCGAGATCCTCGCTCGTGACCGTGAACATTCCGGTTTCGGAATCCTGTTCGACCCAGCGGACGACGGTGTTGAACCTGACGTACTTCTTGACGTCGCTGCGCTGCACACGACCGTCGATGTAGTCCCAGAGCACCTCGCGCGGCGGGTACGAGGAGATGGGACGGCCGAAGTGCTCATCGAAGCTGTAGTCGGCGAATTCGAGGGCTTCCTTCGGACCGTTCGACCAGAGGTTGCGGTACATGCTCGAGTGGACGGGTTCACCGTGCTGGTCGAGTCCCGTGCGCCAGCTGTAGTTCCACTGGCCGCCCCAATCGGCCTGCTTCTCGAAGCAGACGATGTCCGGGATGGGACGCCCGTCTGCCTGTGCCAATTCGAAGGCCCTCAGCTGCGCCATGCCGCTGGGTCCTGCTCCGATGATTGCGACTCGCTTCGTCAAATTCTTCACTCCGATTTCGTATGTCGCTGTGCGCATGTTCGTGGAGAACACGCGCACTGGATACCGCGGAATGACGGGTGAAACAGGCCCTCAATACAGAAGAAGCCCTCAGAAGCTGACGCTTCGAGGGCTGTTGTCTGCATTCAATTCCGCGGTATACATATGCACCGAGGCTAGCATGAGGCTGATTTTCGCTCGGTCGGCCGAGGGCCGCCATCATCGTTTTCGACGAATCCAGAGGTAGGCGACCGCGCCGATGACCACCGTGATGAGCAGGAATCCTACAAGCAGCAGCGGCCGATGCTCCGACTGGTCGTCCGTCGCCGCGAGCGTCGTCGCCTGGTTCAACGCATCGCTGTAGACGTCGTGCAGTTTCACCGTGTTCTCCTCGGGATCCAGGTCGGCGAAACACTCGCGCACACGTCGATCAGGACGTCGTTCGAAAACTCGACCGGGACGATGCTACGTGATCAATACGTAATATGTGCGGACAATCGCAGTGGGTCGCACGAGATTCACAACGCGTGTCCAGGGGCGGCACGGCGTCGCGCAAGGCGCCATCATCCCGTCAACTTTCATTTCATTTGAAAGATGCTCGTAGGTAAGGCTAGGCTTACCAATCAGGTCGCTGGAGATCCACGCGACGGGCCCACAGCATCCGGCCCCGGCGTCCGGCCATCCAGCATCCCTCCCGCACCACCCTTCCCCATCGAAAGGGCCACCATGCCTGCTGTCTTCACGCGCGCCACCCGGCGCGTGGCCGCGATCGCAACTGTCATCACCGGGGCACTCCTGCTCAGTGCGTGCAGCAGCGGCGGAGCCTCGACGTCCGCCGGCTCAAGCGATTTTGGGACCGTCACGATCAAGCATGCCCTCGGCACCGCGGTCATCACCGAACAACCGAAACGGGTCGTCACCCTCGGCATGGGATCAGCCGAAACGGCCATCGCCCTCGGCACGGTCCCCGTCGGTATCGAGGAGTACCCCTGGGGCAGCGACGACACCGGCTACCTCCCCTGGATCCACGAGGCGTTGGAGGCGGAGGGCGAAGCGTTGCCACCGCAGTTCACCGGCGGTGCGGAACTCGACATCGAAGCCGTCCTCGACCTCGACCCCGATCTGATCCTCGCCCCCTGGTCCGGACTCACGCAGGACCAGTACGACATCCTGAGCGACATCGCACCGACGGTCGCCTACGAGAAACTCCCCTGGACGATCACCTGGCAGGACCAGATGTCCGTGATCGGCCAAGCGCTCGGGAAGAGCGACGAAGCGACGCGGCTGATCGACGGCATCTCCGACACCTTCGCCGAGGCGACGGCCGCGCACCCCGAGTACCGCGACGTCAGCTTCTCGTACACCTACAACACCGGTCCGGGTACGCTCGGCGTCTTCCTCGCGGACGAGCAGCGCGTCGCGATGGTCCGCGGGCTCGGACTGCAGGTCGACCCGGTCGTCAAGACGCTCGATGAGACCGAGGGCACCGATTCCTCGCTCATCGGGCTCGAGAACGGTGACCTCCTGAACGGCTCCGACCTCATCTTCACCTTCTACTCCGATGCGGCGAACCGCGCGGAGATCGAGGCGCAACCGCTCTACCAGCAGATCCCGGCGATCGCCCGCGGTTCCGTCGTCGCGCCGGAGGAACAGGCATTCGTGACCGGTTCGTCGATCATCAACCCGTTGACCGTCCCCTGGACTCTCGAGCGGTACGTGCCCCTGATCGACGCTGCCATCGCCAAGCTCGGGAAGTGATCGACGCGCACGGCGGCGACCGTCCGACCGCGCCAGCCGGCGTCGTCGAACGGCCTGCCGTCGTGCGCGGATCCGAACGAGGAACATCCCGCGCGGCCGGCTCCACCCCGCGAAGTCTGCTGGTGCTCGCACTCGCGATCGTCGCCCTCGCCGTCGTCTGCTGCATCAGTCTCGTCGCCGGCGGCAAAGTCACGAGCATCGGCCAGGTCCTCGATGCACTGAGCGGCGGGGGCGATGCGCACGTGCGCGCCGTCGTCGAGAGCCGGATCCCACGCACCATCCTCGGTGCGATCGTCGGCGCGAGCCTCGCGGTCGCCGGTGTCATCATCCAGGGCATCACCCGGAATCCGCTCGGTGATCCCGGGCTGCTCGGCATCACCGTCGGCGCATCGGCCGCCGTCGTCACCGCAACCGCGTTCCTCGGGTTCGCCGGTGGCGCGGGGACGGTGTGGATCGCACTGCCCGGGGCACTCGTCACCGTCATCCTGGTGTACCTCGTCGGCGGTCGCGGCTCCGGCGGCAGCACCATCCCGCTCGTTCTCACTGGTGCCGTGGTGTCGGCGGTACTCGGCGCCTACATCGAGGCCATGACCCTCACGATGCCGACGGTGTTCGACTCGTATCGGCACTGGGTCATCGGTTCGCTCGCCGGACGCGGACTCGACACCGCAGCGACCGTTGCGCCCGTGCTCGTCCTCGGCTTCCTGCTCGCGTGCGCGCTCGCTTCCGGACTCAATGCGCTCGCGCTCGGCGACGACGTCGCTTCATCACTCGGCGTGCGGGTCCCCGTTGTCCGAGCAGGTGGCATTCTCGCCGCCGCACTTCTGAGCGCCGGGGCCACCGCCGCGGTCGGGCCGATCGCCTTCGTCGGCCTCGCAGTACCGCACCTCGTCCGCGGACTCGTCGGGACGGACCACCGCTGGCAGCTCCCGATGGCCGTCACCCTCGGAGCGGCGCTGCTCATCGCCGCCGACATCGTCGGCCGGGTGATCGCGCGTCCGGGCGAACTGATGGTCGGTGTTGTGACGGCGTTCATCGGCGCTCCCTTCCTCCTCGTGGCGGTCCGACGCGGATGGGTCGCCCGATGACCGGCGCCTTGGCACGCTCGGCGGCTCCAGCCGTGCGTGTGCTCACGATCGGTCGATGGATCGCCGTGCCCGTGCGCCGGCGAGCTATCCTCGGCTGCATCGCCGTGGCCCTCCTCATCCTGATCACCGGATTCATCACGCTGACCGCCGGGAGACTCGGTGTGCCGCCTGCCGAACTCGTCGGTGCGCTCTTCTCCCCGCCGTCGGGGAAGACCGGGTTCGTCCTCGAACGGCTTCGTGGGCCGCGTCTCGTCACCGCGATCGGCGTCGGTGCGGCGCTCGGGCTGGCCGGCACCCTCTTCCAGACAGTCACCCGCAACCCGCTCGGCAGTCCGGACATCATCGGCCTCGGTGCTGGCGCCGGCGCCGGTGTCGCAATTGCGACGCTGCTGTGGCCGGGGATGATTCCGACGCCGCTCGGTGCGCTGCTCGGCGGTGTGGCGGCGATCGCGCTTGTGCACGTGTCGACGGGTCGGGGCTTCAGTTCGCCCGCCAGGGTCGTGATCGCCGGCATCGGGGTGTCGGCGATGGCCTACGCCGTCACCCAGTACGTCGTGAGCGTCGGGCTGAGGGATCATTCGGTGCAACTCGCCGCCTACCTCGCCGGGAGCGTTTCGGCGAGCGACTGGGGCGACGTCGGCGTCCTCGCCGTGACACTGGCGATCGTCTTCCCGGCGGCCGCGTTGCTCTCCGGGCGGCTGCGATTGATCGAGATGGGCGATGATCTCGCCGAGTCGCTCGGTGGGCGAGTCGACCGCACCAGGACCGTTGCGATCGTGCTCGCGGTGATCGCCGCGGCGGGTGCGGTGACTGCGGCGGGTCCGATCTCCTTCGTCGCGTTGACGGCACCGCAGATCGCCCGTCGGGTGACGGGCTCCCCCGGTGCGAACCTCGTCGCGTCGGCGCTCTTCGGCGCGCTCATCCTGGTGGTGGCGGATCTTGCGACGCAGCAGATCCCCTGGGCCAACGGGCTTCCGGTCGGTGTGCTCACCGCCGGCGTCGGGGGTGTGTATCTCGGCTCTCTGCTCGTTCGCGAGTGGACGAAAGGACGCGTGTGAATCAGCGATCAGGACAGCCAGGGCTTGTGGCGACGCGAGTGACGCTCGGGTACGACCGGCGGACGGTGTCGAGCGACCTCTCGTTCACGGTGCCGCGGGGAGAACTCACGGCGATCATCGGACCGAACGGGTGCGGCAAGTCGACGCTGCTCCGCGCGCTCGCGAAGACGAATCGCCCGTCGCAGGGCGCGGTGACACTCGACGGCCGTCCCGTCGCACAGTTCCGTCCGAAGGAGTTCGCGCGTCGTCTCGCGCTGCTGCCACAGGACCCGGTGGCCCCGGACACACTCCGTGTGCGCGATCTCGTCTCGCGCGGCCGTCATCCGCACCACTCGGTGCTGCGACAGTGGATGCCGGGCGATGCCGAAGTCGTCGACCGGGCGATGTCTGCGACCGGGGTCGCGGAACTCGCGGACCGGTTCGTGTCGGAGTTGTCAGGCGGCCAGCGGCAACGGGTGTGGTTGGCGATGGTGATCGCCCAGGACACCGAGTACGTGCTGCTCGATGAACCGACGTCGTTCCTCGACATCGCACACCAGGTGGAGCTGCTCCACCTGTGTCAGGACATGCGCGATGCCGGACGGACCGTCGTGGCCGTCCTGCACGATCTCAATCAAGCGGCCAGGTACGCCTCGCAGCTCGTGGTGATGCACGAGGGGCGGATCGTCGCACAGGGCGAACCCAGAACGGTGCTGACCGCTGCACTCGTGTCGACGGTGTTCGGCCTGGAGGCAGAGATCGTGTCCGATCCGCAGACCGGTGCGCCGATGGTGGTGCCACTCGCCCGGGTGCGGGGCTGAGAGCTCGGCCGTCCTGCCCTCGTCTTGCCTCCAACCGATCATCACGGCGTGGGTCGGGCGGTGTCTCGGCCCGTGTCTCGATCGGTCTTGAAGCGCTCCCACTCGCTGCGGAGCATGCGGTTGTCGATGATCCATCCCATGTAGTCGCGCATGTTGAGGACGCGTTCGTGTGCTGCGCCTCCGGGAGCGGTGTACTCCAGCGCACGTGTTGCGAGGGCGCGCTGGCTTGCCAGGTAGTGCTGCTCTGTTTCGAGGAATCCGCCCCAGACGTCGCCGTCCATCACGAAGTAGTGGGCGCGGTCGCCCGGCTTGCGGACGAGTTTCACGAACCCTCGCGCGACGAGCCGGCGGGTGTAGGTGGAGACGGAACCGCGGCTGGCGCCGAGTGCTTCAGCGAGGTGTTCCGCGCTGACGCCGGCGGAGTCGTCGATGAGGAGGTAAGCGGCGATCCGACCTTCGATGCGCGACGCGCCGACCGTCTGCCAGTAGTCGGCGAACCGTTCGACGAACCACTCGGCGAAGTGGGTTGCGTCGCGGGGCCCTGGCTCACTCATGCTGTGTCTTTCCTCTCGGCTGATCAGTCTGCGCTGCGCTGTGCTGCCGGCCTCTGGCTTGCCCACCGTCGCGACGAGACGTCCATCTGATTCTGCCAGCGCACGCACGGGTCACCCCGCTCCCACAGATGAGTGCTGTCGTCGCGTGTCCGGCCGATGCGGTGCGAGCAACGGTTCCCAATCGGGTGGATCGGGCACGGAGACGTGGATTGAACCGCTGGGAGTGCGCCAGATGAGCGCACCGTTCTGATCCTGTGTCAGCGTCCACGGTGTGTCGTGCTTCAAGTGATGGTGTTTGGGGCAGAGATGCGCGAGGTTCGTTGTACTCGTTTCTCCGCCTGCTGCCCAGGCGGCCGTGTGGTCGATGTCGCAACGTTTGACGTTCCGATTGCAGGTCGGGAATCGACAGGTGCCGTCTCTGATGGCGAGCGCCCGTTTGAGGTCGGTTGGCGGCGTGTACCGGTCCCGACCGACGGAGAGCACCGCCCCGGTCTCAGGGTGCGTCAGGAGGCGGGTGAACGACGGCGCATGCGTGGTGAGCCGTTCCGCGGTCTCACTGTCGATCGGACCGTATCCGTCAAGCGACGCAGGCGCGTCATCGAGACCGAGCAGGCTGAGCACCGGGACGGTGATGTGCACCGTGGGCATGATCCGGTTGGACACCACAACCGGGTTGGGCAGAAGACCCATCCACGTCTCCTCGGGGAGCGGATCCGAAATCGATTCAGACGCGTCGAGCACGGGGCCGAGAGCCTCAAGCGCGGAGTGCGGCGCTTCGACGCGAGGACCGGCAACCGCGCCGCCCAGCAGCAGGCAGTTCGCGGCGTCGACCTGGAGCTGCGCGATCGTGCGGCCGTCGTCGATCTGTGACGCTTGGAGCGCCACTGCAAGGAGTCGATCTGCGGCGGCGGTCGCAACGACGCCAGTCGTGTACAGCGACAACCAGGCCATGCCGTCCGCAGCGGGCACCACTGACAGGTGGCGCTCGCTGACCGCGCGACGATGACGGACCGTGATGCTTTCGGGATGCACCCGTTCACGCAGACGGCGGAGGGTGGAACGCAGCTGGGATACCGTCTGCGTACGTGCGCGAGGCAACACCGCGCACTCGAACTCGGCTCGCGCAGCGGGATCCAAGGTGATGGTCTGCTCCGTGATCGCGCGGGCGTGAGCGGCGGAGATCTCCCCCGCCTCGAACGCGATCATCGTCTCCGGCAGCGACCCGACGAGCACTTCCGCCTCGCCGATCAATCTCGCGATCGTCTGCTCCGACACTCGCACACGGAGTGACAATTCAGCCTGCAGCGACCGCCTGGCCAGCTCCTGTGCCCGTGCCGGCGACGTTCCGACGGGCATCAGGGATTGGGCGGTTGCGTCGACGATCCGTGCCGCTTCGGCAAGGATGCGAACGCGTTCGGCCTCCAACGCGGCGATCTGTCGTGCGCGCTCGGCATACTCCTGCACCTGTTCGGTGATGAGCGCGGCAACCCGATCCGCAGTCGAAGGAATATCCATACTTCGAGCATACCCGAGGCCGGAACAATAGAACAGGTATTCTATGCAGTCTGTGGAAAACCACCATTGCGAGCGAAGCTAGCTCAGCAACAATCCGACCTCAGTCATCCACCGACCAGCGCTCCAGCGGCACGACCCGCACCGCGGTCAACCGCACGATCGGCAGCAGGACCGGAAAGCCCAGCGCAAGACTCCATCCCCGCGTATCGATGTCCACCCGAACGGAATTCTCCAGATCTCGGATCGCCACCTCGGGGCCGATCGAGAACTCTCCGCACGATGTGAGCATCGACCCGCCGCCGAAGCCGGTCGCGTAGCCCTGCAGCTCACAATCCTGACGGGTGCCCGGCACGAACTGGCTCACGACCAGCGCTACAGCCGCCACCGCTGCCACCGGAATCGCGATGCGACGAATTCGCCTTCGCCGCTTCCGCTCAGGCCCCGAGGGCCACTCCCGATCAGGTTCCCCCTGCGCCGACCGAACCATCTCGCGACGCATCATCAGCGCCGCGACGAACGCTCCGATCGACGCGAGCGCGATCCCCATGCCCACAACCATCTCGAACAGAAAGGCGGCGTCTCCAATCGCGATACAGACGATCCACACGAGCCCCAGAAGGAGAACGATCGATTGCCAGACGAGGTAGGTGCGGAATCGGCGCGGTCGCGGATTCGAGCTGGTGCGACTCGTCACGATGGCGGCATTCACCAGCGCGGAGGCGCCGAGGATCAGCGCGAATACGCTCGCCACACCCTGATGGAACAGCGCAGCAGTGAAGTCGCTGATGTGCTCGATACGAAGCGGCAGCATTTGGGCGAGCCCCCAGCCGACTGCAACGAGCGGCACGAGCAGCCATGCGAGCGTTCGCGGCAGATGCAATCGCACCCCCGCCCACGCGCGCTCAATTCGACCGAGTAGCTGTCCCCACATCACAGCCCCAATTGTGCCCGGCAGGCGAACCTGCGACCAAGAGATGAGAAGGCATCTCTTGCACACCTGATTGTGCCCCCGGCAGGATTCGAACCTGCGACCAAGAGATGAGAAGGCACCTCTTGCACACCTGATTGTGCCCCCGGCAGGATTCGAACCTGCGACCAAGAGATGAGAAGGCACCTCTCGAACACCTGATTGTG